>VGEU01000166.1 GCA_016869145.1 Alphaproteobacteria bacterium | reverse complement strand
CAGCGGCGCAATCAGCGACCACTCGAAATCCGTCAGATCAAAGCGAGCCATGATCCAAGCCTCCTCCGTTTGGAAGCTTGAATCACATCTCCCGCCTCAGGGGAATCCCATTATGAGTACAGGACCTAGACCTACACGATCGACCGGCGACCGTCCCCCTCCGCCACGCCACGAGGCCGCGCCATGAAGAAGAACAGCGCCGACAGCGCCTTCGGCTATGCCGAGATCCTCGACCAGCGGCTCGAGATCCTGTCGCGGACCTCGGCCCTCCATCGCGGCTCGTCGGAGGAGACCGGCGAGACGGACCGGGCGGCCGAATCGGCGCTGCGGCGCATCCTCCGCGATATCCTGCCGCAACGGTTCGGCATCGGGACGGGCTTCGTCGTCTCGGTCGAGGACGGCCGCGCCGTCCAGAGCGTCGCGCAGGACCTCGTGATCTACGACCAGCTCAACAACGCCCCCTCCTCAACACGCCGGACTGGTCGCTGTTCCCGATCGAGATGGTCTACGCGACCGTCACCGTCGCGGCGCGCTGGCCGCGCCCGTCGACGCGCCAGAAGGACGGTGTGCCGGGCATGGCGCAGAACGTCGCGACGCTCCGCGCCATGGCACGCCACAAGAGCTACATGGTGCCGATCGATACGCATGACGAGCACGGCAACCGGGTGACCTCGTTCCTGACCTGGACCGCGAGCCAGCCACCGCGGCAATTCCTGTTCGTCTCCGACCATCGCGGACGCGAGCTCGGCAAGCTCCGCGACCTCGTCGTCGAGACGCGGAAGGAGACGCGCGATTTCTTCTTCGACGGCATATTCGTCGCCAACCGCCGCTGGTTCCTCGCCTGCCGCGCTTTTCGCGATCCCGCCCTCGTCTTCGCCGACGGCGAGAACGCCTGGTCGTTCTTCCTGAACGGGCTTCTCCTCTCGATCGAGACTGCGACCGCGCTCCGCCCTTACAACCGGTTCAAGTACGCGCCCCATCTCGGCCGGCTGTTCACCGCGAGCGAGGTCGAGGACCCGCAGCCTGAGCACAATCTCGGCGGCTGAGCGGCGGATCATCGGGCGCCTCGATATCGCGTGCGGACGGCGTCTTGGCGGCGCGGCCAGGGGACGGGCATAATCGCGTCGATCCGAGGAGGAGTGCGCGATGAACAAGTGGATCTCGTTTCCCCGCGTCGAGGGCACCGCCTCGCGCCAGGCACACGCCGACCTGCCCGCCGGCACCTATGAGCGCGAGCTGGGCCGCGAGGGGTTCTACGGCCCGGCGACGCACATGTATCACGCCCACCCGCCGACCGGCTGGTCGGACTGGGAGGGGCCGCACCGGCCGCGCGCGTTCGATACCGCGAAGCTCAATGCGTCCGGCAACTCGCCGTGGGATGCCGGGCTCCTGATGGGCAACGCCCATGTCCGCATCCGGTTCTGGTCGAGCGCGACGGCCATGGACCATCTCGTCCGCAACGCCGACGGCGACGAGCTTCTCTTCGTCCATGCCGGCGCGGGTGATCTCTTCTGCGATTTCGGCCGGCTCACCTATGGCGAGGGCGATTACATCCTGTTGCCGCGGAGCACGATGTGGCGGCTCGAGCCCCGCGCCGAGACCCGCCTTCTCCTGATCGAGGCGACCAACGATTCCTATCGCCTGCCCGACAAGGGGATCGTCGGCGAGCACGCGTTCTTCGATCCGGCGATGCTCGAGGTTCCGGCGATGGACGCCGCCTTCCGCGCGCAGCAGACCGAGACGCCGTGGCGCGTCGTCCTTAAGCGGCGCCAGAGCTACTCGACCATCACCTTTCCGTTCAACCCGCTGGACGCGACCGGCTGGAAGGGAAACCTCGCGCCGGTCCGCATCAACTGGCGCGACTTCCGGCCGCTGATGAGCCATCGCTTCCATGTGCCGCCGTCGGCGCACAGCACGTTCTGCGCCGACCGCTTCGTCGTCTGCACCTTCGTGCCGCGGCCGATGGAGAGCGATCCCGGCGCGCTCAAGGTGCCGTTCTTCCACAACAACGACGACTACGACGAGTTCATCTTCTACCACCGCGGCCAGTTCTTCAGCCGCGACAACATCCACCCCGGCATGGTGACGCTGCACCCCTGCGGCTTCCCGCACGGGCCGCACCCCAAGGCCTTCGCGATCGGCCAGAAGGCGGTGCGCAAGGAGACCGACGAGGTCGCGATCAACATCGACGCGCGCGATGCGCTCGAGGTCGGGCCGGCGGCGGCGGCGATCGAGTGGGACGGCTATGTGCGGTCGTGGTCGGCCGCACCGGTCGAGGCCGCGGCGGAGTAGGCCGGCCGAAACGACGACGGCGCCCCGAAGGGCGCCGTCGGCTGTCCCGAAGCCGAAGGACCGAAGCCCCGGCTAGGCCTCCTGGCGGAGCTTGGCGGCGCCGGCGCGGAAAGCGAAAGGCAACCGCAGGCGGGGGATGGCCTTGAGCGCGGGGCGAGGACGGAGGCGGGCGACCGCCCCGAGCACCCAGCGCGGATAGAGGCCGACGAGCTCGCGGAGCGTGACGCCGCGCGCCTGGGCATGCTCCTCCGCCCGCTCGAGGCCGCGCATGACCATCGCCGACAGGAACGGAATGCTCTGGACGGCGAGCGCCAGGGCAAACACGTTCATCTCCGTGATCTGCTGCCGGGAGAAGTTGAACGTGTAGAGCCACGTCGCGGCGGCGACGAGGCCGAGCCCGATCACCGTCTCCCAGAGCACCACGTCGGTGCGCTTCTTGGCGCCGGTCTTGCCCTTGTCGGTCCGCTTGAACGGCAGGTTGTCCTTGACGAGCCCGTCGAGCACCGCTTTCGCCACCGTGTACTGGAGGCTCATCACCGCGACCGCGGCGCCTAGGATCGTGCGCTCCGAGATGCGCACGCGGGCGCGGTAGAGAAGGATGCAGTGGAGGAGGTTCACCACGAAGGCGAGAAGCACCGGGAGGGTGAGCGCGACCGTCGGCACGAGCACTTCGATGAGGATGATGACCGGCACCCAGAGGAGGTTGAGGATCGCGGCCAGCGCGCCGAAGGCGTCCGACAACCAGAACGCCCAGCCGGTGACGTATTGCGATTTCTGCCGCGCGGTGAGCTGGCGTCCGGCCGGCAGCATCGCGCGCCAGTGCTTCTTGATGATCTGGATCGCCCCATAGGCCCAGCGCTCGCGCTGGGTCTTGAACGCGCGGTAGGTCGTGGGCAGGAGGCCGAAGCCGTAGCGCCGCGCGGTGTAATGGGCCTGGTAGCCGGCGCGGAACAGGCGGAGGCCGAGCTCGGCGTCCTCGACGATCGTGTCCGAGGTCCAGCCCCCCGCCTCATCGAGCGCGCGGCGGCGGACGAGCAGCATCGTGCCGTGGATGATGATCGCGTTGTGCTCGTTCCGCTCGACCATGCCGACGTCGAAGAAGCCGGCATATTCGCTGTTCATCGCGGTGTTGAGCACCGAACGCGCGCCGTCGCGGTGGTCCTGCGGCGCCTGGACGAGCGCGACCTTGGGATCGGCGAACCACGGCACCAGGTCCTTGAGCCAGTCCTTCGTCACCGCGTAGTCGGCATCGAGGATGGCGATCACCTCGGCGGCCGGATCGGTGTGGCGCAGCGCCTCGTTGAGCGCACCCGCCTTGAAGCCCGCGAGCTTCTCGACGTTGACGAACTTGAACCGCTCGCCGAGCGCACGGCAATGCGCCTCGACCGGCTTCCAGTAGTCGCGTTCCGGCGTGTTGTTGATGACGATGACGCACTCGAAATCGGCATAGTCGAGCGCGGCGACGCTATTGAGCGTCTCGATGACCATGTCGGCCGGCTCGCGATAGGCGGGGATGTGGATCGAGACCTTGGGCGCGGGCCCGGCGCCGATCCGCGGCGCCTGTGCCTCGATCAGCCGGCGCGGCCGCTCGCCGAACAGCACGCTCGCCACCTCGTGGATCTTGGCGACCGTGATCACCGTGAGCGGGATCATCAGGCCAAAGCCGATCACCCACATCATCGTGCCGCCGAAGTTGAGGTAATGCTCGAACGGATAGGTCGCGGCGGCGACCAGGCCGGCGGCCATGACATTGGCGGAGGCCGCATAGGTGAGCGCGTGGCCGAGCGTCACGTTGCGCCGGCGCAGCCCGAACGCGGCGATCGCGAGCCCGAGGAGTAGCGCGACCGCGGCCTTCGCTGTCACCTGGTCGTGGTTGGCGAGCGCGCCGGTGAACGAGAACTTGGCGTTGCGCTCGGCATCGAGCAGGCCCCAGTACTGGCCGACGCTGCCTTCGTTCGATTTCCAGGGCTGGTCGATCGCCTCGACGATGTTGTAGTCGACGCCGCGCCGGTTCGCCTCGGCGATGAAGGCGCGGAGCGTCTGGGCCTGGACCAGCGGGTCGGGGACTGCGCCCAGGAAATTGTAGCCGCGGCTCGGCCAGCCGAACTCCGCGATCACGATGCGCTTGCCGGGATAGGCCTCGCGAAGCTGGTCGTAACGCGAGAAGGCGTATTCGACGGTCCGGTCGGCGGGCACGCCTTCCCAGTAGGGGAGAAGATGGACCGCGATGAAGTCGACGGCATTGACGAGCCGCGGATTGGCGAGCCAGACGTGCCAGGTCTCGCCGGTCGACACCGGCACCTTGGCCCGCTTCTTGACCTGGCGGATCAGCTGCGCGAGCTCGTCCTGGGTCTTCTCCTTGCGGAGAACGGTTTCGTTCCCGACGATGATCGAGCGGACATTGCGGTTGGCGCGCGCGAGTTGGACGGCGGATTCGATCTCGCGCCGGTTGCGCGCCTCGTCCTTGTCGATCCACGCCCCGACGGAGACGTTGAGCCCGTGGCGACGCGCCATGGCCGGGATGATCTCCTGGCCGCCGGTCGAGGAATAGAGCCGGATCCCGGTCGCCATCTGCGAAAGCTGGCGGAGATCGCGCTCGACCTGTTCGGGAACCGGTCGATCGCCCTTCTCGGGATTCTGATTCGCGCGATACGGGGCGTAGGAAACATGGTTGAGGGTGCCGACGACATTGGGCGGCGCAATCGCCTCCCGTGTCAGGTTCCATCCGATCGCGTGGACGAGGCCCGCAACGAGGACGGCGATTACGATGTTCTTCATGGCGCGAGGGTCAGGGCTTCTTTGTCTTCGTTGGGTCGTACCGGTGACGTGCGATAGTCAGGTAACTCCTAAGCGCGACGAATAAAGGCCGGAATTGTGGCGGGAGTGAGATTTTTCCGCCCTACGCACGTCGTGGCCGGAACTGCACGACCGGCCGCTTGGAACCGCCCTCTCTCAGCGCCGGTTGTTGCCCGACCCGGGCGCGGTCTGGCCGGCATCGGCCGGCGGCCGTGCCGCCGGCTGGGCGGGAGACGCTGCCGGCGCCTTCGCCTTGTCGGCCTCGGGATCGACGATCGATGAGAGCTCGATCGTCGGGTCGGACCAGCACGCATCGACCCTGAGCGCGAGCGCGCGGGCCTCCGGTACCGTCGCATCGGCGATGATGCAGCCGAAGGTCTCGCCGATATGGGCGGCCGGGCAAAGGAACCCGGCATAGAACTGCTGAAACTGGCGCGCAGCATCGACGTCGTCGCGGGCGAGAAGACTGACCACGCGTTTACCGACCCAGGCGCATTCCGGCGCATTGGACGGTTTCTCGGCGCCACCGGCCGCCTCGTCACCGGAGCGGGCCGGTCGGCGGCTCGGCACGGGCGGTATCTTGCGTTCGGCGGCCGCGCCGGGCGCACCGGCCGCGGGCGTGACCGTTGACGGCACCGCG
>VGEU01000165.1 GCA_016869145.1 Alphaproteobacteria bacterium | reverse complement strand
GCCGAGGCCGTGGCCGCGCCGCGCCGGCGCCACGGCGAGCGACAGGAGCTCGCACTCGTCGGCGACGGTGCGCCCGAGCGCGAAACCCGCGAGCGTCCCGTCCTCGGCGCGCGCGAGGAGGCCGAACGAGCCCGGCATCGCCAGCACGCGCTGGATCATCGGGGCACCCCAGGCGTCGTCGAACGAGGCCGCGTGGAGAAGCGCGATCGCCTCGACGTCGCCGGCGCCGATGGTCTCGATCGCGACCGTCACCGCCGGAGCCTCCCGCCGGCTTCCGGCAAGCTCGCCCGCGGCGGCTGCAGATAGACCGGCCGCGGCGGCGCGCGATCGCCGAGCCCGGCTTCGAGGCGGCGCCGCGCGAGGAGGCCGACCGCGACCGGATCGAGCGTCGCGACCGGATGCAGGGCGACATCGGCGCGCGCGAGCGCGCCCCCTATCGCGTCCCCGATCTTGTCCACCTCGCCGGCGACGACGACCGGGCCGGCGGCCGGGATCATCGCCGCGATCGCGTCCGGCGCGCGCGCCTCGGGCGCGGCGAGCGCGGCGGGAAGGCCAAGGGCATCGTTCCGGAACGCCTGGACGTAGAGATCGCCGCGCCGCGAATCGACGATGGCGATCACGGTCGCGCCGGGGGTGCCCGCGAGCGCGGTGACGGCGATCGCCTCGAGCGTCGTCACGCCGAGAACGGGGATCGCGCGGGCGAGCGCGATCCCGCGGGCGGCGGCGATGCCGGCGCGCAGCCCCGCGAACGAGCCCGGGCCGATGGTGACCGCGACTGCGTCGAGATCGGCGAAACCGAGCCCGGCCGCGGCGAGGGCCTCGACCGCGAGCGGCATCAGCGCCTCGGCGAGGCCGCGCGGCCCGTCGTCCTTGCGGACGATCCGGGCGACCGGCGCGCCGGCGCCATCGACGACGACGGCGCCCGCGGAGGCGGTGAGCGCGCAGTCGAGGGCGAGGACGCGCGTCATGCGGCTGTTCGCGCCGCCGATTCGCGGTCGCGATTCAAACGGCCGCGACGCTGGTCTAGAGTCCGCCGCAGAACCGGACACGCGCCATGGACCTGGTCGAGATCACCGCGCCCGATTTTCCTGTCGTCTTCGAGATCGCCTATGCGACGGCGAATAATTTCACCGGCCGTCCCGTCTACGCCCGCGCCGCGACCTGGCTCCATCACGACGCCGCGGCGGCGCTGCGCCGGGCGATCGATCTCGCCCGGCCGCAGGGCATGGGGCTTCGGATCTTCGATGCGTTCCGCCCGAGCGAGGCGCAGTGGGTGTTGTGGAATCATACGCCCGATCCCGAGTTCCTCGCCGATCCGCGGCGCGGCTCGCCGCACTCGCGCGGCGTCGCCGTCGACCTCACGCTGGTCGGCGCGGACGGTCGCGATCTCGACATGGGGACGGCGTTCGATGCCTTCACGCCGCTGTCGCACCACGGCAGCCTCGCCGTGTCAACCGAGGCGCAGCGGAACCGCCTGCTCCTCCTCGGTCTGATGACCGCGGCCGGGTGGGATTTCTATCGCAACGAGTGGTGGCACTATCAGCTGTTCGACGCCCGCCGCTACCCCGTCCTCGGCGATGCGGTGCTGCCGGTGCCGATGATGCCGATGATGCCTAAGGCGTGAGGGCGCGGCCGCGGCGGGCGGCGCCTTCGGTCGGCCTCAGCGGACCGCCTCGACCCGCACCACCTCGGGCACATAGTGCTTGAGCATGTTCTCGATGCCCATCTTGAGCGTCGCGGTCGAGGACGGGCAGCCGGCGCACGAGCCCTGCATGTGGAGATAGACGACGCCCTGGTCGAAGCCGTGGAACACGATGTCGCCGCCGTCCTGGGCGACCGCCGGGCGGACCCGGGTGTCGAGGAGCTCCTTGATGGTGGCGACGATCTCGCTGTCGGCGGCCTCGGCGACGGGCTCGGCCGCCGGCGCGGCGCCGACCACCGGGAGGCCGGCCGCGAGATGCTCCATCAGGGCGCCGAGGACGGCCGGCTTGAGCACGTACCATTCGAGATCGGGCGCCTTGGTCACGGTGACGAAATCGGCGCCGAAGAAGACGCCCGTGACGCCCGACACCGCGAACAGCCGCTCGGCGAGCGGCGCGCCGGCGGCGGCCTCGGCGGTCGGGAAATTCGCCGTGCCGGCCTCCATCACCGCCCGTCCGGGGAGGAATTTGAGGGTGGCGGGGTTGGGTGTCTGCTCGGTCTGGATGAACATGGCGGCCTCCGGCTACCCCCTAACGTAAGGTCCCGCCGGGCGGGATCAACCCCGGCGGCGGCCCGGCTCAGGTTAGCTCGTCGATCTGCGAATCGGTGAGCGTTCCCGGTACCACCGTGATCGGGATCGGGAAGCGGCCCGACATCTTGCCGGCGAGCGAGGACACGAGCGGGCCGGGGCCCTTCTTCTCGGTGCCGGCGCCGAGGACGAGGATCGAGATCGACGGCTCTTCCTCGATCAGGCGGAGAATCTCCTCGGCCGGCTTGCCCTCGCGGACATGGAGGATCGGCATCCGGGCGCCGACCGCGTTGATCTCGGCGGCGAGCCCCTGGAGGACGCGCTCGGCCTCCTCGCGACGTTCCGCCCGCATCCGCTCCTCGACCCCGAGCCAGTGGCGGAACTCGGCCGGCTCCATGACATAGAGGAGCGCGACGCGGCCATTCGTGCGGAGCGCCCGGCGGGCGGCGAAGCGGAGCGCGACATGCATCTCGGGCGTGTCGTCGACGACGACGAGGAACGTCCGCTCCGCCGGCCCCTGGGGGAGCGGCACGTTCGCCACCGGCGCTGCGCGTTCTTCGTCGGCCATCGTCAGCCCTTGCGGAAGATCACCCCGGCGAGCCATCCCGCCACCAGGGCGATCGCGATCGCCATGATGCCATAGAGCGCCGCGTCCCGGGTCGCGAATCCGTGGATCCGGGCGCCGAGCCCGACCCGGTGCACGTCGATCACGATCGTTTCGGTCGAGACCAGCCGTTTGTCGCGGAGGAGATAGACCTCGGCCCGGTAGTCCCCGGTCGGCAGATTGGCCGGGAACACGACCGAGGTGCGGAACAGTCGATCGGCGGCGACGACGACGCCGGTCGTCTCCTCGTAGAGATCGACCCGGTCCTTGAGCCGGACCATCGCGGTCCGGAACGGCGCCGTCGCGGCGGCCGAGCGCCCGTCGGCCGACGGCATGCGGAGCTGCGCGAAGCCGATCTCGCGCTCGGCGAGGAACGCCGGCTCGGCGATGTCGGTGAGCGGGCCGGTCGAGGCGACCCAGTAGAACGCCGGCACATCGGCGAAGCGCGCCGAGGGCCCGTTGATCCAGATGCCGGCGACCTCGACCTTGCGGCGGACGATCTGATCGCGTCGCGGGCCGCGCACGACGACGATGATGTCGCCCGGGCCGTCGACGGCGCCGAACAGGAGGAGCTCGGTGCCGGCGAAGCCGGTGGTGATCGCGATCTCGCGGCTCGAGAGATCGGCGACGAGCTGCGTCGCGGCGCCCGGCGCGGGTCGTGCCAGAACCAGAGCGGCGACAACGAGGGCGAGAATAGCGCGCATCGTCATGGCCCGCCGCCGCCGCCGAGCATGTAGACATCGTCGGGCGTCGCGAACAGGGTGAATGCGACCCGGACGCACACCGCGAGCACGATCAGGCCGAGAAGCGCGCGGAGCTGTTCGCTGTGGAGCCGATCGCCGAGCCGGGCGCCGATCTGCGCCCCGATGACGCTCCCGACAATCAGCACCAGCGCGAGCACGATGTCGACCGTCTGATTGCTGACCGCCTGGAGGAACGTGACATTGGCGGTGACGAAGATGATCTGGAACAGCGACGTGCCGACCACGACCGAGGTCGGCATGCCAAGGAGATAGATCATCGCCGGCACCATGATGAAGCCGCCGCCGACGCCCATGATCGCCGCCAGGATGCCGACGAACACGCCGACGCCGAGCGGCAGGAGCGCGCTGATATAGAGCTTCGAGCGGCGGAACCGCATCTTGAACGGCAGACCATGGAGCCAGATGTGCTGGTGGAGCTTGCGCACCGGCGCACCGCCGGGACGGCGGCTCTGCAACCAGGCGCGCAGGCTCTCGACCACCATCAGCGTGCCGATCACGCCGAGCATGACGACATAGGAAACCGCGATCACCAGCTCGACCTGGCCGATCGAGCGGAGAAAGGTGAACAGCCACACGCCGAGCATCGAGCCGACGATGCCGCCGACCAGCAGCACGAAGCCCATCTTCACGTCGACATTGCCGCGCCGCCAGTGCGCGAGCGCGCCCGAGACCGAGGCGGCGACGACCTGGTTCGCCTCGGTGCCGACCGCGACCGCCGGCGGGATGCCGATGAAGATCAGGAGCGGCGTCATCAGGAAGCCGCCGCCGACGCCGAACAGCCCCGACAACAGGCCGACGCCGCCGCCGAGCGCGAGCAGGAGCAGCGTATCGACGGACATCTCGGCGATCGGGAGATAGATCTGCATTGGCAGGTGCCGCTCGGGCGGGGTCTCGGGATCGGTCGCTTAACTGCGCCCGACGCCGGGCACGCGCAAGCCGTTTCGGCGACAGGGCGCCTCGAATGTGGCGAATTTTCGCAGCCCGACCGTAAACCCGGCCTTAAGCCCGGCCGATGCCCAGGTTATCGGCGCACAGCGGCGGTCAGCGGCGGCGGACGAAGCCGACGACGCGCTGCACCTCGGCGAGGATGGGCTCGGCGATCGCCGCGGCGCGGCCGGCCCCCTCGGCGAGGATCCGATCGACATGGTCGGGCGCCGCCCGCAGCCGGCGCATCTCGCCGTTGATCGGGCGGAGCGTCGTGACCGCGAGCTCGGTCAGCGCCTCCTTGAAAGTCGAGAACTGGCTGCCGCCGAAGGTCGCGATCACGCGCGCGTGGTCGAGATCGGCGAGGGCGGCGTAGATCTCGATCAGGTTGAAAGCCTCGGGCCGGCTCTCGGGCGTGCCGCCGGCGGGGCTACCGTCGGGCACCGGCTCGGGATCGGTCTTGGCGCGGCGGATCTTCTGCGCGATGTCGTCGGGCGTGTCGGTCAGGTTGATGCGCGAATAGTCGGACGGGTCCGATTTCGACATCTTCTGCCGTCCGTCGCGGAGACTCATGATCCGCGCCGCCGTGCCCATGATCAACGGCTCGACCAGCGGGAACAGCTCGGTCTTGAAGTCGTTGTTGAACTTCTGCGCGATGTCGCGGGTCAGCTCGAGGTGCTGCTTCTGGTCCTCGCCGACCGGAACGTGGGTCGCCTTGTAGACCAGGATGTCGGCCGCCATCAGGTTGGGATAGGCATAGAGCCCGACCGAGGCGTTCTCGCGGTTCTTGCCCGCCTTCTCCTTGAACTGGGTCATGCGGTTGAGCCAGCCGAGGCGGGCGACGCAGTTGAAGATCCAGGCGAGCTCGGCGTGCGCCGGGACCTGGCTCTGGTTGAAGATGATGCTGCGGCGATGGTCGATGCCGGCGGCGACGAAGGCGGCGGCGACCTCGCGCGTCGAGGCGGCGAGCTCGGCGGGCTCCTGGAACACCGTGATCGCGTGCAGATCGACGACGCAGTAGATGCAGTCATAGCGGTCCTGCAGCCGCACGAAATTCCGGATCGCGCCGAGATAGTTGCCGAGATGCAGGTTGCCGGTGGGTTGGACGCCCGAGAAGATCCGGTTCATCGCCATCTGTCCGTTTGTGCGGTCGCGGTTATTGCCGCCACGGCGGCGCCGGTCAAGGGGCTCGGCCCGGCGCGTCGCGGCGCCGCGCCAGGCGCTTGAGATCGCTGCGGTCGGCCGCCCCGAAGGCGAGCGCGCCGAGCCCGTAGGCGGCGAGGCCGAGCGCGATCA
>VGEU01000164.1 GCA_016869145.1 Alphaproteobacteria bacterium | reverse complement strand
GCGGGCGGCCGTTATCGTCTATGACAGCCTGCCCGCCCGAACGGCAATCGGACGGCGGCGACCCAGGGCCGGAGACGATGGCGACGACGAGCGAGATCCGGAGCACCTTCCTCGACTTCTTCGCGCGGAACGGCCACACGGTCGTGCCGTCCTCGACGCTGGTGCCGCACAACGATCCGACGCTCCTGTTCACCAATGCCGGCATGGTGCCGTTCAAGAACGTGTTCACCGGGCTCGAGACGCGCCCCTATGTCCGCGCCGCGACCGCCCAGAAATGCGTCCGCGCCGGCGGCAAGCACAACGACCTCGAGAATGTCGGCTACACCGCCCGGCACCATACGTTCTTCGAGATGCTGGGGAATTTCTCCTTCGGCGACTATTTCAAGGATCGCGCGATCGAGCTCGCCTGGACGCTCGTCACGCGCGAATACGGACTCGCGCGCGACCGGCTGGTCGTGACCGTGTTCGCCGAGGACGACGAGGCGCATGGCCTCTGGAAGAAGATCGCCGGCCTCGGCGACGACCGCATCATCCGCATCGCGACCAGCGACAATTTCTGGTCGATGGGCGACACCGGCCCGTGCGGGCCGTGCTCGGAGATCTTCTTCGACCACGGACCCAAGGTGCCGGGCGGCCCGCCGGGGAGCGCGGACGCCGACGGCGACCGGTTCATCGAGATCTGGAACCTCGTGTTCATGCAATACGACCAGCGGGCGCCGGGCGACCGCGTCGCGTTGCCCAAGCCCTCGATCGACACCGGCATGGGGCTCGAGCGGGTCACCGCCGTGCTCCAAGGCATCCACGACAACTACGACATCGATCTGTTCCGCGCCCTGATCGCGGCCTCGGCGGAGGCGACGCGCGCGTCCGCCGGCGGCCCGCACGCGGTCTCGCACCGGGTGATCGCCGATCATCTGCGCGCCGCCTCGTTCCTGATCGCCGACGGCGTTCTGCCGTCGAACGAGGGGCGCGGCTACGTGCTCCGCCGCATCATGCGCCGCGCGATGCGGCACGCCCACATGATGGGCTGCGAGGCGCCGGTGATGTGGCGCCTCGTGCCGGCGCTGGTGCGCGCGATGGGGGCGGCCTATCCCGAGCTGGTCCGCGCCGAGGCGCTGGTGACCGAGACGCTCCGCCTCGAGGAGGCGCGCTTCAAGCAGACGCTCGAGCGCGGGCTCAAGCTCCTCGAGGAGGAGACCGGCCGCCTCGCCGCCGGCGCCGCGCTCGCGGGCGAGGTCGCGTTCCGGCTCTACGACACCTATGGCTTCCCGCTCGATCTCACCCAGGACGTGCTGCGCGGCCAGGGTCGGACGGTCGACCATGCCGGCTTCGAGACGGCGATGGCGCGCCAGCGCGCCGAGGCGCGCCGCGCCTGGGCGGGCTCGGGCGAGGCGGCGGAGGGGGCGGTCTGGTTCGACATCCGCGACGCCGCCGGCGCGACCGAGTTCCTCGGCTACGGCGCGACGTCGGCGGAGGCGCGCGTCGTCGCGCTGGTCAAGGACGGCGAGCGCCTCGAGCGCGCCGGCGCCGGCGAGACGGTCGCGATCGTCGTCAACCAGACGCCCTTCTACGGCGAATCCGGCGGCCAGGTCGGCGACACCGGCGCGCTCTTCACCGCCGCCGGCACCGAGGCCGCGATCGAGGACACGCAGAAGCGGGTCGGCGATCTCTGGGTGCACCGGGCCCGCATCACGCGCGGTGCGCTCGCGACCGGCGACATCGTGGAGATGAGGGTCGACGCGGCGCGACGCGACGCGATCCGTGCCAACCATTCGGCGACGCATCTTCTGCACGAGGCGCTGCGGCGCCGGCTCGGCGCCCATGTCACCCAGAAGGGCTCGCTCGTCGCGCCCGACCGGCTGCGCTTCGACATCGCGCACCCGAAGGCGCTCGCCCCGGACGTCATCGCGGCCGTCGAGGCCGAGGTCAATGCGCGCATCCGCAAGAACTCGGCCGTGACGACGCGGCTTCTTCCCTATGACGAGGCGGTCGCGGCCGGCGCGATGGCGCTGTTCGGCGAGAAATACGGCGATGAGGTGCGCGTCCTCGCGATGGGTGGCGACGACAGCGAGCGGTTCTCGGTCGAGCTCTGCGGCGGCACGCATGCGAGCCGGACCGGCGACATCGGCTTGTTCAAGATCATTGGCGAGAGCGCGCTCGCGGCCGGGGTGCGCCGCATCGAGGGCGTGACGGGTGCGGGCGCGCTCGCCTATGTCGCCGAGCGCGAGGAGGCGCTGCGGGCGGCGGCGGAGGCGCTCCGGACCAGCGTCGCCGATCTTCCCCAGCGCATCGGCCAGCTCGTCGAGGAGCGAAAGCGCCTCGAGCGCGAGCTCGCCGAGACGCGCAAGCGTCTCGCTTCGGGCGGCGGCGGGGCGCCGGAGGCGATGAAGACGGTCGCCGGCATCACGCTCGCCGCGCGCAAGCTCGACGGCGTGCCGGCCAAGGAGCTCAAGGGTCTCGCCGACGAGCTCAAGAAGCAGATCAGGTCCGGCCTCGTCGCCCTGGTCGGCACCGACGACGGCAAGGCCTCCGTCGTGGTCGGCGTGACCGAGGATCTCACCGGCCGGATCAGCGCCGTCGATCTCGTCCGCGTCGCGGTCGAGAAGCTCGGCGGCAAGGGCGGTGGCGGCCGCCCCGACATGGCCCAGGGCGGCGGCCCCGATCCGTCACAGGCGGAGGCGGCGCTCGCCGCGATCGAGGAGGCCGTGGCGGCGAGGGCGGGCGGCTGAGGCCCGCCTAGGCCGGCGGGCCCGCCAGCACGAGAATGGTCGCGCCCGCCGTGCTCGTCCGCGCGTGCCGGCTTCCCGGCGGGTTCCTGATCCACGTGCCGGCGGGATAGGTGCCGTCGGCGTCGGCGAGCGTTCCCGCGAGCACGTAGATCTCCTCCATACCGTCATGGCTATGCGCCGGCATGGCGGCGCCGGGATCGATGCGCACGAGCGTCGCGGTCTCGCGATGGCGGCCGTCGCGGTGGAGCTCGAGCGCGTGGATGCCGGCGCCCCCGGACTGCCAGGCAAGCCGCGCGGTCTCGAGCCGGATCCGGGCGCGGTCGCGGCCCGGGTGCTGGCGGAGGCGGACGAAGAGCGTGCAGCCGGCGTGCGAGAAGGGCGCGTGGCGGGAGCCGTCGGGGTTGAGCAGATAGGTGCCGGCCGGATGATCACCCGTCTCGTCCGAGAACGTGCCATTGAGGACGAGGATCTCCTCGCCCGCGGGGTGCTCGTGGGCGCGGAAGGCGGCGCCGGCGTCGTAGTGGACGATCGAGGTGACGCGCGCGCTCTCGGCCGGCCCGTCGCAATAGAGGCGCCGCCGCCGCACCCGCGCGCTCGGGCTCGCCGCCCACGCGAGCGCCGTCGTGTCGACGACGACGCGGCGCCCGAGGTCGGCGTTGATGCGGACCGGACCCTCGGTGCTCACGGCGCGAGGCGGGCCGGGTAGTTGTCGGGGGGCGTGATGTCGAAGGTGTTCGCCGTGCAGCACAGCATGGTGAAGAAGCCGATCGCCGCGGCGAGGTCGGTGAGGTGGGTGAGGCCGAACGCCTTCTCGGCGGCGGCATAGGTCGCGTCCGAGAGCCCCTTATTCGCCGGCAACTCGAGCGCGACGACGTGCGCCATCCGCTCGCGCTCGGTCGCGAACGCGGGCGTCGCGCGCCGGTTGATCGCGTCGATGATCGCCTGGTCGAGCCCGATCTCGAGCGAGGCGCGTACCTGGGCCGCCCACGGATACTTGCCGTTCCAGTGGCGCACCGTGGTCAGCACCGCGATCTGGCGCTCGCGCGGGCTCAGCCCGCACTGGCGGACATAGGTGCCCATGTCCTGGTGCAGCCGCATGAATTTCGGGACCCGGATCAGCGCTCAGTACGGACCACCGAGACGCCCGCCTTCCTTCTCGATGTCGTCGTAGAGCGCGCCCTGCTCGGCGTTCATCTCGGTCCGCTTCAGGATGGCAAAGCGCGTCATGCGGTTCCTCCCGTGTTCTGGTGTCGGCGAAGTGTAGCGGAGGGACGGGTCGCGGCGGAGACAAAGAAAAACCCTCCCCGCGCAGGCGGGGAGGGTTCGCGGTCCGCGATGTCGGCGATGCCGGCGATCTAGCCGCCCATCATCTTCTTGAAGCGCTTGTCGACCGCGTCCATGTACTGGCCGGTCGTCAGCCACTTCTGGTTCGGGCCGATCAGGAGCGCGAGGTCCTTGGTCATCTCGCCCTCCTCGACGCAGGCGATGCAGGCGCGCTCGAGCGTCTCGGAGAACTTGATCAGCGTCGGGTTGTCGTCGAACTTGCCGCGGAAATAGAGCCCGCGCGTCCAGGCGAAGATCGAGGCGATCGGGTTGGTCGAGGTCTCCTCGCCCTTCTGGTACTGGCGGAAATGGCGCGTGACGGTGCCGTGGGCGGCTTCGGATTCGATCGTCTGGCCGTCGGGCGTCATCAGGACCGAGGTCATCAGCCCGAGCGAGCCGAACCCCTGCGCCAGCGAATCCGACTGCACGTCGCCGTCATAGTTCTTCGCCGCCCACACGAAGGCGCCCTCCCACTTGAGCGCGGCCGCGACCATGTCGTCGATCAGCCGGTGCTCGTAGGTGATGCCCTTGGCCTTGAACTTGGCCGCGAACTCCTTGTCGTAGACGTCCTGGAAGATGTCCTTGAAGCGGCCGTCATAGACCTTGAGGATCGTGTTCTTGGTCGACAGATAAACCGGCCAGCCGCGGTCGAGGCCGTAGTTCATGCAGGCCTGCGCGAAGCCGCGGATCGAGCCGTCGAGGTTGTGCATGCCGAGCGCGACACCGGGCTCCTTGAACGTGAAGACCTCTTGCTCGGTCGGCGCCGAGCCGTCGTCGGGGACGAAGCGCAGCACGAGCTTGCCCTTCTTCTCGATCCGGATGTCGGTCGCGCGGTACTGGTCGCCATAGGCGTGACGGCCGATCACGATCGGCTGGGTCCAGCCCGGGATCATGCGCGGCACGTTCTTGATCACGATCGGCTCGCGGAAGATCGTGCCGCCGACGATGTTGCGGATCGTGCCGTTGGGCGAGCGATACATCCGCTTGAGGTTGAACTCCTTCACCCGCGCCTCGTCCGGGGTGATGGTCGCGCACTTGACCGACACCCGGTACCTCTTGTTCGCCTCGGCGGCGTCGACGGTGATCTGGTCGTCGGTCTGGTCGCGCTTCTCGATCCCGAGGTCGAAATAGATCAGCTTGATGTCGAGATAGGGCAGGATCAGGCGGTCCTTGATCCACTGCCAGATGATGCGGGTCATCTCGTCGCCATCCATCTCGACGACGGGATTGGCAACCTTGATCTTGGCCATCGGCGTCCTCTCGCGGACCGCGCCCGGGCGGCGCGGTGTCTACAAAAAATGCACGGCCCGCCGGTCTCGGCCAGCGGGGCGGTGGAGAGTATGCCAGGGGCGGTCTCGGACGCAACCGCCTGGGCCGGCCGCCGCTGTCTTACGCGCGCCGTGTCGGCGCTGGCGGTGTCGGACGCTAGAGCCGGGACGGATCGGCGTGCCGCTGCGGCGCCGGCGCGGCGGCGAGCGTCGCGAGCACGGCATCGACGTCGGGCGCGAGCGTATAGAGCGCGGCCGTCGCTGGCGCGGCGAAGCCCTCGGCGATCACGGTCTCGATCAGGGCGGCGAAACGCGCCCAGTAGCCCTCGACGTCGAGGAACACGACCGGCTTGTCGTGGAGCGCGAGCTGGCGCCAGGTGATGACCTCGAGCGCCTCCTCGAGCGTGCCGACGCCGCCGGGCAGGACGACGAAGGCGTCGGCGAGCGAATCCATCGTCGCCTTGCGCGTGTGCATGCTGTCGACGATGCGGAGCTCGGTTATGCCGGTATGGCCGAGCTCGCGGTCGAACAGGAAGCGCGGGATGACGCCGA
>VGEU01000163.1 GCA_016869145.1 Alphaproteobacteria bacterium | reverse complement strand
TGTGGTGTCGTCTCAAAGACTGGCGGCGCATCGCAACCAGATACGACAAACTCGCCGCAAACTATCTCAGCGCAGCCTTCCTCGCCGCCGCCCTCATCTACTGGAGCAAATGAGTCCAGACCCTAGCCCATCAGCGCGCGGACATAGTTGGGGAGCGCGAAACAGGCGGCGTGGATCTCGGGGTTGTAGTAGCGGGTGCCGAGATCGAGCGCGGCATAGTCGCGGGCGACATCGCCGAGCGGGCGCGCGCGCGGCCGTTTGGACTTGCAGCCCCAGCCCAGCGTCATGAACCCGGTCGCATAGGTCGGCACCTGCGCGAGGTAGAAGCCGGCATCGGCGAATACCGCACCGAGGCGCCGGTGCATGGTGCGCGCCTCTTCGCTTTGCATGTAGGAGACGCCCGACTGGGTGACGATGATGCCGTCCTCGGTCAGGCAACGGGCGCAATTGCGATAGAAGTCGAGCTCGAACAGCACCTCGGCCGGGCCGATCGGGTCGGTCGAATCGACGATCATCACGTCGTAGCGCTCGGTCGTCTCGGCGACGAACTTGACGCCGTCGGCGATCACGAGATCGGTGCGCGGATCCTCGAAGGCCCGCCCGCAGATCGACGGCAGGTACTCCTTCGACAGGTCGACGACCGCGCGGTCGATCTCGACCATGGTCGCCTTCGCGACACCGGGGTGCTTCAACACCTCCTCGAGCGCGCCGCCGTCACCGCCGCCGATGATGCAGACCTTGCGCACGTTGCCGTGCGCAAGGATCGGCACATGGGACAGCATCTCGTGATACACGAACTCGTCCCGCTCCGTCGTCTGCACGACGCCGTCGAGGGTGAGCACGCGCCCGAAGCGGGCGTTCTCGAAGATCGTGATGTCCTGGAATTCCGACTTGTGCCGGAACAGGACCTTCTCGATCAGGAAGCGCTGCTGGTGGTCGGGGTAGAGGGTTTCGTTGAACCACTCCCCATTCATTTCACCAGACCCCGCTTCACGTCCTCGATCACGACGCGATCGGGACCGAAGTGGCGTTCGAGCACCGGAACGGCCTTCATCGGCTCCGCGGCGCCGCACATGAAAATGTCGAAGGCCGCAAAACCGCGCTCCGGCCAGGTGTGCACGCTGATATGGGACTCAGCGAGCACCGCGACGCCGGAAATGCCGCCGTTCGGTGTGAAGTGGTGAAGATGGATGTGGAGAAGCGTGGCGCCTGACGCCTCGATCGCCTCGCGCAAAGCGCGCTCGACGGTATCGAGCTCGTTCAGTCGGGTGGCTCCCCAAAGATCCAGGATGAGGTGCGTGCCTGCGTAGACCAGACCATCCCGGTGGACGAAGTAGTCCTTGGGTTGCTGTGTCGGTTGCAAGGCCACAACGGGCTCGTGCCGCACGGGCGCAACGCGCACGGCCGAACCGAAGCGGGCCTTAGTCTTCGACCCCCTTTCCGCCAGGGCAACTCGGGACATCCATTTGACCCCCTGCTAGTTGTTGAACCGACGCGCGAAGCCCCTCGAGGCCACCCGCGATAGGGGGGGTAATTGGGACATTCCTTTCTTAATTGCAAGTGGATTTCCGCGACTCGGGCGAAGATTCTTCGCCGCTGCGGCACGCGCGTCAAAACGCCTCTTCGGCGAGCGCCATGACGCCGTCGGGAGAGGCGGTGGCGCGGAGCGCGAGCGCCGGTGCCTCGGCGAGGATGTGCTCGGCGAAGAACCGCGCCGTGATGCACTTCGCGGCGTAGAAGCCGGCGTCCGGCGCGCCCGCCTCGAGCCGCGCCCGGGCGGCGGATGCGGCCTTCGCCATCAGTCCGCCGGCGACCGTGATCGCGAGCAGGCGGAGATAGGGTGTCGCGCCAGATGCCGCCGCCCGTGCATCGCGCGCCGACGCGGCGACGAGGTGATCGGTCGCCGTCTCGGCGGCGGCGACGGCATTGGCGACCGGGGCCGCCATCATCGCCTCGGGCACGGTCGGATCGGCCGGCAGCGCGGCGGCCGCGGCGCGGGTCTCGGCGAGGAGGGCGCGCACCGCCGCGCCGCCGTCGCCGGCGAGCTTCCGGCGCACGAGGTCGAGCGCCTGGATGCCGTTGGTGCCCTCGTAGATCGGTGCGATGCGGGCGTCGCGGTAGTGCTGGGCGGCGCCCGTCTCCTCGATGAAGCCCGCCCCGCCATGCACCTGGAGCCCGAGCGAGGCGACCTCGACGCCGATATCCGTGCACCAAGCCTTGACGAGCGGCGTCAGCACCTCGAGCCTGGCCTGGTGGCGTGCCCGAACGGCCTTGTCGGGGTGGTGGCCGGCTAGGTCGAGGTCGGCCGCCGCCGAGTAGGTGAGGAGCCGCGCCGCCTCGACGGAGGCCTTCATGGTCATCAGCATCCGGCGCACGTCCGGGTGGCGGATGATGGCGACCGGGCCCGCTCTCGGCTCGGCGATGTCGCGGCCCTGGACACGGGTCCGGGCGTAGTCGCGCGCCTGCTGATAGGCGCGCTCGGCGATCGCGAGCCCCTCGACGCCGACGCCGAGCCGGGCGTTGTTCATCATGGTGAACATGTACTCGATGCCGCGGTTCTCCTCGCCGACGAGGTGCGCGACCGCGCCTTCATTCTCGCCGTAGAGCATGACCGCGGTCGGGCTGCCGTGGATGCCCATCTTGTGCTCGAGCGAGGCGGCGCGGAGATCGTTGCGCGGGCCGAGTGAGCCGTCCGGGTTCACCAGGAGCTTGGGCACGATGAAGAGCGAGACGCCGCGGATGCCCTCGGGCGCGCTGGCGACGCGGGCCAGCACCATGTGAACGATGTTCTCGGTAAGGGTGTGGTCGCCCCAGGTGATGAAGATCTTCTGGCCGCGGAGCCGGTAGTGGTCGCCGGCCCGCTCGGCCCGGGTGCGGAGCGCGCCGACATCGGAGCCGGCATGCGGCTCGGTCAGGTTCATGGTCCCGGTCCAGGTCCCGGTGACGAGCTTCGGGAGGTAGAGCCGCTTCTGCTCGGCGCTCCCGTGCGCCGTTAGGAGCTCGACGGCGCCCTGGGTCAGGAGCGGGCACAGGCTGAACGCCATGTTGGCCGCCGTCCAGAGCTCGAGCACGGCGGTCTGAACCAGCCACGGCAGGCCCTGGCCGCCGAGCGCGCGATCGAACGGAAGCCCGTTCCAGCCCGCCGCGACGAACTGGCGATAGGCGGCGTCGAGCCCGGTCGGCGTTACGACGAGGCCATTCTCGATCCGGCAGCCCTCGATGTCGCCGACCCGGTTCAACGGTGCGAACACCTCGGCCGCGAACTTTCCCGCCTCGTCGAGGATCGCGCCGACGAGATCGGGGGTTGCGTCCTCATGGCCCGGGATGGCCGCGACATCGGAGAGGCCCGCGATCTCCTCGATCGCGAAGCGCATGTCGCGGACCGGCGGCACGAACGCCGACATCGGTCAGATCACCTTGCCCGGGTTCATGATGCCCTTGGGATCGAGCGCGGCCTTGAGCGTCCGCATCACATCGAGCGCAACGGGCGATTTGTAGTGCACGAGCTCGTCGCGCTTGAGCTGGCCGATGCCGTGCTCGGCCGAGATCGAGCCCCGCATCTCGACGACGAGGTCGTGGACGATGCGGTTGATCTCGTCCTGGCGGGCGTTGAAGGCGGCGTCGGCGCCGTCGATCGGCCGGCTCACGTTGAAATGGAGATTGCCGTCGCCGAGATGGCCGAAGGCGCAGATGCGGATGCCGGGCACCGCGGTCTCGAGCCGACCCGAGGCCGTCGCGATGAACTCGGCGAGGCGCGAGATCGGGACCGCCACATCGTGCTTTATCGAGGCGCCTTCGGCCTTCTGCGCTTCGGGAATGGTTTCGCGGATCTTCCAGAAGGCGCGCGCCTGGGTGGTGTTCTCGGCGATCACCGCATCGAGCGCGAGGCCCGCCTCCATCGCCTCGCCGAGGATCGTCTCCATCAGCTCGCGCAGCGCCGCGGCGCCCGCCTTGCCGGCGGCGATCTCGATCAGGACATAGTGGTCATAGCGTTGCGCGAACGGATCGCGCGCCCCTGCGATGTGGCGGACGGTGAAGTCGAAGCCGTGCCGGCCGATCCACTCGAAGGTGATCACCCGGTCGTCGCTCGCGGCCCGGGCGCGGGTCAGAAGCTCGACCGCCGCCGTCGGGGTCGGGACGGCGCAGAACGCGGTCTGCACTTCGGCCGCGCGCGGGAAGAGCTTCAACACGCACGCCGTGATGATCCCGAGCGTCCCCTCGGCGCCGATGAAGAGCTGCTTCAGGTCGTAGCCGGTATTGTCCTTGCGGAGACCGGACAGGAGGTCGAGCACGCGGCCGTCGGGGAGCACGACCTCGACGCCGAGCACGAGCTCGCGCGCGTTGCCGTAGCGGAGGACGCCCGTGCCGCCGGCGTTGGTCGAGAGATTGCCGCCGATCCGGGCTGTGCCCTCGCCGCCGAGCGAGAGCGGGAACAGCCGGTCGGCCCGGGCGGCCTCGGCTTGCACGTCGGCGAGGATGACGCCGGCCTCGACCGTGATCGTGTAGTTGATCGGATCGATGTCGCGGACGCGGTTCATGCGGGTCAGGCTCACGAGCACCGCATCGCCCGCGGGCGAGGGGGTTGCCGCGCCGCAGAGCGAGGTGTTGCCGCCCTGCGGCACGATCGCGGTGCCGGTCTCGGCGCAGACGCGGACGATCTCGGCGACCTCGGCGGTGGACGCGGGTCTGAGGATCATCGGTGTATTGCCGCGATACTTGCCCCGCTCGTCGAGGAGGAAAGGCCGCATGGTATCGGGGTCGGTGATCACGCCCTTGGGGCCGACGATCGCCGCGAGACGGTCGAGGACGCCGGCCGACGCGGGCATGGGGCGTGCGCTCATCAGGACACTCCGTGGCAGGCGCTGGGACCGGCTCCTAGCCTAGGGCCTCGCCGCCGGGAAGGGAACGGGGCCACGCCGCGCGCCGCAGCCGGTCGTTGATGGCACGCCCGAGGCCGCGCTCGGGCACCGCCATCACGGCGATGCCGGTGACCGAGGGGTCGTCGAGCGCGTGCAGCATGGCGAAGAGGTTGGCCGCCGCCTCGACGAGATCGCCGGCCGGGCTGAGATTGAGGGTCCGCACCGCGCCGGGGAGCGGATGCGGGCCGAAGGCGAGGAGCGCCTCGCCGGGATGGACCTCGACCACATCGGTGCGAAGCGCAACATGCGGCGCATAGTGGGAGGCGAGCATGCCCGGCGCGGCCGGCGCATCGCTCGCCGCGGTCCGTTCGGCGAGCGGCCCGGCTATCTTCTCGACATCCTCCGCGCTCGCCCCGCCGTGGCGGAGGAGGACCGGACGCGGTCCTGTGAGCTCGACCACCGTCGACTCGAGCCCAATCCGGGAGGGTCCGCCGTCGAGGACGAGTTCGACCGCCGCGCCGAGCGACCGGGCGACGTGGGCGGCCGTGGTCGCGCTCACCGCGCCCGACCGGTTCGCCGACGGTGCGGCGATCGGCCGGCCCACGGCAGCGATCAGCGCTTCTGCAACCGGATGCGCCGGCATCCGGACCGCGAGCGTCGCGAGCCCGGCGGAGGCGAGGCGCGAGACCGGACAGCCCTCCCGTCGCGCCAGCACGAGCGTGAGCGGCCCCGGCCAGAACCGGCGGGCGAGTTCGCGCGCCGTCTCGGTCCAGACCACGAGGGCCGCGGCCGCGGCCTCGTCCGCGACATGCACGATCAGCGGGTTGAAGCGCGGCCGGCCCTTGGCCGCGAAGATGCGCGCGACCGCGTGGTCGTCGGTCGCATCGGCGCCGAGGCCGTAGACCGTCTCGGTCGGGAACGCGACGAGGCCGCCCGTCCGGATCAGCGCCGCGGCGCGGGCAATCGCCGCCTCGCTCGCCGCGACGATCATCAGCCGCCCCGCGCGATGAAGCCGC
>VGEU01000162.1 GCA_016869145.1 Alphaproteobacteria bacterium | reverse complement strand
CGGGCCGCCGAGCGCGAGCCCGAGCGCGCCGGCGACCACGGCCGCGATCAAAGCGGCGGGGGAGTCGAGGTCGCGCGCACGCACGCGGAGCGCGCCGGCCGCCCGCGCGCCGGGGACGAACAATGCAGCGAGGACGACCAGGACCGCGGCGAGGAGCGCCGGGACGAGGCGGAGCGCCGCATCGAGCCGGCGCGCGATGATCCCGAACGCGGCGCGGCGGGGCGCCGGTCCGCCGATTCGTGTCGCGACGGCCTCGACCGCGCACACCGCCGCGGCGCCCGCGAGGCCGGCGAGCAGGAACCAGAACGCGATCGCGACCGCGCTCGCCAGTCGCTCAGAGGGAAGGACGATCGCGATGCGGGCGAGCCCGTGCGCATCGAGGCCCGCGGTGTCGGGCGCGTCCGCGCCGGCGAGCCGCGCCGCCGCCTTGATGTCGCCGCCCGCGAGCGCGCGGTGCGCGGCGAAGCCGGCGCCGATCGCCCGACGCACCGGCCCGAAGGCGGCGAGCGCGATCGTCGCCTCGGGCGGCACGCTCGCCGGCGCGATCGTCGCGGCCGGTCTCGCCGGCGGCTCGGGCGGGCTGTTCGGCTCGGCGCTGGCGCGCTTCCTCGAGGACCGCCATGTCGATTATCTCCGCGACCAGCTCGACCGCGGCGGCATCCTCCTCTGGGTCCGCTGCCGCGACCAGGCGCACGAGGTGCGCGCCTGCGGCATCCTCGCCGCCCACTCGGCGCATCACGTCCATATCCACAGCCTGACCGCGGCCTAAGGCCGCTGGCAACCGGCGGTCGTGTTCCCTATATCTCGGCCATCGACGCGGCGGACGGTGCCATGAAAGCGCGGTTTATCTATTTCCTGGCCGGAACCATCGGGCTGATCGCGATGGTCGCGATCGCGGTCGCGGCGCTCTATCGCGATGCGCCGGGGACCAGCGGGATCGCCAAGATCGGCGGCCCGTTCGAGCTCGTCGACCAGGACGGCCGCGCCCGCACCGATGTCGATTTCAAGGGCGAGCTGATGCTCGTCTATTTCGGGTTCACCTTCTGTCCCGACGCCTGCCCGACCGCGCTCCTCGCCATGAGCCAGGCGCTCGATCTCATCGGCCCGGCGGCCGACAAGGTGCGGCCGGTCTTCGTGACCATCGACCCGGCGCGCGACACCCCGCCCCAGCTCCGCCTGCACGCGCAGAACTTCCACCCGCGGCTCGTCTCGCTGACCGGCTCCGACGACCAGGTCGCGCGGGCGGCGCGGGCCTACCGGGTCTACTACGCCAAGGCCAAAGGCGGCGAGGCCGGCGACCAGTACTTGATGGATCACACCTCGATCGTCTATCTGATGGGTCGCGACGGCAGATACCTGACCCATTTCAGCCATGGCACGCAGGCCGACAAGATGGCCGAGCAAATCCGCCGCCACCTCTGAGGCGGCGCCACCCGCGCGACCGGGCCGCAAGGCGCGCGCGGATCTGCCGTTCTGGCGCGCCAAGACGCTCGAGGAGATGACCAAGGCGGAGTGGGAATCGCTCTGCGACGGCTGCGGCAAGTGCTGCCTGATGAAGCTCGAGGACGTCGACACCGGGCGCGTCAGCTTCACCGCCGTGGCCTGCCGGCTCCTCGATGTCGGCACCTGCCGCTGCAAGCGCTATGCCGAGCGGAAGAAGCTCGTCCCCGATTGCGTGCAGCTCACGCCCGCGCTGACGCGCTCGGTCGACTGGCTGCCGCGGAGCTGCGCCTACCGGCTGGTCGCCGAGGGCAAGGATCTCTTCTGGTGGCATCCCTTGAAGTCGGGCGATCCCGAGACCGTGCATCTCGCCGGCGTGTCGGCGCGCGGGCGCGTGACGTCGGAACGCCGCGGCCTCGATCTCGAGGACCGCATCGTGTCGTGGCCGAAGTGAGGACCGAATGACCGAGACCCCGGTGACCGGCGGCGTGCTCGCCGCGGTGCTGACGCCGCTCGACGAACGGCTCGACCCCGACCTGCCGACCTATATCGCGCATTGCCGCGCGCTCCTCGCCGAGGGCTGCACCGGGCTCGCCGTCCTCGGCACGACGAGCGAGGCGAACTCGTTCTCGGTCGAGGAGCGGATCGGCATGCTCGAGGCGCTCGCCGCCGCCGGCATCCCGGGCGCGCGGCTCATCCCGGGCACCGGCTGTTGCGCGATCCCCGACGCGGTGAGGCTGACCGAGCGCGCGGTCGCGCTCGGCGCCGCGGGCGTCCTGATGCTGCCGCCGTTCTACTACAAGCCGGTCTCCGACGACGGGCTGTTCGCCGCCTATTCCGAGGTGATGCAGAAGGTCGGCGACGCGCGGCTCAAGGTCTATCTCTATCACATCCCGCAGAACTCAGGCGTGCCGATCACCTTCGGGCTGATCGAGAAGCTCCTCAAGGCCTATCCCGCGACCGTGGTCGGCATCAAGGATTCGGCCGGCGCGTTCGCCAACATGGACGGGATGTGCAAGGCGTTTCCCGGCTTCCGCGTGTTCACCGGATCGGATGCGTTCCTGCTCGATGTGCTGCGCGCCGGCGGCGCCGGCTCGATCACCGCCTGCAACAACATCGCCGCCGCCCGTTCGGCGCGCGTCTATGCCGGCTGGCGCGGCGCCGATGCCGATCGTCTCCAGAGCGCGCTCAACGACGTCCGGCGCACGGTGCAGAAATTCCCGCTGATCGAATCCCTCAAGGAGATCATGGCGCGGGCGACCGGGCGGCCGGCGTGGCGGCGGCTGCGGCCGCCCTTGATGCCGCTCTCGGCCAAGGAGGCGGCCGAGCTCGGCGCCGCGCTCGATTCGATCGCGTTCTCGCTCGAACGCGCCGCCTGATCGGTCGCGCGCGACAGGCGACGGCGGGCGCGGAACGGTCTACAACGGACCGCCCATGTCCGCGCCGCCGCAGAAGCCCCGTTTCCTGATTCCGCTGATCGCGCTCTGCGTCTCGCTCGCGGCCGCCTCGACCGACATCTATCTCGCCTCGATGCCCTCGATCGCGCGCGCGCTCGAGGCCAGCGTCGCCGAGGTGCAGCTCACGCTCAGCGTGTTCATGATCGGCTTCGCCTGCGCCCAGCTCGTGTGCGGGCCGCTCTCGGACCGCTTCGGACGGCGACCGATCCTGCTCGGCGGGCTCGCGATCTATTGCCTCGCGAGCATCGGCTGCGCGCTCGCGACCTCGGTCGAGATGCTGATCGCCTTGCGGTTGGTGCAGGCGATCGGCGGCTGCGCGGCGCCGGTCGTGGGGCGCGCGGTGGTGCGCGATCTCTATGACCGCGACGGCGTCGCGCGCGCGCTCGGCTATATCGGCACCGTCTTCGCGCTGACGCCGATCCTCGCGCCCATCATCGGCGGCCAGGTAGAGGAGTGGCTCGGCTGGCGCGCGAATTTCCTCCTGATGGGCGGGCTCGCCGCGATCAACATCATCGCGGTCGCCGTGCTTTTGCCGGAGACCAACACCCGCCGCGATCCGCGCGCGACCGCGCCCGTCCGGCTGGTGACGAACTATGTCGGGCTTCTCCGCAACCGCGCCTATGTCGGCTATGCGCTGTCGGGGGCGCTCGCGTTCGGCGCGATCTTCTCGTTCATCTCGGGCTCGGCCTTCGTGTTCATCGACCTCCTCGGCGCCTCGCCGTCGGTGTTCGGCCTCCTGTTCGCGACGATGTCGTTCGGCTATGGCACGGGCGCGTTCCTGTCGACGCGCATCAATGCGCGCTGGGGCATGGACCGGGTCGTGATCCGCGCCGCCCTCCTCGCGGCGACCGGCGGCACGATCCTCGCGGGCCTCCTCGCGGCCGGCCTCTTCTCGGTGCCGACGGTCGCGCTGCCGATGATCATGGTCTCGATCTCGGCCGGGCTCGCGCTCCCCAACCTCCAGGCCGGCGCGATCGGCCCGTTCCCGCACATGGCCGGCGCGGCCTCGGCTATGATGGGCTTCATGCAGATGGCGGGCGCGACCGCGATCGGCTCGATGGTCGGGCTGTTCTATGACGGGACGCCGTGGCCGATGGCGCTCGCGATCTTCGGCGCGAGCCTCGCCTTTCTCGGCTTCTTCCACGCGATCGTGTGGCGCCGGCGTTAAGCCTGTTCGCGGCCGGTCTCACCCATTCGGGGGAGGACGCGGCCGGGCCCGGCGGCTAGGGTCGGGCGGGGTGGCGGGCCTGCGTATCGGCCCGAGGAGCGTTCATGATCGTCTTCGGCGCCGACTACTATCTTGCGAAGAACCCGGACGTCGCCTTCGCGCGCGCCGATCCGTTCACCCATTTTCTCCTGTTCGGCTTCCGCGAGGGGCGCGATCCGTCGCCCGATTTCGATGTCTCGTGGTATCTCGCGGTCAACGGCGACGTCGCGACCTCGGGCATCAACCCGCTCGTCCACTACAACGACTTCGGCCGCTTCGAAGGCCGCGCGCCGTCGTCCGAGCCGATCGGCGTGCGCGCGCTCGTGGTCAAGGACATCACCGTCAACGAGGACGACGGCAAGGCGAATTTCGTCATCACGCGCACCGGCGGCAGTCTCGGCTCGATCACGCTCGACTACAAGACGACGCCCAAGACCGCGGCCGACGGCGTCGACTATATCGGCGTCTCGGGCTCGCTCACGTTCAAGCCGGGCGAATCGACCAAGACCGTCACGGTCACGCTCATCAAGGACGGCGCGCCGGAGCCCGACGAGACCTTCGGTTTCGAGATCGCGAACGTGCAGGGCTCGTTCTTCGACGCCGGCGCCTCGCGGCTCAAGGCGACGGCGACGCTCACCGAGCGCACGATCCCGCTCGTCTCGGTCGCCGACGTGACGGTGAACGAGGATGCGCGCATCGCCGCTGTCACCATCACGCGCGCGCGAGACGGGCGGCACCACGGTCGTCGAGTTCGCGACCAAGGACGGCACCGCGATCGCCGGCAGCGACTATCTCGCGGTCGCGAGCACGATCACGATGTCGCCCGGCGCGACGATGGCGACGGTGCTGGTGCCGATCCGTCTCGACGATCTCCCCGAGGAGACCGAGACGTTCAGCCTCGTCCTCAAGGGCGTCCAGGGCGGCAAGATCGGCGACGACACCGGCATCGTCACGATCCGGAACGTCGCGACCGGCATCGTCGATGATTTCTCGGCCGACCGCTCGACGACCGGCCGGCTCGCGCTCGGCGCGGAGACCAAAGGCGGCATCCAATCGGCGCAGGACGCCGACTGGTTCCAGACCGCGCTCGCCGGCGGCAAGACCTACGAGATCGAGCTCGGCACCGCGACGACCGGCGGCGGCACACTCCAGGGCGGACGGCTCGCGCTGTTCGACGCCGCGGGCGGGTTCCAGGGCCTGTCGAGCCTCTCGGGCCCGACCGGCGAGCCGCTCCTCACCGTGACGCCGGAGGCGGGCGGCACCTTCTTCGTCGAGGCGCGCGGCAATGGCGGGCTCGGCAGCTACGCGCTCCGGCTCCGCGAGATGACCGACGACTATGCCGGCGATGCGACGACGACGGGCGTCCTCGCGGTCGGGGCGACCCGGACCGGCATCATCGAGCGACCGCTCGATGACGACTGGTTCAAGGTCTTCCTCACCGGCGGGCGCAAATACCAGTTCGATCTCTCGGGCGCCGATTCGAACGGCGGCACGCTGCCCAATCCGCGGCTGATGATGTTCAACGAGGCGGGCTCGCCGACCGGCCAGTTCTCGCTCGGCGGCGGACCCGGCGGCGATCCGCGCCTCGTGTTCACGCCGCAGACCTCGGGCACCTATTTCGTCGAGGTGACCGACACGCTGACCAAGATCGGCACCTATACGCTGACGCTGCGATCGTGCCCCGAGGCGTGGTGTAAGAGCGCGGTGTCGTTCGTTGTCTCCGGCGGGTTTGGCCGGGATTGTCAAGCGGCCACGGCGGGCAGGCTGACGATGGGATCGTCGCTCAACGGGGCGATTGT
>VGEU01000161.1 GCA_016869145.1 Alphaproteobacteria bacterium | reverse complement strand
GGCGCCGGCGTGCCGTCGCCGTCACCCTCGAGCTCCACCACCGCCCGGAACGAGATGCCGTTGTCCAGCGTCGCCGTGCCGATGAAGTGGATTTCCGTCTCGTTGAAGATGTCGCCGCGGACGCGGTTGCCGACCGCGCCCTCGTCCTGGCCGATCGTGAGGCCGACCGTCATCTCCATGAAGCCCTTGATCTCGATCTTGGGCGCCTGCGCCTTCTGTGCGTCGGCGGTGCCGATCTGGCCCAGCAGGCCCGCAGCCACGAGGGCGGTCGTTGCTAACAATTGCTTCTTCATTGTTCCCCCGGAGTGAGAGCTTGAGCTTGAAGAGCGTCCGGGGCCGGCGCACAGGTCCAGACTCCGTCGCCCCGTCCCTACAGACGTGACGGAGCTACTTTTGGTGAATCCCGCCGCGAAGCCATATCGGTAGAACTACCGGGAAGACGGCGAATTCACGCTGCTATGGCAGAACCGCAACAGTTCGCGGGGTGACGGAATCAGACGCCGACCAGCCGAGACATGGCGGGAAACAGTACCGAATCCCGCCGAGCGAGCTCGAATGCGACCTCGAAGTGGTTTCGTCCCGCGAACTCGAACAATGAGAGCAGATAACCTCTCGCCGTCCACGCCGCGGCGAAGGTCCGCGACTGACGCTGGAACTCCGCGAGCTCGCCGGCGCCGTAGCCGATGATCAGCGGCAGCGGTCGGTCCGGAATCCGGTGGATCGGGCTGTTGCGCCGTGCCGCATCCGAGTCGAGCTTGAGATAGAGGTTGCGCGCGCTGAGGCGCACGGGCTCGAGATCGTACATGCCGGACAGGCAAATCCCTCCCTTCACCGCGTCCGCGGCTAGGCCGAACGCGCGCCAGTCGGTGGTCGCGAGCATGGCCGCGACATGGCCGCCGGAGGAGTGGCCGGCGACGAAGAGGCGATCCGGATCGGCGCCGAACGAACCGGCGTTGCGCGCCGTCCAGGCGACGGCCGCCCGGTTCTGGCGCACCAGCTCGTCGAGCGTGACCTGCGGCACGAGGGAAAAATTGGTCACGACGACCGCGACGCCTGCGGGCACCAGCGCGGCGGCGACGAAGCTGTAGCTGTCCTTGTGCTGGCGCGTCCAGGCGCCGCCGTCGACGAAGACGACGACAGGGGCGCCGCGCGAAGCGGCCGGGAAGACGTCGAGCGACTCGTCCGCGCTCGCGCCGTAGGCGACGTCGCGGCGATGCGCGAGCGCCGCGCGAACGCGCACACTCTCCTCGTCGTAGCGCGCCGTGTAGCGCTCGGAATCGGGGACCAGCGAACGCTGGTCGTATTGGCGGTCGAGCGCCGCCTGGTCGTAGTCGAGCCACACCCTGTCGGTCATGTGTCAGCGCTCAGTTCCGCCGCGGCAGCCACATCCCCTTCTCGGTGTAGTACTTCACCGCGCCGGGGTGATAGGCGATCGAGAACGCCTTTGCCATCGCCGCCGGATCGAAGGCGCGGAACCACGGGAAGGTCGCGGCGAGCGCGTCCTTGCCCTCGTGCATCGCCTTGACGACGGCGTAGACGGCGGTCTCGGGCACGTCCTTGCCGAAGAGCATGTAGGTGTCGTAGGCCATCGCGGTGATCGGCTCGGGGATGCCGACGAAGGCGGGGCCGGGGCGGATCACGGTGGTGTAGACGTGCGGAATGACGGCGCGCATCCGCGCCTGCGCGGCGGGCGCATCGTCCATGGTGACGTAGCGGATGCCGCCCCTCACCGTGGTGTTGATCTCGGCGAGGCCGCCGGCGCCGATCGGGAGCGTGCCGATATCGACGCGGCCGGCCTTGAAGTCGTTGACGTTCTGCGCGAGGCCCGAGGTCGGCACCGGCTTGAAGTCGGCGAAGCCGAGCCCGCTCGAGGCGAGATAGGCGCTCATCGCGCGCACCACGACGAGGGCGGTCGGGAACTCGGTCGGGATGCGCAGCCCCTTGAGGTCGGCGACCGTTTTCGCCGGCGAATCGCCGCGCACGAACATCGCGAACAGGAGCGGTGCCAGCGCCCCGCCGACGCGGATATTGGGGTGCGGCTTGCCTTCATAGCTGCCGATGCCGCGGCCGGCGTCGTCGGTGTCGATCGCGCTCGCGAGGCCCATGGAGACCTCGCCGCGATCGAGGAGCGGCAGCCATTGCGTGCCGCCGCCATAGGGGTTGACGACGACGCGGACCTGGCCCGCGTCGGAGACGACCTTGGCGGTCGCGGTCGCGATCGAGTTGAACAGCGTGCCGGCCGGGCTCGTGGCGAGGAAGACGTCGGTCGCCGCGGCCGGCGCGGCGGCGAGCGCGTAGGCGGCCGCCAGCGCGGCGACGCGATGGCGGATCATGCCGACACCTTCGCCTCGATGCCGTAGAAGGTGGCCGCGTTGTTCCACAGGATCTTCCGCCGGTCCGCGGCCGAGATCCCCGCGACGCCCTCGAACGCACGCACCGACTGGCCGCCGGAATCGAAATGCGGATAGTCGGTCGCGAACAGGATCCGATCGGCGCCGATCCCCTGCACCGCGAGCGGGATCGTGTGGTCGTGCGGGTCGCAGGTGACGACGCACTGGCGCGCGAAATACTCGCTCGGCTTCATCTTGATCGGGAAATAGCGGCCGAGCACGCGGTGGTGGAAGTGATCGTCGAGCCGCGCGATCCAGTACGGCGCCCAGCTGCATCCGGCCTCGAAGAACCCGACGCGAAGCCGCGGGAAACGATCGAGCACGCCGCCGCAGATCAAGGACAGCGCCGCGAACATCTGCTCGAAGGAATGCGAGATCACGTGGTTGAAGGCGTAGCGCTCGGGCACCATCATGCCGTAGCGGTCGCCGGCGGCGGTGTCCGGGCAGCCTGTGGATTCGTGCACAATCAGCGGCACGCCGAGCTCCTGGACGGCGGCGTAGAAGGGATCGTAGCGCGGATCGTCGAGGGTTCGCTTCAGGGTCGGGTTGGGGCGGATGCAGATCGCGATCGCGCCCTTGGTGCGCGCGCGCTGCGCCTCGCGGATCGCGACGGCGGGGTCGTTCAGGGCGACCATGGCGACCCAGCGGAGACGCTCGGCGCAGGGCTGGGTGTAGTCGGCGATCCAGTCGTTGTAGGCCTCGATGCAGGCCGCGACGAAATCGGCGCCGTCCTGGTAGCCGGCGACCAGCCCGCCCGACGGGAACAGGACGGCGCTCAGGATCCGCTCCTTGTCGAGGACCTTGAGGCGGTCCTCGGCCTTCATCGGCTTCCGGATCGATATCTCGCGCGGGAAGGGCGGGTGGCCGACGCCGTCGAAGAAGTACCTGCGGTTGTTGTTCTGGTCGTAGGCGCCACCTTGCGCCCGGGCGCGGAAGGCCGGCGCCAGGTATTCACTGAACAGCTCGTCCGGTTCCTGGACGTGGCCGTCGGCATCGATCGCCACGAAATGGTTCGCAACGCCGTCCATGCGGCCCTCCCGGTTATCGCTGTTTGTCGCGATGCTACGCCCGCGCGTACCGGCTGACAACGCCGCGCGCCCTTTCGCGGTTGCCGTGCCGGTGCAGCGGCTCTACGAATCCGGGTGGCGAGGGAAACGCCGAGGAGACCGCGATGCTCGACGGGTACCGCATCTACGACGCCGATGCCCACGTGATGATGACGCCGGAGATGTGGGCCGATCTGCCCAAGGAATACGCTGTCCGCCGGCCGCGACCGGTCGCGATCGGCGATGCGGCCGATCTCGGCAACTGGAAGACGGCCTGGCTCCTCGACGGACGGCTCGAGCCGCACCCGTTCGGGCCGGGCACCCACGCCGCCAACACGCCGGCGATGACGATGGAGGCATATGGCGCCAGACCCGACCGCGCCGGCGATTTCACCGCCTTCGGGCTGCCGATCGGCTGCGTCACGCTCACCGATCCTGCCGCCCGGCTCGCGGCGATGGACCGGATGGGGATCGACGTCCAGGTGATGTTCCCCTCGACGCTCTACGCGATGCTCTCCGCCGATGCCGGGCTCGAGGCGGCGCTGTTCCGAAGCTACAACCGCTTCATGGCGCGCCAGTGCGGCCATGCGCCGAAGCGGCTCCGCTGGGCGGGCGTCCTGCCGATGCGCGATCACGCACTCGCGCTCGAGGCGCTCGCGGAGATGCAGAAGCTCGGCGCATGCGCGATCGTGGTATTCGGCTCGGTCGGCGAACGCATGCACTCCGACCCGAGCCTCGGAAAGATCTGGGATGCCATCGCGGCGAGCCGGCTCCCGGTCTGCGTCCACATGGCGATGAGCTTCCCGCCGTTCGACGGCCTCTGCCACTCGATCCAGGATGCCAACATGATCGGCAAGGCGCTGCCTGCGCAGCTCGCCTTCGTCGCGCTGGTCGGCCACGGCATGCTCGAGCGCTATCCCGACCTCTCCGTTGCGTTCCTCGAGTTCGGCGGCGAATGGATCTTCTATTCCGTCGGGCGCATGCGCCACTACACCGCGATCAACCGCGCGCGCATGGCCGATCCGACCATGCTGCCGATGAACACGGTGGATGACCTCGTGCGCTCGGGGCGCTTCTATCTCGCGGTCGAGGCGAGCGATACGATGATGCCGCACGAGCTCGCGCTCCTCGGCGACAGGCAGATCCTCTATTCCTCGGACTTCCCCCATGGCGAAGGGCGCGATACCGCGGCGGCCGAGATCATCGCGCGCCCCGATATCACCGGCGAGCAGAAGAAAAGGATCCTCCATGACAACGCGGCGCGGTTCTTCGGCGCGCCCTGAGCGCGCAGCGCCGAAGCGCCCAGAGCGTGCGGCGCCGAAGCGCCCCGAGCGCGCAGCGCCGACGCGTAAAGCGGCGCTCGTCTTTCCCGACGACGTCCGCCCCGATTTCGAGGGTTTCCCGCCGGCGGCGTTCACATTCCTCCGCGGCATCGCGCGCCACAACGAGCGCGCCTGGTTCGAGGCGCAGCGCGACGCCTACGCGACGGCGGTCAAGTTCCCGATGGAATGCCTGGTCGCGAGCTTCCCGCGCGATGGCAGCCTCCCGGTCTGGGGCGATCCGCGCCGGGCGATCTTCCGCATCCACCGCGACGTCCGCTTCGCCAACGACAAGCGGCCCTACAAGACCCATGTCGGCGCGGTCCTGTCACGGACCGGCGGGCGCGGCGACACCGGCATCCTCTACATCCACATCGAGCCGGGCGCCTCGTTCGTCTCGTCCGGCTTCTATATGCCCGAGCCACCCTTTCTCGCCGCCTGGCGCCGGCGCATGGTCGAGGACCCGGACGCCTTCCTCGCCGTCGCGCGCGCGTTCAAGCGGAAGCCGGGCGGCATGACGCTCGGCACCCGCGAGGCGCTGAAGACCCTGCCGCAGGGGTTCCGGGACCACGCCGATTCCCCGGTCGCCGAGTTCCTGCGCTGGAAGCATTTCCTGATCCACCGACCGGTGAGCGATGCCGAGGCGGCGGGCCCGCGCCTCGTCGCGATTATCGGCCGTCTCGGCGCCGCCGCGCGGCCCCTCCTCGACTATGGCTGGGATGTGCTGACCCGCGTGCCGCGCTGAGCCCGGCGCGCCGCGCCGGCGCCCGCCCGAACTTCCGCTTGCATGATCCCGGACCGTTCGTTATCACGTAACGTTACGTTATAACATCCAGGCCGTGACACGGCGCAAGAACCGGACGAAATGGAGGGGTCATGACAGCGGGCATGGGAACGGCAGTGCGCGCCGCGGCGTTGGCGGCGGCGCTCGCCGCGGGCTCGGCGATCGTTGCGCCGGCGATGGCACAGACCGCGACCGAGGCGGCCGAGATGCGCCGCCAGCTCGAGGACATGCGGCGCCAGATGCGCGACATGCAGCAGAACTACGAGCGTCAGATCCAGACGCTCGAGAACCGCGTCAACTCGGTCGAGAGCAAGGCCGCCTCGCAGACCGCACCGGCCGCCGGGCCGGCGCCGCGCGGCGCGCCCGCCCAGGCCCAGACGCAGCCGG
>VGEU01000160.1 GCA_016869145.1 Alphaproteobacteria bacterium | reverse complement strand
CGCCGCGGCTCGCGCGCGCCATTGCCGCCGAACCGCGCCTCGGAGCAACGGCGGCGACGGCGGCCTATTTTCTCGCGGCGGACGGGACGCCGAAGACGGCGGGCACGGAGCTCCGCAATCCGGCGCTCGCCGCGACGCTCGCCCGCATCGCCGCCGAGGGGCCGGATGCGTTCTACCGCGGCGCTATCGCGGCGGCGATCGTCGCCGCCGTCGCGGCCGGCCCCAACCCGGGCACGCTCTCCGACGCCGATCTCGCCGCCTACCGGCCGGTCCGCCGCGACCCGGTCTGCGGTCCCTACCGCGTCCATATCGTGTGCGGGGTGCCGCCGCCGAGCGCGGGCGGCATCGCGATCGTCCAGATCCTCGCCGTCCTGGCGCCGTTCGATCCCGCGACCGTCGCCGCCCTCGACACGCGCGCCCGCCATCTCTTCGCCGAGGCCAACCGGCTCGCTTATGCCGATCGCGATCGCCACGTCGCCGATCCGGCCTTCGTCGCAGTGCCGACGGCGGGCCTCGTCGATCCCGCCTATCTCGCGGCCCGCGCGCGGCTGATCGACCCGGCGGCGACGCGGGGACCGGTGCCGGCGGGCACGCCGGGCGGTGCCGGCACCGCCTTCGCCGACGACACGCTCTCCGGGGAGGACGCGACGAGCCACCTCAGCGTCGTCGACGCCGAGGGCAACGCGGTCGCGCTCACGACGACGGTCGAGAGCGTGTTCGGCGCCAGGATCATGGCGGCCGGCTTCGTCCTCAACAACCAGCTCACCGATTTCGCCTTCCTCCCCGAGATCGACGGCCGCCCGGTCGCCAACCGGCTCGAGCCGGGCAAGCGGCCGCGGAGCGCGATGAGCCCGACCATCGTCCTCGACGCCGACCGCCGCCTCGTCATGACGCTCGGATCGCCGGGCGGATCGGCTATCATCGCCTATGTGGCGCGGACGCTGATCGCCGCCCTCGACGGAAGGAAGGACATGAGCCGCGCCATCGCCGAGCCCAACATCGTCAACCGGAACAGCGCGACCGAGATCGAGCGCGGCTCGACCATCGAGGCGCTCGTGCCGGCGCTCGAGGCGCTCGGCCACACCATCGCGCGGCCGCGGCTCGAGAGCGGGCTCCACGGCATCCGGGTTCTGGCGACGGGCCTCGACGGCGGCGCCGATCCCCGCCGCGAGGGCGTCGTGCGCGGCGACTGACGACGATGGCGACGCTCGCCGCCGCGCGTCCGTCCGACCCGTTGATGGGTGCGCTCTGGATGTCGCTCGCCGCCTTCTCGCTCGCGGCGATGGCGGTGATCGTGCGCTATCTGACGCCGACCTACCACGTCTTCGAGCTGATCTTCCTGCGCAACCTCATCTCGCTCGCGTTCTTCACGCCGTGGATCCTCCAGATCGGCTTCCGCGCTGTCCGCACCCAGCGCCTCGGCGAGCACGTGGTCCGGAACTCGATCCACTATGTCGGCATGGTGGCATGGTTCTTCGGCGTGACGATGGTGCCGCTCGCCGAGCTCGCCGCGCTCCAGTTCACGATGCCGCTGTTCGCGATCATCCTCGCGGCAATCATCCTCGGCGAGAAGATCGGGCGGGGGCGCTGGATCGCGACGCTGATCGGCTTCTCGGGCGCGCTCGTCATCATCCGCCCCGACCTCGCCGGCGTGAGCACGGGATCCCTCGTCGTCGCCTCGGCGGCCTTCTTCTACGCCACCTCGTACGTCATCACGAAGCGGCTCTCGACCACCGAATCGCCCAACACGGTCGTGTTCTGGATGAATCTGATCGTCGTCGTCATCGCCCTCGGCCCGGCGCTTCTCTACTGGAAGACGCCGGCGCTCGCCGACCTGCCGCTCCTCGTCCTCCTCGGCGTCACCGGCTATACGACGCATTACTGCCTGACGCGGAGCTTCAAGATGGGCGATGTGAGCTTCGTCACGCTGTTCGACTTCCTGCGGCTGCCGTTCAGCGCCGTGTTCGGCTTCGTCCTGTTCGCCGAGATGCCGGTGATCTGGACCTTCGTCGGCGCGGTGATCATCTTCGGCGCCGCGTACTACATCACCTGGACCGAGACCAGGCGGGCCAAGGCCCGCACGCACTGAGGCACACGCAAACCGAGAAAGGGGGTGGTCGCCATCACCAACAACCCGGCAGGAGCGGGAGCGCCCGAGGGTCGTCAGGCCGCGCGCCCGATAAGAACCGGCCCCGTCGGCAGTTGACCGGCGGGGCCTTTTTCCTGCCGCGCCGACGCGTGTTGCTCTAGATTGCGCGCCATGAACGCGAGCACCGCCACCGCCAGCGCGCCGAGCTCTGCCGCGCCGAGCTCTGCCGCGCCGAGCTCTGCCGCGCTGGGCTCCGGCGCGCGGCCTGTCGTCCGCCTGCAACCGCAGCGCCACAAGCGCGTCCGGCTCGGCCATCCGTGGGCGTTCTCGAACGAGATCGAGATGACGGCGGCTGCGAAGACGCTGCCGCCGGGCGGTGTCGTCACGCTCGTCGATGCCGTGGGCGCGCCCCTCGGCGTCGCGACGTTCAACCCGCACACGCTGATCGCGGCACGCATCTACGATCGCGACCCGGTGCGCGAGATCGACCGCGCCTTCGTCGCCGAGCGCCTCGAGCGCGCGCGCGCGCTCCGCGACCGGCTCTATCCCGAGGGCTGCTACCGCCTCGTCCACGCCGAGGCGGACGGGCTGCCCGGCCTCGTCGTCGATCGCTATGGCGCGGTGGTCGTCCTCCAGCTCAACAGCGCCGGCAGCGACAGGCTGCGCGAGGCGATCATCGCCGCCGTCCACGACGTCCTCGCGCCGGCGGCGATCGTGCTGCGCAACGATTCGACCGCGCGGACGCTCGAGGGCCTCGGCCAGGAGGTCGCCGTCGTCCACGGCGCGATCGACGATGCGATCGCCGTGGTCGAGAACGGTGTCACCTTCTTCTGCGATCCGCTCGGCGGGCAGAAGACGGGCTGGTTCTTCGACCAGCGCGAGAACCGCGCGCTGTGCGCCCGGCTCGCCGCCGGGCGGCGCGTCCTCGATCTCTATAGCTATCTCGGCGGCTTCGGGCTCACCGCCGCCGCCGCGGGCGCGGCCGAGGTCGTCTGCGTCGACCGCTCCGAGCCCGCGCTCGCGCTCGCCGCGCGGGCCGCCGCGCGCAACGGGCTCGCCGACCGCGTCGGCTTCGTCCGCGCCGAGGCCTTCGCCGACACCGAGCGCCGCGCAGCCGCGGGCGAACGCTTCGATCTCGTGATCGCCGACCCGCCGGCCTTCGTCAAATCGAAGAAGGACCTCGCCGCCGGCGCCAAGGGCTACCGCAAGCTCGCGCGCCGCGCCGCGAGCCTCGTCGCGCCGGGTGGTTCTCTCTTCATCGCCTCGTGCTCGCACCACATGGTGCCGGCGATGCTGACGGCCGAGGTCGCGCGCGCGCTCTCCGATGCCCGGCGCACCGGGCGCATCCTCTATGCCGGCGGCGCCGCGCCGGACCACCCGGTGCACCCGATGCTGCCGGAGAGCGCGTATCTCAAGTTTCTCCTCCTCGCGCTCGACTGAAGCGGAGTTCCCGCTTTCCGGGCGCCGCGCTATCATCGGCCGAGGTGGGGGAGGCCAGCGATGGGCGCGTTCCGGATAGTCGAGCTCGATCACGTCGTGCTGCGGGTCGTCGACGTCGACCGCGCCAAGCGGTTCTATTGCGACATGCTGGGCTGCCGCGAGGAGCGTCGGCTCGATGATTTCGGCATCGTCCAGCTCCGCGCCGGCAAGGCGCTGATCGACCTCGTGCCGCTCGGCGGCTTCCTCGGCCGGCGCGGCGGGCGCGCGGCCGCCGCCGACGGGCGCAACATGGAGCATTTCTGCCTCCGCATCGATCCGTTCGACGAGAGGGTGATCCGCGCCCTCCTCGCCGCGCACGGCGTGACGCCCGACCGGGTCGAGGAGCGCTACGGAGCGGACGGCTACGGGCCGTCGATGTATATTCGCGACCCCGACGGCAATGTCGTCGAGCTCAAGGGGCCGCCGCAACGCCCCGCCCTCAACGCCGTCTGACGACCGGACGAGAGAACCGCGAGAAACCACCCGGACACCACGAGGAGACGAAGGGATGCTGAAGATCCTGGGCCGCGCCACTTCCGGCAATGTGCAGAAGCTGACGTGGATCTGCGACGAGATGGGCGTGCCGTTCCAGCGCGAGGACATCGGCGGCGCGTTCGGCAAGAACCGCGAGCCGGCCTATCTCGCGCTCAATCCGAACGGCACCGTGCCGACGCTCGACGACGACGGGTTCATCCTGTGGGAATCGAACGCCTGCACGCGCTATCTCGCGGCGAAGCATTCGCCGGGCGGGATCTGCCCGTCCGACCCGAAGACACGCGCCGCATCCGACCGCTGGATGGACTGGCAGCTCACCGTCCTCGGCCCGGCCGCCGGCCCGGTCTTCCTCGGCCTGATCCGCACCCCGCCCGAGAAGCGCGACATGGCCGCGATCAACGCCGCGCGCGACCGCTTCTCCGCCGCCATGAAGATACTCGATGCGCAGCTCGGCAAGACCACCTTCGTCGCCGGCGCCGCGTTCACCATGGGCGACATCCCGGTCGGCATCTTCACCTATCGCTGGTTCGCGCTGCCGATCGAGCGCGAGAGCTATCCCAACGCCAAGCGCTGGTATGACGAGCTCGCCCGCCGCCCGGCGTTCAAGAAGCACGTGATCGACATCGGCCTCAGCTGAGGCGACCGCAGCGGCGGGCGCGAGCCACACGCGCCCGCCGCGGCCCCGCCGATGCGGTCCCTCGCCCGCCTGCCGCCGGCGGTTCGCGGCGCGTTCTGGATGGTGTTCTCGGGTCTCGGCTATGTCGGGATGGCGGTGATGGTCCGCTACCTGTCGCCGGCCTTCACCACCTTCGAGCTCCTGTTCTTCCGCAACCTCGTCGCGCTTCTCATCCTCGCACCGTGGATGATGCGGGTCGGGCGCGACGCGTTCCGCACGACGCGGCTGCCGCTCCACTTCCTCCGCACCGTCCTCGCCTATGCCGGGATACTGGGGCTGTTCTACGGCATCAGCCGCGTGCCGCTCGGCGACGTGATCGCGCTCCAGTTCACGCAGCCTCTGTTCATCGTGTTCCTCGCCGTGCCGATCCTGGGCGAGCGGCTCGAGCGGCGCCGCGTCGCGACCGCGATCATCGGCTTCCTCGGCGTTCTCGTGATCCTCCGCCCGGGCTTCGCCGAGATCGGGATCGCGACGCTCGCCGTCCTCGGGGCGAGCCTCGTCTACGCGTGCTCCAATCTCTGCATCAAGCTCCTCATCCGCACCGAGCCGCCGAACCGGACGGTGATCTACGTCAATCTCCTGATGCTGCCGCTGTCGCTGGTGCCGGCGCTGTTCGTGTGGAGGACACCGGACGGGGAGGAGCTTCTTCTCCTCGCGCTTCTCGGCATCGTGTCGTTCTGCGGCGTGTTCGGGCTGACGCGGGCCTATGACGTCGCCGAGGCGAGCGCGGTCGTGCCCTACGATTTCCTCCGCCTCCCGTTCGCGGCGGTGGCGGGCTATGTCCTGTTCGGGGAGGCGACCGATGCGTTGACCTGGATCGGCGCGACGGTGATCTTCACCGCGGCCTATCTCCTGGTCCGCTTCGAGGCGAAAAAGGGCGCGAACGCGGCCTGACCGGCCGGGCGCGTCAGTGCTTCGCGCGTTCCTGGTGATCGAAGGTCGTCTTCATCAGATAGAGGATGAAGAGGACGCAGAAGACGAACATGGCGAGCCCGCCATAGTAACCGACCCCGTGACCCGCGCGTGCCGTAACGTACAGCGCGCCGACCGCGAGCAGCGCGGCGAAGGCGCCGAGGATCCAGTTGTTGACGTTCTGCACGCGTGTTCCCCTTTTTCGGGCCAGCGACCGGCGGGCCAGCGACCGGAAGTCGAGTGACCGGCGGGCCGGGTGGCAACGGGGCGGTACTAAAGCGCAAACGCCGCGCCGCGCGCAAGATCGGCGCCGCTACTGCCCGTGGCCGACCGACCGCTCGCGCACCGCCGGCGCCGCGGCGGGCGGCGCC
>VGEU01000159.1 GCA_016869145.1 Alphaproteobacteria bacterium | reverse complement strand
GCCGCCGCCGATCTCGCCGCGATCCGGATCGACGACCCGGGCGCCTTCGCCGCCGCGCGCGACTATCTCGCGCGCCATCTCCCCGCCGCCGCCGGCCGGCTCGTCGAGCATCGCGGTCCGGGCGGCCTGTTCGAGACGCACGGCGTCGACGAGGCGATCGAGACCGCGCGCGGGATGCGGGTCGATCTCGCCTCGGGCGGATTTCTCACCATCGAGCCGACCGAGGCGATCACGGTGATCGACGTCAACAGCGGCAGCTATGTCGGCGCGAGCCGGCCGGCCGAGACCGTCCGCCGCCTCAACCTCGAGGCGGTCGAGACGATCGCGCGCCAGATGCGGCTCAGGAACCTCGCCGGGCTGATCGCGATCGACTTCGTCAACATGGAGCGGGCGGCAGACTGGGACGCGGTGGCGGAGGCGTTCCGCGCCGCGGTCGCCGACGACCGGTCGCCGTGCCGGGTGATCGGCAAGACCGCGGGCGGGCTGTTCGAGCTGACGCGGCGGCGCCGGCGCGAGCCCCTGCACGCGACGCTCGACGAGGCGTGTGCGGCGTGCGGCGGCAGCGGGCGCGTGGCCTCGGCCGAGACGCTCGCGGTCGAGGCGATCCGGAGCCTCGAGCGGACCGCCGCCCGGACGCCGCCCGGCGCGCTCCGCGTCATCGCGCCGGAGGCGGTGGTCGCGCTCCTCGAGGGCGCCTATCGGCAGGACTACGAGGCGGCGGCGGCGCGCACCGGCCGGCGCATCGCGCTCGAGCCCCGGCCGGGCCCGGGTCGCGAGCCGATCGACGTTGTGCTAGATTGACCGCAATCAATCAGACGAGACGTCAGGCGAGGGACAGATGGCCGACACGATCAAGTACCTTCTCGAGGAGAAGGACATTCCGAAGACCTGGTACAACATCGCGGCCGATCTGCCGAAGCCGCTGCCGCCGGTGCTGCATCCCGGCACCGGCAAGCCGATCGGGCCAGACGATCTCGCGCCGATCTTCCCGATGTCGCTGATCATGCAGGAGGTCTCGACCGACCGCGAGATCGAGATCCCGGAGCCGGTGCGCCAGATCTACCGCCAGTGGCGGCCCTCGCCGCTCTACCGCGCGCGCCGGCTCGAGAAGGCGCTCGGGACGCCCGCCCGCATCTACTACAAGTACGAGGGCGTGAGCCCGGCCGGCAGCCACAAGCCGAACACCGCGGTGGCGCAGGCGTTCTACAACAAGGAAGCGGGCGTCAAGCGCCTCACCACCGAGACCGGCGCCGGCCAGTGGGGCTCCTCGCTCGCCTTCGCCGGCTCGCTGTTCGGCCTCGAGATCGAGGTCTTCATGGTCAAGGTCAGCTACCAGCAGAAGCCCTATCGGCGGGCGCTGATGGAGACCTATGGCGCGCGCTGCATCGCGAGCCCGAGCGAGGAGACCGCGTCGGGCCGCTCCATCCTCGCCAGGACGCCGAACTCGACCGGGAGCCTCGGCATCGCGATCTCCGAGGCGGTCGAGCGCGCCGTTCAGCGCGACGACACCAAATACGCGCTGGGCTCGGTCCTCAACCACGTGCTCACGCACCAGACCATCATCGGCATCGAGGCGATGAAGCAGCTCGAGATGGCCGACGATTATCCCGACGTCATCGTCGGCTGCACCGGCGGCGGGTCGAACTTCGCCGGCATCGCGTTCCCGTTCATCGGCGCCGGGCTCCGCGGTGGACGCAAGCCGCGCATCGTCGCGGTCGAGCCGTCGTCGTGCCCGTCGCTCACCAAGGGCCGCTACGCCTACGACTTCGGCGACACCGCGCATCTCACGCCGCTCGTCAAGATGCACACGCTGGGCTCGACCTTCGTGCCGCCCGGCTTCCATGCCGGCGGGCTCCGCTATCACGGCATGGCTCCGCTCGTCAGCCACGTGAAGGAGCTCGGGCTGATCGACGCGGTCGCCTATCCGCAGCTCTCGATCTTCGAGGCGGGCGTCACCTTCGCCAAGGCGGAAGGCATCGTGCCGGCGCCCGAGGCGAACCACGCGGTGCGCGCGGCGATCGACGAGGCGCTCCGCTGCAAGCGCGAGGGCAGGAGCGAGGCGATCCTGTTCAACCTCTGCGGCCACGGCCATTTCGACATGCAGGCCTATATCGACTACTTCGCCGGCAAGCTCGTCGACCAGCCCTATGACGAGAAGGAGCTCGCCATGGCGCTCGCCGGCCTGCCGTCGGTCGCGGCCGAGTAGGGAGCGCGCCGCCCATGGTGAAGCCCTTCACGGCGGTCGGCCTGATCCCGACGGTGCGCGGGATCAGGAAGCGCGACGACATCATGATCAACATCGAGCACCTGACGCATCTGGTGAAGGCGGCGGCGTGGCTGTCGGCGCTCGATCTGCCGGTCAGGCTGATCGCGTTCCCCGAGGGCGCGCTCCAGGCCTTCAACGACGAGGTGCTCGATGTCGATCACGCCGAGTTCGCGCGGAGCTGCGCGATCGACATCCCGGGCCGCGAGACCGACGAGCTCGGCAAGATCGCGCGCCAGTACGATTCCTTCATCATGGCCCAGGCCAAGGCGCGCCATCCCGACTGGCCCGACCGGTTCTTCAATGTCGGCTTCATCCTCGACCCCAAGGGCGAGGTGATCCTCAAGCACTACAAGGTCTCCCCGCTGTTCCCGGTCGAGCACTCGGTCTGCCCGCACGACATCTACGACTGGTGGATCGAGAAATACGGCAACACGCTCGATGCGTTCTGGCCGGTGGTCGACACCGAGATCGGCCGCATGGGCATCATGATGGCGAACGAGGGGTCCTATCCCGAGAACGCGCGCGCGCTCGCGCTCAACGGCGCCGAGATCGTCTACCGCGCGTCCTATCCGCACCCCGGCACAGGCAACGAGTTCTTCGAGATCCAGAGCCGGGCGCGCGCGCTCGACAACAACATGTACATCGTGGCCCCCAATATGGGGACGTACTACCTGTTCCCCGAGGAGACGACGCCGATCGACACCTTCGGCGGCCGCTCGTTCATCATCGACTACAAGGGCCGCATCGTCGGCCGCCAGGACTACGGCGCCGGCTCGACCTATGTCGGCGGCGTGATCGACATCGAGGCGCTCCGCGACCACCGCGCGCGGGCGCAGTGGGACAACTGGATGAAGGACCTCAGGACCGAGCTCTACCGCATCGTCTACGACAAGCCGATCTATCCGAAGAACCTCTATCTCGACCGCGCGCCGATGAAGCACGCCGAGTACAAGCGCGAGGTGATCGACAAGCAGATCGCTCTGATGCACCAGAAGGGTATCTGGAAGAAGCCGGAGCGATAGATGACGATCGCGACGATCTGGATTTCCTATGATCTCGGTGTTCGTGGCGATTACGAAGGCCTCTATGCCTGGCTCGATCGGCACGGCGCGGAGGAGTGCGGGGATTCGATCGCGGTCCTCCAGTACGACCACAAGAAGTCGCTGGTCGAGGAATTGAAGGCCGATCTCAATAAGGCGGTCGACATCGACAAGCGCGGGCGCATCTACGTCGTCTATCGGGACAAGGGGACGGACAAGAACAAGGGCATTTTCCTGTTCGGTGCCCGCCGTGCGGCCCCTTGGGTCGGCTACGCGCCGGGGCAGAAGGTGACCGCCGACACCGAAGTCTGAGCCATGCCGCGGGCCCTAATCGACACGGGCATCTGGTATGCGCTCTGCGACAAGAGCGAACCGAGGCCGGACCGAGAATCGGCCGCCCGAATTCATTCGAATCTCAGCCGTCACGAAGTGATCGTCCCCTGGCCGGTCGTCTACGAGACCCTCGGGACGAAGTTCACGAAGAATAGGCCGGCGCTGGCTTGTTTCGATCGGGCGTTGCGCGGCGATCGTGTGGCGCGACTTCGACGACGTTTGCCGCAAGCGCCGGATCGAGATGGTCGGTCGCTAAGCATGCGCATCGCACCGTTCGGGCATGCCGACTGCCTGTAACGCCGCGTTAACCAAACCGGGTCATTGTCGATGCGCCGCTTGACTTCGGGCGTCCGAAGCCTCATGTGTGCAGTGCAACAGATTTCTCGCGAGCGTGCGAATCGCGATCCGGCCGAGGCCGGCCGCCCTTCATCCCGAGACAATCCGCGAAACAGCGCCGGCCCCGTTGCACGGGGGAAACGGCGATAGCCGCACCAGGCTGGACCCAGAGGGGACGGACCCAGAGGGCCGCCGGGCGGACAAGGAACCCGATACGTGACCTCCAAGACCTTCCACGACCTCGGCGTCGCCGAGGTGCTCTGCCGCGCGCTCGAAGCCGAGCGCCACGACACCCCGACCCCGATCCAGGCCGGCGCCATCCCGCCGCTGCTCGCCGGCCGCGACCTCCTCGGCACCGCCCAGACCGGCACCGGCAAGACCGCGGCCTTCGCCGTGCCCATCCTCCAGCGTCTCGCCGCCGAGAAGAAGCGCGCCCAGCCGCGCGCGCCGCGCGCCCTGATCCTCGCGCCGACGCGCGAGCTCGCGACCCAGATCGGCTCCCGCTTCAAGGCCTATGGTCGCCACACCGGGCTTCGCCACGCCGTGATCTTCGGCGGCGTCGGCGAGGTGCCCCAGATCAAGGCCCTTGCCGGCGGGCTCGACATCCTGGTCGCGACGCCGGGCCGGCTCCTCGATCTCCTCGACCGCCGCCATGTCCGCTTCGACGACCTGACCGTCCTCGTCCTCGACGAGGCCGACCGCATGCTCGACATGGGCTTCGTCCATGACGTGCGGCGCATCGTGAAGGTGGTGCCCAAGGCGCGCCAGACCATGCTCTTCTCGGCGACCATGCCGAAGGAGATCGCGAAGCTCGCGGCCGAGATCCTGGCCGATCCGGTCCGCATCGACATCTCGCCCGCGGTCGTCACCGTCGAGAAGATCGACCAGCGCGTCTTCTTCGTCGAGCAGGCGCAGAAGCGGGCGCTTCTCGACAAGCTCCTCCGCGATCCGGCGCTCGAGCGGGTGCTCGTGTTCACCCGCACCAAGCACGGGGCCGACCGGGTAGTAAAGCAGCTCCGCCACGCCCAGGTCGAGGCCGAGGCCATCCACGGCAACAAGTCGCAGAACGCCCGCGAGCGGGCGCTCGCCCGCTTCCGCGCCGGCGAGGCGCGCGTCCTGGTCGCGACCGATATCGCCTCCCGCGGCATCGACGTCACCGGCGTCACCCACGTCATCAACTACGAGCTGCCCAACATCCCCGAGAGCTACGTCCACCGCATCGGTCGGACCGCCCGGGCGGGGGCCGGCGGCACCGCACTCTCGTTTTGCGATACGGGCGAACGGGCGTATCTTCGCGACATCGAGCGCTTCACCCGACGCGCTTTGTCGCCGGCCAAGGCGGGCTGATACGGAAGGACCCTGAATGCCGAAGGAAGACGTGCTGACATTCGACGGCGTGGTCATCGAGCTCCTGCCCGATGCGCGTTTCCGTGTCCGTCTCGAGAACGGACACGAGATCATCGCCTACACCTCGGGCCGCATGAAGAAGAGCCGCATCCGGACGCTGGTCGGCGACCGGGTGCGGGTGGAGATGACGCCCTACGATCTCGAGAAGGGCCGCGTCGTCTATCGCCACAAGGACGAGAGCGCGCCGCCGCCGCCGCCCACCGCCTCGCGCGGGTATGCAAGGCGGCGCTGAGCGTCCGGTTCTCGCGGCCCTCGTCGCGGCGGCGTTCCTCGCCGCGGCGGCCCCGGCCGGCGCCAAGGGCCCGCAGGCCCGCCCCGGCGCGCTCAACGCCGAGCCCGCCACGTTCCATGCGCTCGGCGTGCGCTGGATCATCCACGACGACGACAACGCGAATGCGCGCATCGAGGTCGCTTTCCGAAAAGCAGGCGAATCCGCCTGGCGCGCGGCGATGCCGCTGTTCCGCCCGCCCAAGGAATACCAGTCGCCGCACAACCGGATCGCCGACGGGCTCATGTTCGCGGGCTCGATCGTCGATCTCGAGCCCGGCACGCGCTACGACGTGCGGCTCTGGCTGATCGATCCCGACGGCGTCGACCAGACGCGCACGCTCCAGATGGCGACGCGCGCCGAGCCGGTCGCGCCGGCGCCACTCTGCACGCTTCACGTCCGTCCCGACGGCGGCGGCGCGCGCGGCGCGGGGAGCGAAGGCGATCCG
>VGEU01000158.1 GCA_016869145.1 Alphaproteobacteria bacterium | reverse complement strand
TAGGTGATCACCATGACGGCCTGGGCACCGGCGCCGGGCCAGCCGCGGGCGCTCCGCCCCGGATCGGCGACTGCGCGCCTCGCCGATGCGCTCGGCGCGGTCGAGCGGCCGGCCGGCGACAAGGCCGGACGCTGATCGCGCGCTTGATCGCGACGCGATTTCACACCTCAATGCGCGCCACGACAATCGGACGGACATCATGCTGAACTTCCACTGGCCGCGCTCGGCCTAGGCGCTCGCCCGACTCGAGTCCCGGCGCAAGCGCCGCGCCGTCCGTCGCGCGATGCGCGCCCCGTTCTATCGCGGCCGGCTCGACGGCATCGACCTCGACCGGCTCGACGAGCCGGACATGTGGGCGTGCATCCCGATCCTCGGCAAGGACGAGCTCCGCGCCATCGTGCCGGACCGCTTCCACGCCGAGTTCTGCATCGCGCCGCGGAGCGCCGTCGTCGAGTACTGGTGCTCGGGCGGCTCGACCGGCCGGCCGCTCTTCTATCCGCGCTCGGCGGCCGACATGGCGGAGAGCCTTCTCGCCTTCGAGCGCGCTTATCCGCTGATCGGCGCCGCACCGGGCGATCTCGTCCACGTCTCGTTCCCGCTCGGCGTCCACCCCGTCTCGTCGCTCTTCGCGCGCGCCGCCGAGCATTGCGGCATCGCGACCATCTGGTGCGGCGCCGGCGCGAACACGCCGTCCGAAACCCAGCTCGCGCTGATCGCCGAACTCCGGCCATCGATCTGGGCCGGCATGGCGAGCTACGGTCTCCACCTCGCCAATCTCGCCGAGGCGAAGGGCATCGATCTCCGCGCGTCCTCGGTCGAGAAGATCATCGTCGCGGCCGAGCCCTTGTCGCCGGTCAAGCACGCCAAGCTCGAGCGCCAATGGGGCGCCGAGGTGTTCGATCATTTCGGCATGACCGAGGCCGCCTGGGTCGCCGGCGAGGGGGCGCGCCACGCGGGTCTCCACGTGTGGTCCGATCTCTGGTTCGTCGAGGTCGTCGACGAGACGACCGGCGTCGCGCTCGAGCCGGGCGCGATCGGAAGCCTCGTCGTCACGCCCCTCGTCAACAACGCGGTGACCCCCTTCCTCCGCTGGTCGTCGGGCGATCTCGTGAGCCTTCATGCGCCCGCAGGCGGCGACGGGCCATGGTCGATCTTCCCGACGCTCCGCCACGCCCGGCGCACGGTCGGGTTCTTCAAGGTGCACGGCGTCAACATCAACCATCCCGACCTCGAGGATCTGATGTTTGCCGATGCCGAGATCACCGACTTCCGCGCCGAGGTCGATGCCGGCGCCGGCGGGCTCGACGTGCTTCGCCTTGTGGTCGAGGGGCGCCGCGCGGTCGACCGCGATGCGCTCGCCCGCCGGGTCGCCGATGCGGTGCGTCGCACGTTCCAGGTGAGCCCGGAGATCGTCCTCGTCGAGGTCGGCGCGATCGCCAAGGCCTTCGAGGCCGACATCAAGGCGCAGCGCTTCATCGACCGACGGGGATGAAATGACCGCGACACCGAACGGCCCGCCCTTCCACGCCGATCACGTCGGGAGCCTGTTGCGCCCGCCGGCGCTCCGCCTGGCGTTCGGCGATTTTCACGCCGGGCGGATTGACCGGGCGGCGTTCCGCGCCGCGCAGGACGATGCGATCCTGGACGCGGTGCGGATGCAGGAATCGGTCGGGCTCCACGCGATCACCGACGGCGAGTTCCGCCGCGGCTCGTGGTTCCTCGGCTTCGTCGAGGCGGTCGGCGGTCTCACGACGCGCGATGCGCTGTTCGACTTCCGCGACGCCGGCGGCGCGCGCGCGTTTCCAGACCGCCTATGTCGAGGCGAAGCTCCGGCGCGACCAGGGCATCACGACCGACGAGTTCGCCTTCGTGCGCGCGCTCACCGGCCGGACGCCCAAGGTCACCATGCCGGCGCCGAGCCTCATCCACTTCTTCCGCGGCGACGATACGGTGAGCCGCGATGCCTATCCCGACCTGGAGGCGTTCTGGATCGATCTCGTCGCCATCTACCGCGCCGAGATCGCGGCGCTCGGCGCCATGGGCTGCGCCTATGTTCAGCTCGACGAGGTGCCGTGCGCGGTGCTGTGCGATCCCGAGGTGCGGCGGATCGCGCGCGCCCACGGCCTCGACCCCGAGGCGCTGATCGCGTCCTATATCGCGGCGGCGAACGCGGCGATCGCCGGCCGGCCGGCCGGCATCACCGTCGCGATGCATCTCTGCCGCGGCAACTACAAGGGCCGCTGGATGGCCGAGGGCGGCTACGAGCCGATCGCCGAGCGGTTGTTCGCCGAGATGCAGGTCGATGCGTTCTTCCTCGAATATGACAGCGAGCGCGCCGGCGGGTTCGAGCCGCTGCGCTTCATGCCGGCCGACCGGCGCGTCGTCCTCGGCCTCGTGTCGTCGAAGACGCCCGATCTCCTCGTCCGCCGCATCGAGGAGGCGAGCCGCTATGTCGCGCTCGACCGGCTCGCCATCAGCCCGCAATGCGGCTTCGCCTCGAGTGTCGGCGGCAATCCGCTCTCGCTCGACGACCAGCGCCGCAAGCTCGCGCGCGTCGTCGAGATCGCCGATCGGGTCTGGGGCTAGCGCCCGCCCTCGAGCGCGCGCCGGACGCGGCGGAGGATGGTCGCGCGGCCCTTGTCGTCGGCCTCGCGCTCGAGCCGCTCACGGAGCGCGAGCGCGAGCGCGGCGTGCTCGTTGTGCCAGTCGGGCCGGTTGATGGTCGCGTTGTCGAGGCGCGGCGGCGCGCCGCGATGGCGGAGCCCGATGCGGCCGCCGACGAGATCGACCTCGTCGTCGAGCGCCGGGATGATCACGCGCTCGTCCGGCATGCCGAGCCCGACGAGGCCCGCCTTGAGCCCAGCGAGGGCCGCCTCCTCGCCGTGGGTGAGATAGACCGCGCGCTTGACCGGAAGCCGCGCCCGCGCCCAGTCGAGGAGCCCGGCGCGGTCGGCATGGCCGGAATAGTCCTCGATCCGCCGGATCGCCGCCCTGACGCGCACCTCCTCGCCCTGGATGCGCACGAGATCGGCGCCGCCGAGGAGAAGATGGCCGAGCGTGCCCGGCGCCTGGAAGCCGGCCATCAGCACCGTCGTCGCCTCGTGCGCGAGATAGCGCTTCAGGTGATGGCGGATGCGGCCCGCCTCGCACATCCCGCTCGCCGCGAGAATGATCGCGCCGCCCTCGAAGCGGCCGATCGCCTTCGAGGCCTCGACCGTCTCGACGAAATGGATGTTCGGATGGCGGAGGAGATGGCGGTGCGTCGCGAGATCCTCGAGCCCCGCGGCGTGACGCTCGAACACCTCGGTGGCGCGGATCGCGAGCGGGGAATCGAGGAAGATCGGCACCTTCGGGATGCGGGCGCGATCCATCTCGAGCGCGAGGTCGAGGAGGAGCTCCTGCGAGCGCTCGACGGCGAAGGCGGGGATCAGGAGCATGCCGCCCTTGCGGAGCGCGGTCTGCACCTCGCGCGCGAGGACGCTGCGGCGCTCCGCGGCGCTCCGGTCGGCGCGGTCGCGGTCGCCATAGGTCGATTCCATCACGATCACGTCCCAGTTGTCGGGCGCGGCGGGATCGGGATGGAACAGCTTGTGCTCGGGCCCGATGTCGCCCGAGAAGAGGACGCGGAGCCGTCGCGTGTCGCCGCACTCGACGGCGAGCTCGAGCTCGATCGAGGCAGCACCCAGGATATGGCCCGAGTTCCAGTAGCGCGCGCGGACGCCGCTCCCGGGCTCCGTCCAGCGCTCGTAGTCGATGGTGCGGAAGCGCTGCACCGCGGCCTCGGCGTCGGCCCGGGTATAGATCGGCTCGACCGGCGCGATCCCCCTTTGCGCGTCGCCTCGGTCGCGTAGATCGGCCCCTTGAAGCCCTGCTTCACGAGCTTGGACAGGAGCCCCGCGTGGTCGATATGCGCGTGCGTCAGGAGGACGAAGTCGAGGCTCGACGGCGCGAACGGGAAGGCGCCGTAATTGAGGCCCTTCAGCGTCTTCGAGCCCTGGAACAGGCCGCAGTCGACGAGGAAGGCGCCGCGGTCGTGGCGGACCCAGAACGCCGAGCCGGTGACGGTGCCGGCGGCGCCGCAGAAACGGAGGACCACAGTCATGCCGGCTGCGGCACCGCGCCGGCCGGCTCGGGCGCCGGCCGCTCCATGATCATCCACGAGAAGATCGCCGCCAGCGCGGCGAGGGCGAACGCCGCGATCCAGGTCCAGAGATAGGTCGCGAGCATGTCGTAGAGATAGCCGGCGGCGAGCGCGCCGGCGGCGCCGCCGATCGAGTGCGCGGCGAACATGATGCCGAGCGTGAGCCCCATGATGCGCACGCCGATGTGGCTCGCCACGATCGAGGCGACGACCGGCATCGTGCCGTAATTGGTGATCCCGAACATCGCGGCGAAGACATAGAGGAACGTCACGTCGTCGGTGACGAAGATCAGGATCACGAACGACAGCGCGCGGATGAAGTAGATGCCGCCGAGAAGAAGTGGCCGGCTCATCCGGTCGGCGAGGAGCCCGAAGCCGATGACGCCCGCCATGTTGAACGCCGACTGCACGCCGAACGCGGTCGCGCCCTCGACCGGCGGATAGCCGCAGCTCGCCGCGTAAGGAATGAGATGCATCTCGACGACCCCCGTCGTCGTGAAGCCGCAGATGAAGAAGCCGCTGATCAGGAGCCAGAACGTGCGGTTGTGCGCGATATAGCGGAGCTTGGCGCGAAGCGTGTCGGCGCCGTCCGGCCCGGGTTCCGCGCCCGGTCGCGGTGGCGCCTTCACGCCGCGGCCGTAGACGATCCAGACCGCCGCCGCGACGGCGAGGATCGTCACGCCGAACAGGAGGATCGTCGACCGCCAGCCGAGCGCGGTCGCGAGCACGGCGAGGAGCGGCAGGAGGATGAGCTGGCCGCCCGTCGCGCCGGTCGCGGCGAAGCCGGTCGCGAGCCCGCGGTGGCGCTCGAAGAGCTGCGCGATCGTCGCCGAGACCTGCGGCAGCGCGGTCGAGCCGAAGCCGAGGCCCGCCATCAGGCAGACGGTGACGATGAACTGCCACTGCGCGGTCATCAGCGAGGCGAGGACGAAGCCGACGCCGACCAGCACGAGCCCGCCGGTGAACACCATGCGCGGACCGAACCGGTCGAGCAGATTGCCGGCGAGCGGCGAGGAGATCGCCATGACGACGAGGACGACGCCGATGCCGGTCGAGACGAAGCTCCGGCTCCAGCCGAGGTCCTGTTCCCAGAACGGCATCATCAGCCCGAGCGAGGACCGCGCCGAGAAGATGAACGCGAGAACGAGGAAGCTCAGCCCCACGACCAACCAGCCGAACGGGTTGGCGCGGTAGATCTCACGCAGCATCGGCGGGCCCCTCCTCGGCCGCGCGCACTCTATCACGGGGTGCCGGCCCGACAACCGGGGCGAGCCCGGCGAGCGCGAGGAGGGAGACGGCGATGAACGCGAACAGGCCGCGTCCGCCGAGCGTATCGACGAGCGGTGCGGCGAGGCTCGGGCCGATCGCCGCGCCGAGCGAGAAGAGGAGCATCACGCCGCCGCTCGCCGCGACCAGAAGGGCGGGCGCGACCCGGTCGCTCACCGCCGCGGCGACGACCGCGTAGAGCGGGAACATCGCCGCGCCCGTCGCCGCGACGAGCGCGAGCATCGTCCCGCCGAATGGCGGATCGAGCGCCGCGAGCGCACCGGCGGCGACCGGCGCATGCGCCCAGAATGCGCCGTAGCAGAGCCCGACCGCGACGATGCCGATGGCGCCGAGCGGGCTCGCCCGCCACACCCGGTGCGGCGCGAGCGGTGGCACCCGCTGCTGGCGCACGCGGGCGACGGGGTGCGCGACCAGCGGCAGGATCGAGGCCAGCATCAAGCCGGCGATGAGCACGAACGGCAGCGAGCCGGTCGGATCGGTGGCGGCGAGGAGCGCCTGGCCGGCGAGTGTCGCGCCGAGATAGACGATCATGTAGACCGAGAGCACGCGCGCCCGCGTCGCGTTGTCGGCCTCCGCGTTGAGCGCGCCCTCGATCGCGACATAGAGCGCGGCGAGCGCGAAGCCGCCGGCCGCGCGGAGGCCGAGCCATGCCGCCTCGTCGCCGGTCGCGAGGAGCGCCGCGGCGAGGGCAGCGGCGATCGCCGCGAG
>VGEU01000157.1 GCA_016869145.1 Alphaproteobacteria bacterium | reverse complement strand
AGCGGTGGCACCGCCGGTTGCGCCGCCGGGTGCAGCGCCGGGTCCACCGGCGATCTGGGCCGGCGGGCCGCTGCCGCCGCGAGCGGGCCCCTGTGACGGCGCTCCGCCATACAGGAACCAGCCGCCGACGCCGGCGCCGACGATCGCCGCGGCGATCAAGAGCTGGGTGGCAACGCGCATGGGTGAGCCGTCTCCAGGCCGGCCGGACCCTGCCGTCGTCGCGACCCGGCCGCGGTGTCGCGCGCGTCCGCTCCCGTCGTCATCGCCCGTCCGCGGCGACCCGGGAGCACCGTCCATTATACATGGCCCACCTGACACGGGGCGCAACGCCGGTTCCGTCGGAGGGCCGGGGCTTGGCGATCGATGGGTGATCGACCGGCGGCGCCCGTCAATAAACGGCCCGCGCTCGGGCGGAGTCAATGCGCTTTGCCGTGTGGTGCCGGGCCGTCTCATGCCGGCCGGACCGCCGGGCGCTGTCGCGGCCGCGGCAGAAACCCCCTATGATCGTCCCCATGCGATCCGCATCGCGTTCGCGGCCGAGGCAGGCATGGCGCTCCACATCTTCCACCACCCGAGCTCGCTCGAGCACGACACCGGCCGCGGCCATCCGGAGCGCCCGGACCGGGTCCGGGCGGTCATCGAGGCGCTGCGGTCGGCCGAATTCGCCGCCGCGCGCTGGCACGAGGCGCCGCGGGCCGAGGTCGCGCACCTCACCCGGGTCCACCGGCCCGACTATGTCGAGGCGCTGCTCGCCGCGGTGCCCCGCGAGGGGCGGGTGATGATCGACGGCGACACGGTGATGTCGTCGGGCTCGGGCGAGGCGGCGCTGACCGCGGCCGGCGCCGTCGTCGCCGCGGTCGATGCCGTCCTGGCCGGCGATCCGGGGACGACCGCCTTCTGCGCCGTCCGCCCGCCCGGCCACCACGCCGAGCCGGAGCGCGGCATGGGGTTTTGCCTGTTCAACAATGTCGCCGTCGGGGCGGCGCATGCGCGGAGCCGGCACGGGCTCGCCCGCGTCGCGGTGGTCGATTTCGACGTCCACCACGGCAACGGCACCCAGGCCGCGTTCGAGCACGATTCCTCGGTCTTTTTCGCCTCGAGCCACGAATACCCGCTCTATCCGGGCACGGGGCACGCGCGCGAGCGCGGGGTTGGCAATATCGTGAACGTGCCGCTGGCGCCGTCCTCGGGCTCGAGCCAGTTCCGCGCCGCCTGGCGCGACGCGATCCTGCCCGCGCTCGTCGCGTTCGAGCCGGGGCTGATCCTGGTCTCGGCCGGCTTCGATGCCCATGCGCGCGATCCGCTCGCGACGCTCCAGCTCGGCGAGGACGATTTCGCCTGGCTCACCGCCGAGCTCGTCGCCGTCGCCGACCGGGTCTGTGCCGGGCGGATCGTCTCGACCCTCGAGGGCGGCTACGACCTCGCCGCGCTCGGCGCCTCGGCGGCCGCCCACGCGCGCGTCCTCGGCGGCACCGGCTGAGCGCCCGCCGCGCCGGCGGCGGCCGGCTGGGGCTCCGGCCGGGGCGATGGGGTTATTCTGCAACACCTGCGTCATTTTTGCCCGGGTTCGCCCGGGGCGCGGGCGGCCTCGCTTGCCCTGATCCGGCCGCCTCTTTACACTTCGCGTCAACGACCGGGACGTTGGACATGGCCGAACGCAAGAACGTCAAGGACATCGCCGCGATGTCCTTCGAGGATGCGCTCGCCGAGCTTCAGGCCATCGTCACCCAGCTCGAGAAGGGTGATACCCGGCTCGAAGAGGCGATCGCGGTCTACGAACGCGGGATGGAGCTCAAGAAGCATTGCGAAGGCAAGCTGAACGAGGCGAAACAGACCGTCGAGAAGATCACCTCCGCCGCCGGTGGCCAGCCCCGGGCGGAGCCGGCCGATGACGTCTCGCCCTAGCGTGGCGCCGGTCGCGCCAACCCAGACGACGGTTCGACCCGAGAACCCCATGGCGGCGCTCGACGAGGCGCTCGGCGAGGCCGCCGCGCGCGTCGAGGCGACGCTCGATTCGGTCCTGCCGATCGCCGAGGGTCCGGCCTCGCGGCTCTATGCTGCAATGCGGTATTCAACGCTCGCGGCGGGCAAACGGTTGCGGCCGTTCCTGGTCCTGACCGGCGGACGGCTGTGCGGCGCCAAGGACACGAGCTCGCTCCGGATCGGCGCCGCGGTCGAGCTGATCCACACCTATTCGCTGATCCATGACGACCTCCCCGCGATGGACGACGACGATCTCCGCCGCGGCAAGCCATCCTGCCACATCGCCTTCGACGAGGCGACGGCGATCCTCGCGGGCGATGCCCTGCTGACGCTCGCCTTCGAGGTCCTGGCCGAGCCGGCGACCCATGCGGACGGCAATATCCGCTGCGAGCTGGTGCGCGCGCTCGCCGACGCCGCGGGTGGCCGCGGCATGGTGTGCGGCCAGGTGCTCGACCTCGCGCACGAGCATGCCCGCCCCGATCTCGCCGCGGTCAGCCAGATGGAGCGGCTCAAGACCGGCGCGCTGATCGCGTTCAGCTGCGAGGCCGGCGCGATCGCGGCCGGGGCGCCGGCCGACCGGCGCGCTGCGCTCCGCCAGTTCGGATTCGATCTCGGGCTCGCCTTCCAGGTGGTCGACGACCTACTTGATGTCGAAGGAAGCGAGACCGCGGTCGGCAAGAAGGTCGGCAAGGATGCGGCCGCCGGCAAGGCGACGTTCGTCGCGGCGCTCGGCGTCGACGGCGCGCGGGCCCGGGCGCGCGCGCTGGTGCAGGCCGCGGTCGCCCGGCTCGATCCGTTCGGACCGTCGGCCGATCTTCTGCGGGCGGTCGCCCGCTTCGTGCTCGAACGCAAGGCGTAAGGGAGGAATTCGTGGTTGCTCCGGAAAGTCGTCCGATGCTCGATCGCGTGAAGGAGCCCGCGGATCTGCGTGCCATGTCCATCGACGAGCTGAAGCAGCTCGCCGACGATCTCCGCGCCGAGACGATCGATGCGGTGTCGGTCACCGGTGGCCATCTCGGCGCCGGTCTCGGCGTCGTCGAGCTGACGGTCGCGATCCATCATCTGTTCCAGACGCCCGATGACATCGTCATCTGGGACGTCGGCCATCAGGCCTATCCGCACAAGATCCTGACCGGCCGGCGCGACCGCATCCGGACGCTCCGCCAGGGCGGCGGTCTGTCCGGTTTCACCAAGCGCTCGGAGAGCCCGTACGATCCGTTCGGCGCCGCGCATTCCTCGACCTCGATCTCGGCCGGGCTCGGCTTCGCGGTCTCGCGTGACCTCCAGGGCCGCGACAACAACGTCGTCGCGGTGATCGGCGACGGCGCGATGTCGGCCGGCATGGCCTATGAGGCGATGAACAACGCCGGCTCGATGGATTCGCGCCTCATCGTCATCCTCAACGACAACGACATGTCGATCGCGCCGCCGGTCGGCGCGATGAGCGGCTATCTGTCGCGCCTGGTGTCGTCGAAGCAGTACCGCTCGATCCGCCATCTCACCCGCGAGGTGGCGAAGAAATTCCCGCGCTCGATCGAGACCGCGGTCAAGCGCGCCGAGGAATATGCGCGCGGTCTCCTCACCGGCGGCACGCTGTTCGAGGAGCTCGGCTTCTTCTATGTCGGGCCGATCGACGGCCACAACCTCGACCATCTCCTGCCGGTCCTCAAGAACGTCCGCGACGACCACGAGAGCGGCCCGATCCTCGTCCACATCGTGACGCAGAAGGGCAAGGGCTATCCGCCCGCCGAGGTCGCGGCCGACAAATATCACGGCGTCGGCCGCTTCGACGTCGTCACCGGCACGCTCGAGAAGGCGAAGCCCAACGCGCCCGCCTACCAGAACGTGTTTGGCGAGAGCCTGATCAAGGAGGCGCGGAAGGACGACAAGATCGTCGCCATCACCGCGGCGATGCCGTCAGGCACCGGCGTCAATCTCTTCGCCAAGGAATTCCCCCGCCGCACCTTCGATGTCGGCATCGCCGAGCAGCACGCGGTCACCTTCGCCGCCGGGCTCGCCGCCGACGGCATGAAGCCGTTCTGCGCCATCTACTCGACCTTCCTCCAGCGCGGCTACGACCAGGTCGTCCACGACGTCGCGATCCAGTCGCTGCCGGTCCGCTTCGCGATGGACCGCGCCGGCCTCGTCGGCGCCGACGGCCAGACCCATGCCGGCTCGTTCGACATCGCCTATCTCGGCTGTCTGCCGGGCTTCGTCCTGATGGCGCCGTCGGACGAGGCGGAGCTCGTCCACATGGTCGCCACCGCCGCCGCGATCGACGACCGGCCGTCCGGCATCCGCTATCCGCGCGGCGAGGGCGTCGGCGTCGAGATGCCGCTCGAGGGCCGCGCGCTCCCGATCGGCAAGGGCCGCGTCATGCGCGAGGGGACCAAGATCGCGCTGCTCGCGCTCGGGCCGCGCCTCGCCGAGGCGATGAAGGCGGCCGATGATCTCGCGACGCGCGGTCTCTCGACGACCGTCGTCGATGCGCGCTTCGCCAAGCCGATCGATCACGACCTGATCCGCCGCCTCGCGCGCGAGCACGAGGTCCTGATCACGATCGAGGAGGGCTCGATCGGCGGCTTCGCGACGCAGGTCATGCACGACCTCGCCCATGCCGGGCTCCTCGACAACGGGCTCAAGTTCCGCCCGATGGTGCACCCCGACATCTTCATCGAGCACGACAAGCCGACCGTGCAATACGACGAGGCCGGTCTCAACGCGTCGCACATCGTTCTTATCGCGCTCGAGGCGCTCGGCATCGGACGCGCCGTCCGCTCGGTCCGGGCCTGACCAAGGCGAGGCTCGACAGCATCCTTCTCGCGCGCGGCCTCGCCGACAGCCGCACCCGCGCGCAGGCCCTGATCCGCGCCGGCCTGGTGTGGAGCGGGACGACGCGCCTCGACAAGCCCGGCGCGATGATCGCCGACGACGCGGCGCTCGAGGTACGCGGTCGCGACCATCCCTGGGTCTCGCGCGGCGGCGTCAAGCTCGCGCACGCGCTCGACCATTTCGGTCTCGATCCGGCCGGCCGCGTCTGCCTCGACATCGGCGCCTCGACCGGCGGGTTCACCGACGTGCTCCTCGCGCACGGCGCCGGCCGCGTCTATGCCGTCGACGTCGGTCACGGCCAGCTCGAATGGCGGCTCCGCAACGATCCCCGCGTCGTCGTGCTCGAGCGCACCAATGCGCGCGGCCTCACCGCGCGCGCGGTTCCGGAGCCGGTGGGATTTCTCACCTGCGATGCGTCCTTCATCGGGCTTCGCCAGGTCCTGCCGGCCGCGCTCGCGCTCGCCCTGCCGGGGGCGATCCTGGTCGCCTTGATCAAGCCGCAGTTCGAGGTCGGCAAGGGCCTCGTCGGCAAAGGCGGGGTCGTGCGCGATCCGGCGCTCCACGACGCGGTCTGCCGCGCGGTCGCCGAATGGCTCGCGGGCCTCGGCTGGGCCGTCCTCGGCATCGTCGAGAGCCCGATCCAGGGGCCCGAGGGCAATCGCGAGTTCCTGATTGCGGCGACGGCGCCACGCGGCGATGCCTGAGGGCGAGATCCGCACGCTCGCGATCGAGCGCATCGGCGCGCAGGGCGACGGCATCGCCCTGACCGATGCCGGGCCGGTGTTCGTGCCGTTCACGGTCGCCGGCGATGTCGTGCGCGCGCGGCTCGGCGCGGCGAAGGGCGAGCGCCGCGAGGCGGCGCTGGTCGCGGTCGAGACGCCGGGACCCTCGCGCGCCGTGCCGCCCTGCCGTCATTTCGGCATTTGCGGCGGCTGCACGCTCCAGCATCTCGGAGGCCCAGCCTATGCCGACTGGAAGCGGGCGCGCGTCGTCGATGCGCTCGCCCAGCGCGGCCTCGCCGACACGCCGGTCGAGCCCGCGATCCTGGTCCCGGCGGGCGCGCGACGGCGGCTCCGCTTCTCATTCCGGGCGCGACCGCCTGCGGCCGGGTTCTATGCCCGCGCGAGCCACAGGATCGTCGACCTCGCCGAATGCCCGCTCGCCTTGCCGCCACTCGTCCACCTGCTCGCGGCGCTCCGCACGCACGGCGCGGCGCTTCTCGACGGCGCGGCGCGGGGCGAGGCGGCGGCGACCGCGACCGAGACCGGGATCGATTGCGTCCTCCGTATCCCCGGACCGCTCGACCGCGCCCGGCGCGAGGCGTGCGCGCGCTTCGCCGACGCGGCCGATCTCGCGCGGCTCTCCTGGCAGGCACCGCTTGTCGGC
>VGEU01000156.1 GCA_016869145.1 Alphaproteobacteria bacterium | reverse complement strand
CCGCCCGCGAGACCGGTGCCGGGCGCGACGGGTCGGCTCAACTCCACGGGCCGGCGACGCGGCGCGGCGCCGGCGCGGCCCCGATCCCCGCCTCGGCCCCCATCGCCTCGAGCCGCGCGATCCGGTTGGCCATCGCGGGATGGGTGGAGAAGAGATTGTCCATCCGCTGGCCGTTGAGCGGGTTGACGATGAAGAGATGCGCGGTCGCGGGATTGGCCTCGGCCTGGTGGTTGACGGTGCGGTGCGCCGCGTTGTCGAGATTGGCGAGCGCGGAGGCGAGCCAGAGCGGCTGGCCGCAGATCTCGGCGCCCATGCGGTCGGCCGCATATTCGCGCGTCCGCGAGATCGCCATCTGCACCAGCATCGCCGCCATCGGCGCGAGGATCATCAGGAGGATCGAGCCGATCATGCCGAGCGGGTTGCGGTTCTCACCGTTCTGCGACGAGCCGCCGAAGAACATCGCGAAATTGGCGAGCATGCCGATCGCGCCGGCGATCGTCGCGGTGATGGTCATGATCAGCGTGTCGCGGTTCTTCACATGCGCGAGCTCGTGCGCCATCACGCCGGCGATCTCCTCGTGGCTGAGTTGGCGCAGGAGCCCGGTCGTCGCGGCGACCGCGGCGTTCTCCGGGTTGCGGCCGGTGGCGAAGGCGTTGGGCTGCTCGTTCTCGATGATGTAGACGCGCGGCATCGGCAGCGCCGCGCGCTGCGCGAGCTGCTGCACCATGCCGTAGAACTGCGGCGCCGAGCGCGCATCGACCTCCTGCGCCCCGTACATGCGGAGCACCATCTTGTCGGCGTTCCAGTACGCGAACGCGTTCATCGCGACCGCGATCAGGAATGTGATCACCATTCCCTGCTGGCCGCCGATCATGAACCCGATCGCCAGGAAGAACGCGGTCAGCGCGGCGATCAGGAGGGCGGTGCGCATCATGTTCATCGAGAGATCCTCTTGGCCGTCCGATAGGCGGACGGGTCGAGCGTGTATGTGGCCCCGCGCCGGGCCCGGTCAAGGCCCGCCGCCGCCCTTGGCACAAGGCGCGCGCGATGCCATCTATCGATCATGACCGAGACCGCGAAATCCGGAGCGATCCGGCCCGGCCCCCCCGAACCGGGATCGACGCCGGGATCGACGCCGGGATCGACGCCGGGATTGACGACGGGGCCGACGCCGGGGCCGACATCCGGATCGACGCCGGCGGCGACGACCCCGGCCGCGGACCCGTCCCGGCCGGACACCCCCGCCGCCGCGGTGCCCGAGATCGGTGGCCGCAAGGGCCCCGACCCGACCCGCTATGGCGACTGGGAGAACGACGGCCGCTGCGTCGACTTCTGAGACGGCTGCGTGCGACAGACCGGCCGACGCAGGTTGTTCTTGAATTGTTCCTGGACGTTCGCTAGTGTCAGGCCTGGGCGTTCAATCGCCGGGCGCGATACAATCAATAATTGTATTTCATGTGGATTCTACATCCGATAATCGGTGTGCGGCGCGGCACGCGCCGGATGGCGGCCCGGATCGCGCTCGCCGGCGTCATCGCGATCACGCCGGGCGGGCCGGCCGGCGAGGCGCTGCCCGGCCCGATCCCGGCCCGCCTGGTCGAGGCGATCGACGGCGACACGATTCGGGTGCGGGCCCATATCTGGCTCGGCCAGGAGGTCGAGATCGCGGTCCGCCTCGCCGGCATCGATGCGCCGGAGCGGCGCGGCAAGTGCCCGGCCGAGCGGGCGCGGGCGGAGGCCGCGCGCGCCTTCGTCGAGGCCCGGCTCGGCGACCGCCCGCTCGCGCTCCGCAACATCCATTACGGGAAGTTCGCCGGACGCGTCGTCGCCAACCTGGTGGTCGGCACGGGCGAGGACCTGTCGCAGCTCCTCCTCGCCCACGGCCATGCGCGGCCCTATGACGGCCGCGCGCGCCGGCTGGTGCGAGGCGTGACGGTCAGCCGCGGCGGCCGGCGCCGACGGTCCCCGTCGCGAGCAGGACGCCCGCGCTCGCCAGCACGATGCCGCCGATCGCCGCCGGGCCCGGCCATTCGCCGAGGACCGGGATCCCGATCAGCGTCGCGAGCGCGGGCAGAAGCGCGTTGAACGCCGCGGCGCGCCCGGCGCCGAGCCGGCCGACCGCGATGCCGTAGAGCACCATCGCGATGATGCCGGAGAAGAGGCCCTGCGCCACGAACTGGATCGCGACCTCGGTCCACGGCGCGACGAGGATGCGCGGGGTGAACACGAACAGATAAAGCGGCAGGAACAGGACCGCCGACCACACATTGACGATCGCCGCCGCGTGCCACGGGTCGGTCCCCTTGCGCCGGAGCGCGACCGTGAACCCGCCCCACAACGCCGCGCCGATCAGGAGGAGGAGGTCGCCGCGCCAGCGCCCGTCGCCCATGTCGAGGAGATCGCTGCCGACGATCAGGACGATGCCGCCGACGATCAGGACGATGCCGGCGGCCCGCCAACGGTCGGGCCGCTCGGCGATCGCCGCGAAGGCGATTAGCGCGGCTAACAGCGGCACCGTGCCCGGCATCAGCGCCGCGATGTGGCTCATCGGCACGAACTGCATGCCGGTCGTGGCGATCAGGAAGAACGGCGTACCGGCGCCGACGATCATGGCGAGGCTCGTCGCGCGCTCGCCCTTGGCGAAGCCCGAGCCGGCGCGGAAGAGGAACGGCCAGAGGACCAGCGCCGGCACGACGAAGCGGAAGAAGGTGACGTCGGCCGGCCCGAGGCTTCCCGTCACGCCGTAGCGCGAGGCGACGAGCCAGCAGGCCCAGATCGCGACCGCGCCGAGCGCCGCGGCACGGCCGACCCAGATCGCGCGGTCGGCCGCGGCGGCGGCTGCGTTCACGCCGACTTGTTCATCCGGTTGGCGACGAGATCGTTGACGACCGCCGGCTCGGCGAGCGTCGAGGTGTCGCCGAGCTGGTCGGATTCGTCGGCCGCGATCTTCCGGAGGATGCGGCGCATGATCTTGCCCGAGCGCGTCTTGGGGAGGCCCGGCGCCCACTGGATCAGATCGGGTGTGGCGATCGGGCCGATCTCCTTCCGCACCCACTGGACGAGCTCCTGGCGGAGCTTCTCGGTCGGCTCGACGCCGTTGATCAGCGTCACATAGGCATAGATGCCCTGGCCCTTGATGTCGTGCGGATAGCCGACGACGGCGGCCTCGGCGACCTCCCGGTGCGCGACCAGCGCGCTCTCGATCTCGGCGGTGCCGAGCCGGTGGCCGGCGACATTGATCACGTCGTCGACGCGCCCGGTGATCCAGTAATAGCCGTCGGCGTCGCGCCGGCAGCCGTCGCCGGTGAAATAGCGACCCGGGAAGGTCGAGAAATAGGTCTGCACGAAGCGCTCGTGATCGCGGTAGACGGTGCGCATCTGGCCGGGCCACGAATCGGCGAGGCAGAGATTGCCCTCGCAGGCGCCTGCGAGCGGCGTGCCGGCGCCGTCGACGACCTCGGGCACGATGCCGAAGAAGGGCCGCGTCGCCGAGCCCGGCTTCAACGGCGTCGCGCCGGGAAGCGGCGTGATCAGGATGCCGCCGGTCTCGGTCTGCCACCAGGTGTCGACGATCGGCGCGCGCTTGTCGCCGACGACGTTGTAGTACCAGAGCCACGCCTCGGGGTTGATCGGCTCGCCGACCGTGCCGAGGAGACGCACCGTGTCGCGGCGCGCCTTTCTGACCGGCCCCTCGCCGTCGCGCATCAGCGCTCGGATTGCGGTCGGCGCGGTGTAGAAGATGTTGACCTTGTGCTTGTCGCACACCTGCCAGAAGCGCGACGCGTCGGGATAATTCGGCACGCCCTCGAACATCAGCGTGATCGCGCCGTTGGCGAGCGGGCCGTAGACGATGTAGCTGTGCCCGGTCACCCAGCCGACGTCGGCGGTGCACCAGTAGACGTCGCCGTCGTGGTAGTCGAAGACGTATTGATGCGTCATCGACACATAGACCATGTAGCCGCCGGTCGTGTGGAGGACGCCCTTCGGCTTGCCGGTCGAGCCCGAGGTGTAGAGGATGAACAAGGGATCCTCGGCGCCGATCTCCTCGGGCTTGCAATCGGTCGAGGCATCCGCGATCGCCTCGTGGTACCAGACATCGCGGCCCTTGACCCAGGCGATGGCGCCGCCGGTCCGCTTCACGACGACGCAGGTGCGGATCGTCGGGCACTGCTTGAGCGCCTCGTCGGCGTTGGCCTTGAGCGGGATCTTGCGCCCGCCGCGCACGCCCTCGTCGGCGGTCACGATGATCGTGGAATCGCAGTCCTGGATGCGGCCGGCGAGCGAATCGGGCGAGAAGCCGCCGAACACCACCGAATGGATCGCACCGATCCGCGCGCAGGCGAGCATCGCGACGGCCGCCTCGGGGATCATCGGCATGTAGATCGTGATGCGGTCGCCCTTGCGCGCGCCGAGCGCCTTCAGGACGTTGGTGAACTTGCACACCTCGCGGTGCAGCTCGGCATAGGTGATCGTCTTCGACTGCGTCGGGTCATCGCCCTCCCAGATGATCGCGGTCTGGTTGCCGCGCGCCGACAAATGCCGGTCGAGGCAGTTGGCCGAGGCGTTGAGCGTCCCGTCGTGGAACCAGCGGATGTAGAGATTGTGCTGGTCGTAGGAGACGTCCTTGATCTTGGTGTAGGGCCGCATCCAGTGAATGCGCTTGCCGTGCTCGGCCCAGAACCCGGTCGGGTCCTTGATCGAGCGCTGATACATCGCCTGATAGCCCGCCTCGTCGACCCAGGCGCGCTTCGCGACCGCCGACGGAACCGCAATCACCTGATCGGCCATGGTCTCCCGTCCTCCCCAATGCGCATTATGTCCACGCTGACGGAATTATCGGCAGATTGCCGGGGCCGGGCAAGTCAGCCCGCATCGGGCGCCGGACGCGCGACGACGTGGCCGTCCTCGACCGCGACCGGGAGCGGGATCAGCGCGCGCCCGACGCACGGCCCGGCGAGGCAGTGACCGTCCTCGATCCGGAACCGCGCGAAATGCGTCGCGCACTGGATCACGCTCTTGTCGACAGAAAGGAACACGTCGGGCTTCCAGTCGAGGGGCACGCCCTGGTGCGGGCAGGCGTTGAAATAGCCGTAGACCACATCGCCGCGGCGGATGACGAACACCTGGCGGCGGTCGGGGAGCGTATAGCCCTTGCCGCCCGGATCGGCGATCTCGTGGAGCGGGCCGAGGATCACGCCTTCACGCCGCCCATGCGGCAGAGGAGCTTCCAGTGCGCGGGCGAGACCGGCATCACCGAGAGCCGCGAGTTGCGCACGAGGAGGAAGTCGGCGAAGCGGCCGTCGGCCTTGACCGCGGCGAGCGTGACCGGCGTCGGCACCGGGCCGATTGTCCTGACGTCGACCATGCCGAACTTGCCGGTCTCGTCGCTCGGATCGGGATAGAACGGGCGCACGATCGCGACGATGCCGACGATCCGCCGCTCCTCGCCCGAGTGGTAGAAGAAGGCGCGGTCGCCGGTCTTCATCGCGCGCATGTTGTTCGCGGCCTGGTGGTTGCGCACCCCGTTCCAGGGCTCGGTGCCCTTGCGCACCTGGTCGTCCCATGACCACGTCTCGGGCTCGGATTTCATCAGCCAGGTCGCCATCGGATCTCCGTCGTCCTCTCACTCGATCGTCTCGTCGCGGAACGGGCGCGCGAGAAGCGCCCCGACCACGGCATCGATCGGCGCGCCGCGGTTGAGAACCGCATCGACCGCGGCCGCGATCGGCATCTCGACGCCTTCGCGTGCGGCGCGCGCGACGACGGCGCCGGCCGAGGCGACGCCCTCGGCGATCGAGCGCTTGCCGGCGAGCGCGTCGGCGAGCGTGGTGCCGGCGCCGAGCGCGGCGCCGAGCGCGTAGTTGCGCGACTGCGCGCTGGTGCAGGTCAGCACGAGATCGCCGAGCCCGGAGAGGCCCATCATCGTCTCCGCCCGGCCGCCGAGCGCGAGCGCGAAGCGCGTCATCTCGGCGAGCCCGCGCGTGATCAGCGCCGCGCGCGCGTTGTCGCCGAGCCGCCGTCCGACCGCGATGCCGCAGGCGATGGCGAGGACGTTCTTGACCGCGCCGCCGATCTCGGCGCCGACCGGATCGGTCGAGACATAGGGCCGGAACCGGGTGCCGCCGAGGAGGCCGGCGAGCCGTTCGGCGAGCGCGCGGTCGAGTGCGGCGAGCGTCACCGCGGTCGGGAGCCCGCGCGCGACCTCGGGCGCGAAGGTCGGGCCGGACAGCACCGCGCGCGCCCGGCCGGGCAGCGTC
>VGEU01000155.1 GCA_016869145.1 Alphaproteobacteria bacterium | reverse complement strand
CGCGGCCGATCAGCGGCCGTTCCGACGGCTCGGCGATGCGGCCCACTGCGTGCAGCCGGTGCACCGCGACCGGCCGGTCGGAGCCCTTGATCGCGCGCTCGCCCGCCGGCGTGCAGTCGATGCGGCCGCGCGCCGCCTCGACAGTCGCCGGGCAGATCAGGGTCTCGCCGGTGCCCGCCTCGCCCTGCAGGCGCGACGCCAGGTTCACCGCGTCGCCGGTGACGGTGTATTAACTGAACCGCGCGCTGCCGAGCGTGCTCGCCACCACCGTGCCGCTGGCGATGCCGACGTGCAGGTCGAGCGGCAGCGCGATGCTGCGTCCCAGCGCCGCCACTGCCTCGTGCATCGCGATTGCGGCGGCGCAGGCGCGCTCCGCGTCGTTGCCGTGCGACACGGGCGCGCCGAACACCGCCATGACGTTGTCGCCGATGTGCTTGTCGACGTGCCCGCCATAGCGCGTGACGATGCCGTCCAGGCTCTCGAACAGCCGGCTCAGCATGTCGCGGGTGTCTTCCGGGTCGCGCGCGGCGGTGAGGCGTGTGAAGTCGGCCAGGTCGGCGAACAGGACGGTGACGTGCCGGCGTTCGCCGGCCGGGCCGCTCGACGCGCCGGGTAGCGCGGCGCCGCAGCCGCCGCAGAAGCGGTTGGCCTGGGCATTGTCGAAACCGCAAGCGGAGCAGCGCATGGCCCGCAGCCTACACCGCGCGGCCGGCGCACGCACGCCGGCGTCGCGGCCGGCCGGTCAGCCGCGGGCGGCGGCCGGACGCGCGGTCTCCTCCTCGATCGCCTCCTTCGGGATCACGATCGGCGGCCGGAGGCTCAGCTCGGGCGGCGCGTACCCGGTGCGATCCACGAAGAACGAATTGGCCCCGGCTTCCTCCTCTGCGAGCGCGGCGCCCCCGGCGCGCGCTCGCGCGTGGTCCGAGGGTCGGGTGGCCCCGATCGGCCGCTGTCTCGGTGTTCCAACCATGGGCACCACCTGTCCGGGGCAAGCGCGACCGGAAATACTTAGTTAGCTTATTATCCACCTTGCGAGCACGTCAAGGCGATCCGGTCGCCCGAATCCGCCCGCGCCGCGCCTGTCCGATGCGAATAGGTGTTCCAGCGCGGACGCCAGCCTTCATCGGACTCGTTGCCCCACGTCGCCCAGCCGTCGCGAACCCCGCGGCCGAACAGCTCGAGATAGGGGCCGGGCGAGCAGGCCTCGATCAGCGCATATTGCTCGTCGGGCTTCCGGCTGTGCTCGCGCTTGCGGCTCGCGATCAGGTTCACCTGGCGCCGTCCGGGTGCGAGCGTGCGCGCGTTGCGCCCGCGCGTGCCGAACAGCAGGAGCTCGGTGACGTTCCGGAAGTAGAACCCGACGCCGCGGCCGTCGGAGCTGCCGTCCTTGCGCACCTTGTGCCAGACGATGTTGGTCTTGTACGCGAAGCCCCAGGCGTGCATCACCGCGAGCCCGTCCGGGAGCAGGGCATTCGGCACCCAGAGATAGAGATGCGCCGTCGGCGCCGCGAGCGCCGCGACCGGCAGCGCCGAGACCTGGGCGAGATCGAGCGTGCCGTAGCGCGAGAGCCGTCGGTGCTCGGGCGCCATCTTGCCGGTGCGGTTGACGAACCGCCACGGCGGATCGGCGACGATCGTTCTAAACGTGCGGTCGGCCCCGAAACCGATCAGATCTTGTGATGGATCGTGCGCTTGATCCTTCATGTCGATTCCGTCCCCCAGTTCTCCGCGAGCGGCGCACTTGTCTATTGCCATGAGGTGTAAGACGCGTCCAATCACGTTTTGTTCTTTTTCTATCCAGTAATTGGTACGCTAGCGGACCTAAACTACAAAATCTAGTAGCGCGCTCATCCCTCGGCGATGCGCTGTGCGAGCTTGGCGAGCGCGGCGCGCTGGCTGTCGCTCTCGATCGCGCCGGGCCGCGCGGCGCGGATGCGCCCGATCGCCTCGTCGAGGGCGAGACCGCGACGGAGCCAGTAGGCGGCGCCCATGGTGCCGGTCCGCCCGATCCCGGCCTGGCAATGGAGCAGGATCTTGCCCTCGCGGAGCCCATCGCGGACGAACAGGAAGAAGAGGTCGAATTGCGGCCCGCTCGGTGCGCCGAAATCGTCGATCGGGAGGTTGTGGCGGGCATAGCCCGCCGCGACCGCGCGCGCCACGTCGTAGCGCGGCCGCTGGCGCGCCTCGTCGAGGAGGCTGATCACCGTCGCGAAGCCTTGGGCGCGCAGCGCCGCGAGCTCGTCGTCGGACGGGTTGGGGCTGCCGGCGACGCGGTCGGGGTCGATCCACCAGAGGTCCATCGCGGCGCCCTCGCTCAACGCGCTCGCGGCGGCTGGTTGTGCTGCTTGGCGTAGTGCGCGTCGATATGGGTGATGATCTCGTCGACCGAGAGCACGTCGGCGTATTTCTGGTCGAGATCGAACAGCGACTGCTCGTGCGCCGCGCGCGAGCGGTCGCCGACCGCCTCGCGGGCGATGATCGGGCGGATGCCCATCTGCACGGCGTCGACCGAGGTCGCGCGCACGCAGCCCGACGTGGTGCACCCGGTGACGATGAGCGTGTCGATGTGGCGGCTGTTGAGCCGCGAGATGAGATCGGTGCCGTAGAAGGACGAGGCGTATTTCTTGAGGAGCACGATGTCGCGCGGCTCGCGGTGGACGCGCGGGTCGAGCGTCACGCCGTCGGTCCCGGCCTTGAGCGTGTGGACGCCCTTCTGCTTGAGCGCCCAGAGGCCTGCGTCCTTGAAGCCGTCCTCGTCATAGGCGACGACCGTGAAGATCACCGGGATGTTGTGGCGGTGCGCGGCATCGATCAGCCGGTTGGTCTCGGCGATCTCGCGGTCGAGATTAGCGCCGAGCGGCATCGTGTCGTCGGTGAACGCCTTCATGTAGTCGATCACGATCAAAGCCGGCCGGTCGCCGAAGCCGATCTTCTGCCCGAAGCCGCGGGCGGCGAAGAAGGCGGCATCGTCCTGCAGGCTGGGGCGATCGGTCATCGGCTGGTGTCCTTCTCGCTGATCAGGTCTTGTCGGGCTCGATCGCGTCCGCGACATTGGCGCGCATCCTGCGGAGCGTCTGGCGCAGCCGGGTGATCTCGTCCTCCGAGATGCCGCGGGCGGCGATCGCGTTCGCTTCCGTCGCATGCGCGAGGAGGACGGACTTGAGCGCGCGCGCGATCGGTGAGAAAGATGTTGATGGTACGCCGGTCGTCGGCGTTGCGCACGCGTTCGACGAGGCAGTTGCGCTCGAGGAGCCGGAGCGCGGCCACGGTGGTCGGCTCGGTCGTGCCGACGCGCCGGCTCAGCTCGCGCTGCGACAGCCCCTCCTCGATCCACAGCGCACGCAAGAAGAAATACTGGCCGAGCGTGATCTTGTAGGGCTGCAACCACACGCGCATCAGCTTCGAGAACGCGAGGAAGGTGTCGCGGATCAGGTAGCCCGCGCTCAGTTCCGGGTTCTCGATCGGGAAGGCGTATTTGGTCACGCCGCGTGTTCACCCGGTCGCTGCATATACCGCGCGCGTCATCGCAGGAAGTCCTCGAGCGCCACGGTCTCGAAGTTCCGCGGCATCGCCTTGTCGAAGCGGCCGCGGTCGGCGGCGGTCGCGGGCTTCGTCGCATCGATCAGCCACTTGCAGCCGATCCGGTACATCGCGCTCATCCCGGGCACGATGTCGGAGACGTTGTCGAGCGACCAGATGCGGCTCTGCGGCAGCTTGATCACGTCCTTCGCCGCATCGACGCGCGTGGTGAGCGACCAGAAGACCTGGCGGAGATCGCTCGCGTCGATGTCCTCGTCGACCGCGATCGCGAGCTTCGGGTGCATATAGGGGCTCGACAACGCGGCCATCAGCGCGGTCTTCGCCTGGCCCTCGACGCGCGGCCTGATCTTCAGGACGACCGCCATCAGCCCGGCGATCCCGAGACAGCGCACGTCTCGGAGATCGACCCCGCCCTCGACGTTCCGCAGATGGTCGGTCACCACCGTCTCGATGCAGGTGCCGGTGATCGACTGGGTATCGGTCATCGGCGCGCCGCACTGCATGCCGTAGAACACGGGGTCGCGCCGGTGGGTGATCGCCTTGACGACGAAGATCTCGGTCGAGCCCTCCATCGCGTAGGTGCCGCTCGCCTCGCCGAACGGACCCTCGGGCGTCATCGCATCGGGGAGGATCTCGCCCTCGATGACCAGCTCCGCATCGGCCGGCACCTCGATGTCGATGGTCTCGCACTTGACGAGGCGGATCGGGTCCTCGAGGAGCCCGCCCGCGACCTCGATCTCGTCGAGCCCGTAGGACGAGGTGAAGCCGGCCGCGTAATAGAGCGCCGGATGCGCGCCGATCACCACCGCGGCCGGCATCGGCTCCTTCCGCGCCTGGTACATCTTGTAGATCCGGAGCGCGTGGCGCGGGCAGATCAGGAACCCGGTGCGATCCGGGCCGAGCACCTGCTGGCGGTGGATCGACATGTTGCGGATGCCGGTCTCGGGGTCCTTGATGATCACCATGCCGGAGGCGAGATAGGGGCCGGGATCGCGCACGTTGGTCCACATCGCCGGGAGCTTGGTGAGATCGGCGTCCTTGCCGAGCTTGATGACCTCTTTGACCGGTGCCGTCGCGCGCGCCACCTCGACCGGCTTCACCGGCCGGCGCACCCGCTCGATCAGGGTCGGGATCAGCCGCTCGGTCTCGACGCCGAGCGCGATGCCCCATTTGCGGCGGTCGGTGATGACCTGGTTCACCACCTGCCAGCCGTCGAAGCCCTTGAGGTTGGTGAACAGCGTCGACTTGCCGAGCCGGTCATAGGCCTTCCAGCCGATGGCCGAGAGGTTCTCGTGCGGGTCGACCTCCTTGGTGATGCGCAGGAGCTCGCCCTGCTGTTCCAGATTCTTGACATGGACGCGAAGCGACTGGTCGCGCATCGTGCGATTGTTCCCGGAGCGTTCGCCAAATTTGCAGCAACGGACCGCATTGTGAGAGCGCATGGTTGCCGGTGCAACCTTGAATCGGTATCGGCATGGAGGCTATGCAAAATAGTCGTGCCCTTAGGCCTCACGCGCGTGTTCGCGGTTTGTCCAGCACGATCGTCTGACAAGAGGTTTCGATGAGATCGCTTCCGCTCCTGCCGACCACCGTCGTCGGCAGCTACGTCCAGCCCGACTGGCTGGTCGACCGCGCGCTTCTCACCAGCCGGTCGCCGGCGCGGGTGCGCGCCGAGGACATCTGGCGCGTGCCGGCGCCCTATCTCGATGCGGCGCAGGACGATGCGACCGTGGTCGCGGTGCGCGACATGGAGCGCGTCGGGATCGATATCGTGTCCGATGGCGAGATCCGGCGCGAGAGCTACTCCAACCGCTTCGCGACCATGCTCGACGGCATCGATGCCGCGAACCCCGCGATCCGCGAGGGCCGTTCCGGCATTCCCAACAAGGTGCCGCGCATCGTCGGCCCGATCCGGCGCACCCGCGCGGTCGCGGTGCGTGACGTGCAGTTCCTGCGCGCGGCCACCGATCGCGCGATCAAGATCACGATCCCCGGTCCGTTCACGATGCTGCAGCAGGCGGTCGACGAGCACTATGGCGACGAGGCGGCCGCGGCGATGGACTACGCGGTTGCGGTCAATGCCGAGATCAAGGAGCTGTTCGCCGCTGGCGCCGACGTCGTTCAGCTCGACGAGCCCTACATGCAGGCCAACCCGGACCGGGCCAAGTCCTACGCCGTCCGCGCCATCAACCGCGCGCTCGACGGCTGCCGCGGTCTCGGCACGACCGTCGTCCATATCTGTTTCGGCTACGCCTATATCGTGTCCGGCAAGCCCGCCGGCTATTCGTTCCTGCCCGAGCTCGACGCGACCATTGCCGACCAGATCTCGATCGAGGCGGCGCAGCCCGATCTCGACTGCGCGATCCTGAGGACGCTGCCGTCGAAGACGATCGTCTTCGGCGCGATCGATCTCGCCGACCCGGCGGTCGAGACGCCTGAAACAGTCGCGGCGCGGATCCGGAAGGCGCTCGATCATGTTCCGGCCGAGCGGCTCGTGATCGCGCCCGATTGCGGCATGAAATACATCCCGCGCGCGACCGCCTACGGCAAGCTCCAGGCGATGGTCGACGGCACGCGCCTCGTCCGCCGCGCGCTCGGCGCGGGCTAGCAGGCTGCTGAAGAAGTCGATCGGAACGTCGCTTTTGGGTTGGCGACGGGGTCGGCGGGATAGATGGTTTTTGCCGGCTCGCCGTCTGATCGGCGGCGGCATTGCGGCGCCGT
>VGEU01000154.1 GCA_016869145.1 Alphaproteobacteria bacterium | reverse complement strand
GCGGCGCTCGATGCGGCGAGCGGCGCGCCGATCTGGGCGGAGCCGCCGCTGCGGATCAGCGACGCCGCCTCCGAGCGCGGCAGCGGCCATGTCGCGCTCGATGTGTCTCAGAACGCGGTGCATGTCGCCTGGCAGGGCGCGGGCGTCATCCACTATCGTCGCATTCTGCGCGCCGCCGACGGCTGGCGCATGGATCCCGTGCGCGCGGCGCAGTTCACCGGCGACGGCGGCAATAACGGTCCCTCGATCGCGGCCGAGACGGACGACCGGGTGCACCTCGTGAGCCCAGGCGGCCGCTACGCGCTCACCGTGAACGGCGGTGCGTCGTGGATCGTCGACCGCATCCCGTCCCCCCAGGGCGTCGGCATCAAGCTGCCGGCGATCGCGGTCGACGCCGCGGGCAACGCGCATGTCACCTTTACCGGGATCGTGCGCGGGCCGAGCCATCCCTCGACGCGGGCGCCGAGCCGCGGCTATTGGGAGCTTCGCTATGTCCGCGGCGACCCGGCCGGCGTCTAGTTGGGGGCGGAGAACGTCCTCGCCGACCATCCCGCATGGGCGGCCCGGAACGATGCGAGCGACGTGCTCGCCGACTGGTCTGCCGTCACCGTCGATGCCGCAGGCAACATCCACGTGACCTGGCACGGGACGGCGTCGACGCTGATCTACGGCAACGACGAGGGTTTCTATATTCGGAAGCCCGCCGCCGCGGCGGGCGCCGTCGGTGGGTGGCAGCGCGCGGTGACGCTGGCGCCGATCGACCGCGGCGCCGGGCGGATCTTCTCCTACGCGCCTTCGGTGCTCGCCGATGCGGCGACCGATCGCGTGCTTGCGGTCAGCTTCTACGAGGTGACGCCCGAGCTCGCCGAGATCTTCGACGGCGTCTACCGGGTGCTCAAGGGCGGGGTCCCCGACGGTGCGCCCGTCGTGTTCAGCCGGCTCGCGGCGCGCGCGATCGCGAGCGGGCACCGCGGCGCGGCGACGAGCCTCTGGTTCCCGGTCGCCGCGCGGCGGCCATTGGTCACCGCCGACAAGCGGCAATGGCTCGCGACGCTCGGCACGGTGGTCATGCCGGATGCGGAGGACGCGCCCTATCTCGTCGTCCTGCAGCGCATCGACGCGACGGCGGTCCTCGGGCGGGCGCGCTGACAAGGGGAACGCCGGCTGATAGCCTCTTGGACGCAACGGGAGGAGGGCAACGATGACCTATGCCGGCAAAATGCGTGTCATCGCGATCGAGGAGCACTACTGGGACCCCGAGGTCTCCAAGCACTTCAAGGGCTACGATTCCGGCCGGCGCGGTCCGTTGACCGAGCGGCTCTACGATCTCGACCAGATCCGGCTCAAGGAGATGGACGAGGCCGGCATCGACCTCCAGGTGCTGTCGCACGGGGCGCCGTCGCTCCAGAAGATGGACGCCGAGACCGCGGTCGGTCTCGCGCGCGGTGTCAACGACCGGCTGCATCAGGCGTGCCGCGCCCATCCCGACCGCTTCGCGGGTTTCGCCGCGCTCCCGACGTCCGATCCCAAGGCCGCCGCCGACGAGCTCGAGCGCTCTGTCACGAGACTCGGCTTCAAGGGCGCGATGGTGCACGGTCTCACCAACGGCCTCTTCCTCGACGACAAGCGCTTCTGGCCGATCTTCGAGCGCGCCCGTGCGCTCGATGTGCCGCTCTACATGCACCCGGCGACGCCACATCCCGCCGTCGTCGAGGCCTATTACAAGGACTATATCGAGGCCTATCCCTCGATCCTCACCGCCGGCTGGGGGTTCACCGTCGAGACGGCGACGCAAGCGATCCGCCTCGTCCTCAGCGGTGTCTTCGAGGCCTATCCCGGGCTCAAGATCATCCTCGGCCATCTCGGCGAGTCGCTGCCGTTCTCGCTCTGGCGCATCGATCAGGCGATGTCGCGCGCGGGCAATCGCGGCAACTCGTTCCGCGATACCTTCAGCGCGCATTTCTGGATCACGACCAGCGGCAATTTCTCGAACCCCGCGCTCCTCTGCTCAGTGATGGAGCTCGGCATCGACCGCATTATGTTCTCGGTCGACTGGCCCTATGTCATGAACGGCCCGGCGGTGACGTGGCTCGACAGCGTTCCGCTCTCGGCCGAGGACAAGGCGAAGCTCCTCCACGGCAATGTGACGAAGCTCCTGCGGCTCTAGGCTCGGAGACGGCGTCAGAACCACGTCTTGAGGCCGACGACGAAGGACACGGTGTCCGCGTCCTCGCCGTCGCGCCGCGCAAGCCGCGCGGTCTCGCCGATCTTGCGCGCCCACACGACCCCGACATAAGGCGCGAGCTCGCGGCGGATCTCGTAGCGGACGCGGAAGCCGAGCTCGACATCGACGAGCCCGGCGCCGATCGCGAGCGTCGGCACCGACTGTGCCGCGAAGTTCGCCTCGATGCGGGGCTGTGCGATTAGCCCTTGGATGATCGGCACGTCGATCTCGCCCTCGAGCCGGGCGGTGACATCGCCGGTCTCGCTCACGAACAGCGCCGCCTCGGTCTCGATGAAGTAGTCGGCGAGCCCGTGCAGCCCGATCACGCCATAGGTGCGATCCGGCCGCGGGCGGAGGTCGTGACGCACCCCGATCTGGGCGTCCCAGAAATCCGAGATGCGGCGCGCGTAGAGGATCTGGACCTCGGCGTCCTCGACCTCGCCGCGGCCGACCGTCGCGTGGCCCTCGAGCTCGAGGCGGAGCTTGTGATCGTCGCCGCCGATCCAGGCTTGCGCGTCCCAGGCGAACCCGTCCGGCCCGCCGCCGGCGCGATATTCGAGCCGGTCGATCTTGAACACCGCGATCGTCGCGGGGGCGTCCGCGGCGGTCGCGGCGGAAGCGAGGAGGAGTGCGGCCGCCAGCGTGGCCGCGAGGCGGCGGAGAAGTCCCGTGTCCATCGCCGCCTCACCGGCTCGCGGTGCGCCGCTCGACGACGAAGCGCGTCATCATGCCGGCGGTCATGTGGTAGAGGAGGTGGCAGTGGAGCGGCCAGTCGCCCGGCTCGTTCGCGGTGAGAAGCGCCGACACCTCGCGTCCGGGCGGGACGATCACCACGTGCTTGAGCGGCCGGCGCTCCGCCTCGCCGTTCTCGAGCTCGAGAAACGTGCCGTGCAGGTGCATCGGGTGAGCCATCATCGTCTCGTTGACGAACCGGATTCGCAGGCGATCGCCCTCTGCGACGCGGATCTCGGCATGGTGGTCGAACTTGCCGCCGTTCAGCGTCCAGATATAGCGCTCCATGATCCCGGTGAGGCGGAGCTCGATCTCCTGCGTCGGCGGCCGCGGGTCCGGGTTGCGCGCGAGGGCCTTGAGATCGGCATAGCGCAGCGCGCGGCGGCCGGACGGCGTGCCGGCATCGTCCCAGCCGATCGCGGGCGCCCCCGGACTGCGGGGCGGTGCGGCGCGCCCGCCATGGGCGCCATGTTCGCCATGTGCGCCGTGGCCGCCCTGCGCGCCATGCGCGCCGTGGCCGCCCTGCGCGCCATGAGCGCCCTGCGCGCCGTGCGTCCCATGTCCGGCGTGCATCGCGTGTCCGCCGTGATCGGCGCCAGCGTGGCCCATGCCGGCGTGCGCGGCGCCCATGTCGGCCATGCTCAGGATGACGCGCGGGCGTCGTTCAGGCATCGGCCCTTCGAGCCCGGCGCGTGTCGCGAGCGTCGCCCGCGCATAGCCCGAGCGGTCGAGCGGCTCGGCGAAGATCGTGTAGGGCTTGTCCTCGGTCGGCAGCACGACGACGTCATAGGTCTCGCCGACGCCGAAGCGGAACTCGTCGACCCGGACCGGCGCGACGTTCTGGCCGTCGGCCGCGACGACGGTGAGCGCGAGGCCCGGTATGCGGACGTCGAAGAAGCTCATCGCGGCCGCGTTGATGAAGCGAAGCCGGATGCGCTCGCCGGGGTTGAACAGCGCCGTCCAGTTGTCGGCCGGACCCCTGCCGTTGACGAGGAACTGATAGCCGGTCACGTCGGCGAGGTCGGTCGGGTCCATGCGCATCTCACCCCATTCGAGGCGGTCGCGCATCGCCGCGGCGAAGCCGTCGCGGCCGATTTCGCGGAAGAAGTCGATCAACGTCCGCTTGCCGCGGTTGTAGTAGCCGGGATCGATTTTGAGCTTGCGGTAGATCGCCTTCGGATCCTCGCGCGCGTGATCGGAGAGGACGACCACGTAGTCGCGGTCGGTGCGGACGGGATCGCGGCCGGCGGGGTCGATCACGATCGCGCCGTACATCCCGGCCTGCTCCTGCATGCCGGAGTGGCTGTGGTACCAGTAGGTGCCCGCCTGGCGCAGCCGGAAGCGATAGGTGTAGGTGCCGCCGGGCGGGATCGCGTCGAAGCCGTTGAAGCCGGGCGCACCGTCCATCACGCCCTCGATCAGGAGGCCGTGCCAGTGGATCGAGGTCGGCTCGTCGAGCCGGTTGACGGCGTGGATCACGACCTCCTGGCCCTTGCGCCAGCGGAGCGTCGGGGCCGGCACCGATCCGCCCATCGCGATCGCATCGCTCGTGATGCCGTCGATCGTGATGCGGGTGCGCTCGATCGTGATGGTGTCTTCGCGGTCGGCGGTGGCGAAGCTCACGCGACCGGGAACGACCGAGACGAGTCCGGCCGCGGCGCCGATGCGGAGCGCGGCGCGGCGGGTGAGGGATGGCGGTCTCATCGGGCCTCTCCCTTCGCTCAACGCTCGAACTCGAAGCGCCCGACCATGCCGGCCTCGTAATGACCCGGTATGTTGCAGGCGAATTGGATCGTCGTTGCACGGGTGAAACGCCAGATCAGCGCCGCGGTCTTGCCCGGCTCGACAAGGACCGAGTTGGCATGGTCGTGCTTCATGTCGGGCATGCCCATCGCCTTGTGGTCCATCTTCATTTTCTCGTGGTCGATGGCGGTCGCGGTGATCATGCCGTGCTCGACCATCATCGCCATCTCGAGCTGGCGCGCGCGGTGGTCCTCGGGCGTCGCGATGTTGAACTCGTGCAGGAGCTCGCCCGCGTTGCGGACGACGAAGCGCACGGTCTCGCCGGCGCGGACAGTGATCCGCTCGGGCTCGAAGAAGTTGTCGCCGAGGGTCACCTCGACCGTGCGCCGCGCGGCCGATGGCTTGCCGGGCTCGCCGACCGAGGTCGCGTGATGGCCGTGGCCATGATGACCGTGGCCGGGGCGCGGGTCCGCCGCGGCGGCGGCGGCGAGTGTGAGGAGGGCCGTCGAGACGCCGACCGTGAGCATGCCGAAGCGCATGGGATTGCCTCGCGTGAACGGATGGATCGATCGACCGCGCCCGGCACGGGGAGGGGAAGGGGTGCCGGACGGCGGCGCGGCTCGGGGTCGTTCAGGCGGGGCGGCGCGGCGGCTCGACCGGCGGCGTCGGGGTGAGCCCGTTCCGACCGTCGTCCGACCCGAGCGGGGTCGGCGCGCGCGCCAGGGTGTCGGGCAGCGGCGCGATCCCGGATGCGGGAAGGCCGGCGGCGTGGAGGAAGCAGCAGCCGGTCGCGTGCGTGATCCCGTCCGGGGTGAAGGTGGTCGGCTCGTGCGGCTGGGTCGCCGGTGCGCCGGCGTGGCAATCGGCGTGCGCCGGCGCGCCATCGCCGACGAGGCTCGCAAAGGCGACAGGATGGCCGAGCAGGGCGGCAACCAGATAAAGAAGGAGGACGAGCCGCGCCCCAAGACGGAGAGCCGGTCGACGGCCGTCCTTTCCTTGCGATGCGGCGGCGCCCATGCGACCAGGATAATACCAGATCGCCGGGCGGCGTAGCGCGCTCGGTTCACAGGATGGTGTGCTGCGGGCGGCGCGGGCGATGACCGATCTCTATTTCGAGGACGTGACCGTCGGCGCGCGCTACGAGACCGCCGCCTACACGATCAGCGCGGACGAGGCGCTCGCCTTCGGCCGCCGCTACGTGCCGATGCCCTACCACGTCGATGAAGCGGCCGCGCGCGCCGCCGGCTATGACGGCATCATCGTGCCGGGCCATCTCAGCGCGGCGATCGCGTTCGGGCTGTTCGTGCGGCTCGGCCTGTTCGCGCGGACCGGGACCGCGGCGCCGGGCGCCCGCATGCGCTGGTTCCGCCCGATCTATCCCGGCGACACATTGCGCGCGGTCGCCGAGGTGGTGGCGATCTCCCCGGCGCCGCAGCCGGGCGGGCGCGATGCGGTCGAGATGAAGCTCTCCGCCTACGATCAGGAGGATCGGCTCGCCCTCACCTATGAGTGGCTGCAATTCCTCGCGCGGCGCGCCGGCTAGGTCCTGTACTCATAATGGGATTCCCCTGAGGCGGGAGATGTGATTCAAGCTTCCAAACGGAGGAGGCTTGGATCATGGCTCGCTTTGATCTGACGGATTTCGAGTGGTCGCTGATTGCGCCGCTG
>VGEU01000153.1 GCA_016869145.1 Alphaproteobacteria bacterium | reverse complement strand
GATCCTCGCCTCGAATCCCGATACTCCTCGCGCAACCCGCGCTTAGAGAATCATTCCAAAACCCCCAAGACGAGCATTTTTCAGCAGCCTGCTAGCGGAAATATCCGGCCGTCCGTCCCGGTGTAGAATAGGCGCGCCCCCAAGCGGCGGCGGCGCGTGCGTCTGACGGGAGCGAGGGACACGATGGCTGGCTCGATGGCGCAGATGAAGCTCGGCATGTTCTACTGGCCGTGCGGACACCACATGGCGGCGTGGCGCCACCCCGACGCCGTCGCCGATTCCGGCAGCAACCCGCCCCACCTGATCGAGCTCGCGAAGCTGGCCGAGCAGGGCCTGTTCGACATGTTCTTCATGGCCGATTCGGTGTCGTTCTGGCGCGGCCACCTGGACGCGATGACGCGCGATTCCTACGGCACCTGGATCGAGCCCTTCACGCTGATGTGCGCGCTGTCGCAGCACACGAAGCACCTCGGGCTGGTCTGCACGTCGACCTCGACCTACGACCAGCCTTATCTCCTGGCGCGTCGCTTCGCCTCGCTCGACCTGATGAGCGGCGGGCGCGCCGGCTGGAACCTGGTCACGTCGGCCAACAAGCTGGAAGCCGCGAGCTTCGGCCGCGACGAGCACATGGAGAAGGTGGAACGCTATCGCCGCGGGCGCGAGTTCGCGCATGTCGTGCGCGGCCTGTGGAACTCGTGGGCCGACGGCGCCTTCGTCCAGGACAAGGAGTCGGGGCTCTATCTCGACAAGTCGAAGATCAGCATCCTCGAGCACAAGGGCGCGCATTTCCGCGTGCGCGGGCCGCTCAACGTGCCGCCGTCGCCGCAGGGCGAGCCGGTGATGGTGCAGGCCGGCGCCTCCGACGACGGGCGCGAGCTAGCCGCCGAGACCGCGGAGGTGATCTTCGGCGCGCAGCAGACCCTCGAGGGCGCGCAGGCGTTCTACGCCGACGTCAAGGGCCGCATGGCGCGCTACGGCCGCGACCCCGACAGCCTGAAGATCATGCCCGGCCTCCTGGTCTGCGTCGCACGCACGCACGCGGAGGCGGCCGCCAAGTACGAACAGCTACAGGACCTGATCGATCCGCAGGCCGGCATGCAGCTTCTGTCGCGCCGCATCGACTTCGACCTCACCGGCTATCCGATCGACGGGCCGCTGCCCGAATTGCCGCCGAACAAGACGGTGTCGTCGCGCGCCCAGCTGTTCGCCGAGATCGGCCGGCGCGAGAACCTGAGCATCCGCGACCTCTACCGCCGCGTCGCCGGCGCGCGCGGCCACATGGAGGTGATCGGCTCCGTCGCCGAGGTGGTGGACATGATGGAGACGTGGGTGCGCGAGAAGGCGTGCGACGGCTTCAACATCATGCCGCCGGTGTTCCCGGCGAGCCTGATCGAGTTCAACCAGATGGTGGTGCCGGAACTGCAGCGCCGCGGCCTCTACCGCACCGCCTATGAGGGCACGACCTTGCGCGCCAATCTCGGCATCACCCGCCCGCGCTGGCCGACCGCCGACGCCGACGCCGCCTTGCGCGAGCGCCTCAGTCAGTCTGACGTCATTGAATTTCGTGGTGCCGGATGAGGGATTCGAACCCTCGACCTTCTGATTACAAATCAGCTGCTCTACCGGGCTGAGCTAATCCGGCGCGCGAACGACGATAGAGAACCGCCGCGCGGCGAGCAATGGGGCGGAGACGGGTCGCGGCCAAACTCGGGCTTGCCAAGTCCGCGCGCATCGTCTTCAACCGGGCCTCGGCCGGCGCGCGATCGACGCCATCCGCGCCATCCCTGCCAGCGCCCGCAACCGAGGAGTCGAATCATGAGCAGCGCCGCCGACTACACGCCGCCCAAGGTCTGGACCTGGAACAAGGGGAGCGGCGGGCGCTTCGCCAACATCAACCGCCCGATCGCCGGCGCCACCCATGACAAGGAGCTGCCCGTCGGCCGCCATCCGCTCCAGCTCTACTCGCAGGGTACGCCGAACGGCCAAAAGGTCACGATCATGCTGGAGGAGCTCCTCGCGCTCGGCCACAAGGGCGCGGAATACGATGCCTGGCTGATCCGGATCGGCGAGGGCGACCAGTTCGGCAGCGGCTTCGTCGCGATCAACCCGAACTCCAAGATCCCGGCGCTCGTCGACCGCAGCGCGGCGAAGCCGGTGCGCGTGTTCGAATCGGGCGCGATCCTCCTCTATCTCGCCGAGAAGTTCGGCGCGCTCCTGCCCAAGTCCGGCGCCGAGCGCGCCGAGTGCCTGTCGTGGCTGTTCTGGCAGATGGGGAGCGCGCCCTATCTGGGTGGCGGCTTCGGCCACTTCTACGCCTACGCGCCGACCAAGATCGAATACGCGATCGACCGGTTCGCGATGGAGACCAAGCGCCTCCTCGATGTCCTCGACCGCCGGCTCGCCGAGAGCCCGTATCTCGCCGGCGAGGCGTACTCGATCGCCGACATCGCGGTCTGGCCCTGGTATGGCGGCATCGCCAAGAACCTCCTCTATAACGGCGGCGAGTTCCTGGCGGTGCAGGACTACAAGAACGTTCAGCGCTGGACCGACCAGATCGCCGCCAGGCCCGCCGTCCGTCGCGGCCGCATCGTCAACCGGCTCCAGGGCGATCCGGCGAGCCAGCTCCACGAGCGCCACGACGCGAGCGACTTCGAGCTCAGGACCCAGGACAAGCTCGCCGCCAAGGTCTAGGCGCCGGGCGCCTCGATCCGACCGCGCGCTCGCCAAGCGGCGGCGCTTCGCGTCAACCAGGACGACGGCCGGCGATCGCCGCCGGCCGCGTCTCGTCTCGGAACCGACATGAAAATCGCGATCGCCGACCTCGTCTCCAACTCCTATTTCCCGGCGACCGCCGCGGTCGAGCTCGGGTACTTCAAGGCCGAGGGGCTCGACATGACGCTCGAGCACATCTTCCCGGTCGGTGCGATGTACAAGGCGCTCCGCGACGGCCGGGTCGATTTCGTCGCCGGCTCGGCGATCGGCATTCCGATCGCGTTTCCCGATTTCGAGGGCGCGAAGATGCTCTCGGCCATGACGCAGGGCTGCTACTGGGCGCTCGTGATGCGAAGCGAGCTCGGGGCCAAGCGCGGCGATCTCGTCGCGGTCAAGGGCCGGCGGATAGGCGCTGCGCCCCTCGTCGAGCTCGCGCTGAAGCGGCTCATTCGCGAGGCCGGCATCGATGCCGATCGCGACAAGGTCGAGATCGGCCCGATCCCGGGGCCGATCCCGCCCGGCGCCTCGTTCGGCGTCACCGCGGTCAAGGCGCTCCAGGCCGGCACCATCGACGGGCTGTGGGCGAACTGCATGGCGGCCGAGGTCGCGGTCCGGAGCGGCACCGGCACGCTCGTCCTCGACGTCCGGCGCGGCGACGGCCCCAAGGCCGCGTTCCACTACACGATGCCGGTCCTCGTCACGACCGAGAAGCTCCTCGCCGAGCGCCCCGACGTCGCACGCCGGGCGACACGGGCGATGGTCGCCACGGTGCGCGCGATCAAGGCCGATATCGGCAAGGTCGCCGAGGTCGGCCGCCGCCTGTTCACCGCGGACGAGACCGAGAAGCTCACCGCCGTCATCAGCCGCGATCTGCCCTACTACGACCCGCGGCTCGGCGAGGACTTCGTGCGCGACATGAACCGCTTCGCCTGCGATGTCGGGCTCTCCCGCACCATGCGCGGCTACCAAGAGCTGGTCGCGACCGAGATGGCGCCGCTCTGGACGGCATGACATTCTTCGCCGGCTGGGTCTTGCACGCGGGCGGGGGCGAGCCCATCTCGTGTTTGTAATTATTCTAATCTAGGGAAGGGACCCGCCCGCACCTCGGGACGGCGACCGAGGAGGACCCATGCACAAGACGAAGAACGACATCACCGCCAACAAGCGCGCCAAGGTCTGCGATATCCTGAACGCGCGGCTCGCCGATGTGGTCGATCTCAAGATGCAGGCCAAGCAGGCGCACTGGAACGTCAAGGGACCCAACTTCATCGGCCTCCATGAGCTGTTCGATACCGTCGCGGGCCACGCCGGCGGCTGGGAGGACACGATCGCGGAGCGGATCACCGCGCTCGGCGGCACCGCCGAGGGCACGGTCGCGGTCGCGGCCAAGAAGTCGAGCCTCAAGGCCTATCCGCTCGACATCGTGAGCGGGGCCGAGCATGTCGATGCGCTGTCGTCGGCGATCGCGGCGTTCGGCAAGGTGACGCGTGCGGCGATCGACCAGTCGACCGAGCTAGGCGATGCGGTGACGGCCGATCTCTTCACCGAGGTGGCGGGCGAGGTCGACAAGGATCTCTGGCTGATCGAGGCGCACGCCCAGGCCGACCGCTGAGGTGCGCCGCGACGTTTCGGGGAGCCCGCATCGTCCGGTCGCTGCGCGCCGGACTTCTGCGACTGGGCTATCTCAGCCGCCGTTGCGCACCGCGGCGTAGCGGTCGCGGATGTAGCGGATGATGGCGCGCTCCTTGCGGGTCGCGTCGTCGCCGATGTCGTCCTCGTCCTCGGGCAGCATGGCGAGGGCGACGGCGACGTTGAAATAGATGATGCGGCGGAGCCCAAGATAGGAATCGCCGCCGGCGGTGTCGGGCGCGGCGACGAGCTCTTGCAGCTTTTCGCGCGCGATCCGCCCGAGCGGGCGGAGGCCGTTCGCCGCGACGGCGCCGTTCCGGGCCGCGCCGTTGCCGGCCGCGCCGGACCGCGACGGGAAGAGGCCGAGCGCCGCGCCGGCGTCCGCGACCGGGTTGCCGCCGCCCGCCTCGGTCGAGAGGAGACGCGCGGCCGCGATCTCGAGATAGTCGAGCACGGTCTCCGGCACGTCGAGGTCCTAGGCGCGACACATGTGGAACGCGCCCCAGGCGTGGATCGGATCGCCGCTCCGCTTGTAGTCGCGGCAGGCGCGCTGGACCAGGCGGCGGCCGATCACGCGGTTGAACTCGGCGACGGCGAAGCGGCAGAAATTCTCGAGGAGCTCGATCTCGCTCCGGAGCGAGGGCGGCAGCGAATGACGACCGTCGTCGAGGATGTCGCGGAAGGTGCGCGCGCTGCCGGCGAGATAGTGGCAGAGATCGTCGCGCAGCCGATAGGGGTCCTGGTACATCGCCGCGCCTGCCGCCGGGGCGTTCAGGTCGTCTCGTCCGGCTCGGGCACCAGCACGCAGCCGCCGATCCGCCAGCTCCCGTCGGTCTGGCGCTCGATGATGTAGAGCGCGGTCACCGACACGCCGTCCGGGCCGATCACGACCACCGGCTGGATCAGGTTGCCGCTGATGACGACGAGGTCGCGGAAGGACAGATGGCGCGTCCGGTACACGGCGCCGTAGCCCGAGCGAACCATGGCGAGGAAATTGTCGGCGGTGCCGAAGATGCCGCGGATGCGGGGCGAGGCGAGGCTGAACGCCCCTTCCGCATCGTCGCGGAGGAACGCCTCGATCTGGCGCTGGATCAGCGTCTTGATCGCGGCGACCTCGCGTGTGTCGCGCGGCAGGTCGAGCGCGCGCGACGCGGGTGCGAACCCGGCGAGCGCCGCGACCACGGCCCCGACCGCGGTCGCCCGGCTGAGGACCCGGCTGAGGAAACGACGCATCATGCTCCACGTCCCGTCGAGACCGGGCAGTATAGCCGATCGGCGGCGATGCGGCGCGTCGTCGGGCGATCCGGCTCAGCCGCGGCGGCGGGCGATCTCGTAGAGCGCGACGGCGGCGGCGTTGGAGACGTTGAGGCTCTCGACCGGTCCGGCGATCGGGATCCGGGCGAGGAGGTCGCAGTGATCGCGGGTGAGCCGGCGCATGCCCGTCCCCTCGGCGCCAAGGACGAGGGCGATCCGACCCGAGAGGTCGTGGGCGGCGAGCGGCTCGGCCGCCTCGGCGTCGAGCCCGACGCACCAGAACCCGGCTGCCTTCAGCGCCTCGAGCGCCCGGGCGAGATTGGCGGCGCGGACCAGCGGCACGTGCTCGAGCGCGCCGGAGGCCGCCTTGGCGAGGGTGCCGGTCGCATCGGGGCTGTGCCGGTCGGGTACGACGACGGCGAGGGCACCGAAGGCGGACGCGGAGCGGAGGACCGCGCCGATATTGTGCGGATCGGTCACCTGGTCGAGGACGACGACCGTCGCGGACGCGGCGGGCGCGGCGAGGATGTCCTCGAGTGCGGCGTCCGGAAGTGCCGCGACGAGGACGGCGATCCCCTGATGGACCGCGCCGGGAAGGGTCGCATCGAGGACCGCCCGGGCGACGGTCTCGGTCTCGGGCGGGAGACCGGGGAGGCCAAGTCGCGCTTCGGCCGTCGCCATGATCCGGTGGCGCACCCGGCGCGGGTTGCCGAGGACCGCGCGGACGGCGTGGACGCCATAGATCCAGATCGCGCCGCGCGGCACCTCGCGGCCGGTCTCGACAACCGGCCGGTCATTGATCGCGCCGCGCGGCGGACGCGCGCCGACCAGGCCCGCCCGCCGCCGGTCGCGCCCG
>VGEU01000152.1 GCA_016869145.1 Alphaproteobacteria bacterium | reverse complement strand
ATCGCGGCACCGACCGGGGCGGCCGCGATCGTCACCGTCCGCGCCAGCCGGATGCGCTGGTCGCCCGACTGGTACTCGATCTCGCTGAGCCCGGTTTCCTCGAGCAGGCCGGCGAGCGCACGGATCAGGTCGGGATCGACGTCGAGACGCGCCATCAGCGCACCGTTCCCTTCTCTGTGGCCTTCTCTCGGGCGGCGAGGAGGCCGGCCATCGCCTCGAGGGCGAGGCCGTAGCCGCGCGGCCCGAGCCCGGCGATCACCCCGGTCGCGACCTGCGAGACATAGGAGTGGTGGCGGAACGGCTCGCGCCGGTGGATGTTGGACAAATGCACCTCGATCACCGGGAGCTCGGTCAGGAGGAGCGCATCGAGGAGCGAGACCGAGGAATGGCTGAGACCGGCCGGGTTGATCACGATCCCGGCCGCGCTCCCGCGCGCCGCCTGCACCCAGTCGATCAGCGTGCCCTCGCTGTTGGTCTGGCGAAAGTCGAGCGCGAGGCCGAGCGTCGCGGCGCGCGCCGCGCACAACGCCTCGATCTCGGCCAGCGTCGCGGTGCCGTAGACGGCCGGATCGCGGACCCCCAACATGTTGAGATTGGGTCCGTTGAGTACCAGCACGCGTGGTGTCGCGGGCTTCCGTGCCACGATCGCTCCCCGGACGTTCTCGGCCACCGCCGACCTTTATAGCACGCGGTTTGCGCCCTGCAACGCGGCCGCCGTTAACCGGTCGTCCACCGATCCTGTGTAGGGGAGGGTGGTGTGATTCGCGGAGCCCGCGCGTGCCCGATACGCTTTCGACAGAGACGAGGATCGCGCCGCGCCAAGCAGCGACGGAGCGCCGGCTGGTGCTGCGGCTCCTCGCGCATTGGCGCCATCTCGCCGGCGACCGGTCGCAGCCCTCGATCGTCAGCATAGACCCCGACGGGTTCGACGACATGTGGACCTGGTGCTTCACCGTCGAGGTCGCCGGCCATGAGGCGGACCCGTTCCTGCGCGCGGTCGGCGCCGGTGTCGGCGGGCCGGAGGCGCGTTCGCGCCGGGCGCGCGCCTCTCGCAGCTCCCGCCGCAGACCCTGATCCAGCACGCGACCAAATACTGGCGCGAGACCGTCGCGCGGCGCATCCCGGTCTCGCGCGGCGACCAGTTCCTGCGCGCCGACGGCACGCCGATCCTGTTCCGCAGCATTCTCCTGCCGCTCGGCGAGGACGCCGAGACGGTCGGCGCGCTTCTCGGCGGGGCGACCTGCCGCGAGGTCGTCGGCCAATAGCGGCATCGACCCAGCGCACCGGAGGCTCTCCATGAAGGCGTTCGAGGTGCACGTCCAGCAAGGCGAGCGGTGGCGGATCGATTCCGTCTTCGACGACCGCGACCTCGCGCTCCTCGAGGCCCAGCGCCCTTTAGCAGAGCGTCAAGTTCCGCGCCATCCGCGTCATCGAGGAGGCGTATGACGAGCGCACCAACCGGAGCCGCTCGCAGATCGTCTACGAGCGCGAGATCCGCTCCGCCGGCGCCGATCCGCGCCGCGGCGCAACGCTTCGTACCGATGTGCCGCTCCGGCTCCAGCGTGGCGGCGCGACACCGACTTTCGTCGCCGAAGGCGGCGTCTCGGCCTGGCACTGGATGGCGGCGGGCTGCGCGCTCATCGTCGGCATCTCGATCGGCGCCTGGCTCGGCCGCGGCTGAGCGAGCCGCGCAGGCCGCATGATTCGCGCGCTCGGCGCGAGAATCCCCTTTTCTTGACTCTCCCCGCGCTGTAAACACCCGCCTCACGCGCACGCACGAGCCTCTGGCCCATCGGGTCCACGCCACGGCGTAAGTGGACTTCATTTGCTGGGCACCGCCGTCCTCGGACGTCGGGCGCCGGTCGACCGAAGGATCGCTCGTGCCGCGCCATCCCGAGATCGACCGACCCGTCGGCCCATTTCCGGCAGCCCTGCGCTTGTGGACCGTTTACCGGTGCATCGAGCACCTGAGCCGGAGGGGCCGTCGATGAATGAGAAGATCAGCCGCTTTCTCGCCGAGAGCGAACCCGAGACGCCGTGTCTCGTGATCGACCTCGATGTGATCCGCGACAATTTCCTGGCGCTCCGCGAGGCGCTGCCGCTCGCCCGGATCTTCTATGCCGTGAAGGCCAACCCGGCGACGCCGATCCTGGCGCTCTTGCGCGATCTCGGCGCCTGTTTCGACGCCGCGAGCATCTTCGAGATCCGCGACTGCATGGCGCTCGGCATCGGCGCCGACCGGCTCTCCTTCGGCTCGACGATCAAGAAGCGGCGCCACATCGCCGAGGCCTATGAGCAGGGCGTCAGGCTGTTCGCGTTCGATTCGGCGGCCGAGCTCGACAAGCTCGCGCTCGCCGCACCCGGCGCGCGCGTGTTCTGCCGCATCTTCATGGAGGGCGCCGGCGCCGACTGGCCACTGTCGAAGAAGTTCGGCTGCGACGTCGAGATGGCGCGCGATCTCCTGATCGATGCCGCCGGTCGCGGCCTCGTGCCGTACGGGGTCTCGTTCCATGTCGGCTCGCAGCAGCGCGATCTCGGGCAGTGGGACGTCGCCTGCGCGCGCACCGCGCTCATCTTCACGGCGCTCCGCGCCCGCGGGATCGAGCTCAAGATGGTGAATATCGGCGGCGGCTTTCCCGCGCGCTACCGCCAGGAGATCCCCGGCGCGACCGACTACGGCCACGCCATCATGGCGGCGGTCACCAGGCATTTTGGCAACAACCTGCCGGAGATCATCGCCGAGCCGGGGCGCGGCATCGCCGGCGATGCCGGCGTGATCCAGACCGAGGTCGTCCTGATCTCGAAGAAGTCCTATGGCGACCAGCGGCGCTGGGTCTATCTCGACATCGGCAAGTTCGGCGGCCTCGCCGAGACGATGGACGAGGCGATCAAGTACCGCCTGCGGACGCCGCATGACGGCGGGCCGGAGGGGCCGGTCGTCCTCGCCGGTCCCACCTGCGATGAGGTCGACGTCCTCTATGACAAGGCGAACTACCATCTGCCGCTCGCGCTCGCGGTCGGCGACAAGGTGGAGATCCTGAGCGCCGGCGCCTACACGACGACCTATTGCTCGGTCGGCTTCAACGGCTATCCGCCGCTCAAGGAGCACTACATCTGAACCCCGGATCGCGGCGGAGGTGACGGCGATGAAGCTCTACGGCTATTTCCGCTCCTCCGCTGCCTTCCGCGTGCGCATCGGCCTCGCCCTCAAGGGGATCGAGGCCGAGCGCGTGCCGGTCGACCTCGTCGGCAACCAGCACTTCGCTGCCGCCTTCACCGCCGTCAACCCGCAGGCGCGTGTGCCCGCGCTCGAGGTCGAGGGCCGCGTTCTCGTGCAGTCGCTCGCGATCCTCGAATGGCTCGACGAGACCCATCCGAACCCGCCCTTCCTGCCCGCTGATCCGTTCGCGCGTGCGCGCGTGCGCGGGCTCGCCGACGTCATCGCCTGCGACATCCATCCGCTCAACAATCTCGCGGTGCTGCGTTATCTCGCCGATCCGCTCGGCCACGACGAGGATGCCGAGCGCGTCTGGTACCAGCACTGGATCGCGCTCGGCTTTCGCGCGCTCGAGGCGATGCTGGCGGGAAGCCGCGACACCGGCCGGTTCTGCCACGGCGATGCGCCCGGGCTCGCCGACATCTGCCTCGTGCCGCAGGTGTTCAAAGCGCGCCGCTACAAATGCGATCTCGCGCCCTACCCGACATTGATGCGGGTGTTCGAGGCGTGCATGGCGGTGCCCGCCTTCGACCGCGCCCAGCCCGACAAGCAGCCCGAGGCGGCGGCGCGCTGAGCCCGGCGCGCGCTATTTCTGGCGCGCCGCGGCGACCATCTGGCGCAAGGTCGCGAGATCGCGCCCGCCCTTCACGAGCTGGTCGCCGATGATGAAGGTCGGCGTGCCGTTCAGCGCGAGCGCCTCGGCGATCTCGTGGTTCTTGCGGATCGCCGCCTCGATCTCGGGCCGCTCCATGTCGCGCTTGAGGCGTTCGACGTCGAGCCCGACCTGGCGCGCGATCTCGAACACCGCCGGCTCGTTGATGGTGCGCGCGGCCATCATCGCGTTGCGATAGACCTCGTATTTGCCCTGCGCGCGCGAGGCGAGCGCGGCGCGCGCGGCGAACATGGACTCGGGCCCGAGGATCGGCCACTCGACGAACACCATGCGGACATTGCGGTCGGCCCGCAGCAGATCCTGGACGATCGGGTAGACCCGCTTGCACACCCCGCAGCGATAGTCGAAGAACTCGACCACGGTCACATCGCCCTTCGGGTTGCCGCCGGCCGGCCGGTCGGGACTGTCGATGATCTGGGCGCGGCGCTGGGCGAAGGTCTTGGCGAAGGCCGCGACCTCGGCCTGCTGCTCCTTCTCCTTGTAGCGCTCGAGCGCCTCGACGAAGACCTCGGGGTTCTCGAGCAGATAGGCGCGCACCGCCTTGCCGAACGCCTCCTTGTCGGCGGGTGACTGTGCAGCGCCCGGCGCGGCGAGGGCGAGGATCGCGGCGAGGGCGAGGGCGGGGCGGCGCATCGGTTCGATCCTTGAGGTCGCGGGACCGGACACTTATCCGCCCGCGAGGCTTAACAACGCAACCGGGGGCGCAACACGTTCCGGTGAGAGGGCCCGCGCCGTGCCCGAGCGCCTGCTAGCGGCGCCGCTCCTGCTGTTTCTGGTACTCGCGGCGTGCGAGATCGACGATGTCCTGCGCCCGGATCCAGCCCGGCGAGCCGCGCGGCAGCAGGCGGTCGGCGCGGGTCGCTTGGCCGATCGCGTCGCGGAACCGTCCGATGTGGAGGTTGTATTCGCCGAGCGAGAGCGCGGCCATGCCGATCTGCTCGTCGCGGCCATAGGCGGTCGCAGCGAGCCGCCAGCCGAGCGGGTTCGCGGTCTCGACGCGGAGCGCTTCCTCGAGATGGGCGATGGCGCGCTTGTTGGCGTCGGGCTGGTTCGATTCGATCAGGTTGTGGGCGAGGCCGATGCGGAGGAGGGGGGCTGCGGGAAACTGGCGCACCGCCGCCTCGTTATAGGGAAGCGCCTCGGCGATGCGGCCGTTCTCGAACAGGATCTGTCCCTTGAGCTCGAGGAAATAGGGATCGTTCGGATGCTCGGCGAGGAGCGAGTCGATCTCGGCGAGCGCGTTGGGGACGTCGGGCACGCGATAATAGGCGACCGCGCGTGCATAGCGCGCGTAGAGGCTGGTGTCCGATTTCGGGTATCGGCGCTGCGTCACGCCCGGATGCTCGATGAAGCCGCGGAGCTTCGCCACCATGCGCATGTGCAGTTCGGCCATCGCCGGATCGACCGGCTGATCGGCATAGCGCGAGCTGGCGAGGTGGTTGCGGACGAACTCGATGCGGTCGCGCGTCAGCGGGTGCGTGACGACATAGGCGTCCTGCCGCTCGAGCCGGAGCGCCTCCTGATCGCCGAGAATCTCGAGGAACTCGAGCAATCCGCGCGCCGACTGGCGCGAGGATTCGAGGAAGCTGAGCGCGGCCTGGTCGGCCGACTGCTCCTGGGTGCGGCTGAACTGGAGGAAGGTGCGCTCGGCGACCTGGTTCGAGCCGAGGCTGATGCCGGCCGCGGCGCCGCCGTCGCGCGCGAGCGCGCCGACCGCGGCGGCGATGAGCTGGCCGATCAGGACCTGCGTCATCGCCTCGCGGATCGCGGAATCGAGGCGCGCGAGATGGCCGCCCGTCATGTGGCCGAATTCGTGCGCCATGACGCCGATCACCTGGCCGGCGTGGGCCGAGCGCATGAGGAGACCGGTGGTGAGAAAGAGGTTCTGCCCGCCGGCGACGAAGGCGTTGAGCACCGGGCTCTGGACGAGATAGACGCGGACCGAATCGCGGTTGAGACCGGCGGCCGCGAGGAGTGGCGCTGCGAAGGCCCCGATGGTAGTTTCGATCTCGGTGTCGCGAATGAGGCGATTGAGCTCCTGCGCGACCGCCGCCGGGGCCATCGAGACCAGGAACGCCGTGACGACGCAAACGAACGCCGTGACGACGGAAACCAACGCCGTGGCGACGGACGAAACGGTAGGTGCGACCTTTCTGGCCACCACGCGGCTTCCGGGAGGTTTCATCGGATCTAGGAACACGAGCGCGCACCTTCAATGCAAGGACCGCGTGATCGGCGGGCGGCGCCTCGGCCCGGTCCTGATCCTGGCCGGCCTCCTCGCCGGTTGCGGCGGCACCGCCGGGATCCTCGACACCGCGCCGCGCACCGTTCCCGACAATTACGGCCTCGTCGTGACCGACGAGCCCGCGGCCTCGGCCGCCGGACGCGAGGTCCTGGCCGCGGGCGGCAACGCCATCGACGCAGGGATCGCGGCCTATTTCGCGCTCGCGGTGACCCTGCCCGGATCGGCCGGGCTCGCCGGCGGCGGGGTCTGCCTCGCCCATGACGGGGCGGCCACCACGGTCGAGGCGCTCGACTTCTCGGTCGGCCCGCCGACCGCGGGCGGCTTCGGCGCACCCGGCAATCTGCGCGGCATGTTCGCGCTCCACGCCCGCTATGGCCGGCTCCGCTGGGAGCAGGC
>VGEU01000151.1 GCA_016869145.1 Alphaproteobacteria bacterium | reverse complement strand
GGCGCCGCGGGTCGCCCCGGTGCGGCCGGACCACGCCGCCGCGCGCTTTCTCGACGACACCCCGCCCTTGATCGACGCCCTCCATAGCGCGCTCGCGGCCGGCAATCTCGACGCCGCGCGCGCCGTCGCCCACCAGCTCGGCGAGGGCGCGCGCCGCCTCGGCGCCGATCAGTTGACCGCGCTCCTCCACGAGATCGAGCTTCTGTCGCCACGCGACGATGCCGGCGCCGCGGCGCTCGCGACCGCGATCGACGGCGCCATCGCACGCGTCCGCGAGTCACTTCGGCGCGAGGTCGCCTAGAAACCGCACCCGCCGCGACCGAGCGGTTTGACAAGGCGGGCCGGCGCGGCTAGGTCTATCGGGTCGCAGGGACGGCACGTGGCGCCACGACGGCCGGTGGCCACCACGAACAATAGCCCGGAACGGGCGATCCGACGGCTCGGCCGACAGTGCACGGAAGGACGGCGCCGCCACACGGGTGTCGTCCGCGTGTCACCGCCCCCAATGGTTCCGGGAGATCGACCATGTTGCATGCCACGACCACTCGCCGCGCGTTTCTGGCCGCCCCGCTCGCCGGCCTGCTCGCCACCGTCCCCCTCGCCGCCGCGGCGCAGCAGGAGCTCAAGCTCGCGACCTTCGTGCCGCCGACGCACATCATCCAGGCGACGGTGCTGACGCCCTGGGCGCAGGATCTCGCGCAGGCGAGCACCAACAAGCTCGCCGTTCGCATGTTCCCCTCGATGCAGCTCGGCGGCAAGGCGCCCGAGCTCTACCGCCAGATGGCGCAAGGCATCTCCGACATCACGTTCACGCTGCCGGGCTACACCTCGTCGTCGTTCCCGATGATGGCGCTGACCGAGCTTCCCGGCATGGCCGAGGACGGACCGGACGGCACGCGCAAGCTGTGGCAGCACTTCGACCGCTTCCTCGCGCCGCAATTCACCGAGGCGAAGGTCCTGATGCTGTGGAACGCGGACAACGCGATCCTGATGAGCAAGACCAAGCTGATCCGCAAGCTCGAGGATCTGCGCGGGCTCAAGGTGCGGACGCCCTCGGCGGCGCAGTCGGCGCAGATCGAGGCGCTCGGCGCATCGCCGATCGATATGCCGGCGAACCAGATGTACAACGCGCTCGACCGCGGCGTGGTCGACGTCCTGATGGTGCCGCCTTCGGTCATCCTCGACTTCAAGATCGGCGAGGTCGCGCGCTACTACACCGTCGGCGCGCCGCTCGGCCGCTCCAACTTCCTGGTCGCGATGAACAAGGCGCGCTATGACCGCCTGCCGGCCGAGAGCAAGGCGGCAATCGACCGGACGACCGGGCTCCAGCTCAGCCTCAAGGGCGCGCAGACCTACGAGAGCCGCAGCGCCGAGGCGATGCGGTCGCTCGCCGGCGACGGCAAGTCGGAGGTCATCACCCTCGACCAGGCCGAGCGCGCGCGGTTCCGTGCCGCATTCCGCCCGCTGGTCGAGGCGGAGGTGGCCGAGAAGGAGAAGATGGGCCTTCCGGCGCGCGCCATGATCGCGGCCTTCGGCCTCGGCAGCTGAACGCCGGTCCGGGACCGGACGGAGCGGGCGCGTGGATTCGGAGAATCCGCTCGGCCGCTTCGTCCGCGCGCTCGCGCTCGTCGCGGGCTACGTGCTCCTCCTCCTGACGGTCGCGACCGTCGTCGACGTCTTCCTCCGCTACGTCTTCAACATGCCGTTCCGCGGCTCGATCGAGGTCACCGAGTTCGCGATGGTGGTGATGGTTTTCCTGTCGATCGGCTATTGCGGCTGGGTCGGCGGCCATGTCGCGGTCGACCTGCTGGAGCGTCATCTCGACCGGCCGGCGCTCCGCTTCCTGCCCGGCCTGATGGCGGTCGTCGGCGCGGCGCTGTTCGCATTCGTCGCCGTTCTCGCGGTGACCAACGCGCTCGCCGATTTCGCCCGCGCGAGCAACATGCTGCGCTGGCCGCATTACCCGTTCCGCTTCACCGTCGCGTTCGGATCGGCGGTCTTCGCGCTCGTCCTCCTGGTGCAGGGCATCGGGCTGTTCCGGCGTTCGCGCGGATGAGGCGCCGGCGATGACCGGCCCGGACGTCATCGGCATCCTCGGCACGATCGTGATGCTCGTGCTCCTGATGCTCCGCATGCCGATCGGGATCGCGATGCTGCTGGTCGGCGTCGTCGGCTTCGCGATCCTCAACGGCATGCCGGCCGCGCTCGCGATGCTCGGGAGCTACCCCTATTCCTACGCCGCGGTCTACGACCTCGCGGTGATCCCGCTGTTCGTCCTGATGGGGAACTGCGCCGGCGTCTCCGGCATGGGGCGCGATCTGTACAATGCCGCCTATTCCTGGATCGGCCACTGGCGGGGCGGGCTCGCCTCGGCGACGATCGTCTCGTGCGCGGGCTTCGCCGCCGTGTCGGGCTCCTCGGTCGCCTCCGCCGTCACCATGGGCCGAGTCTGCCTGCCCGAGATGCGGCGCTACGACTACGACCCCCGGCTCGCGACCGGCACCATCGCCGCCGGCGGCACGCTCGGCATCCTGATCCCGCCGTCGACCGCCTTCGTCGTCTACGGCATCCTCACCGAGCAGTCGATCGGGCGGCTCCTCCTCGCCGGATTCTTCCCCGGCCTCCTCCTCACCGTCCTGTTCGTGATCACGATCATGATCCAGACCCGGATCGCGCCGCAGCTCGGCCCGCCCGGCCCGGTCGCCTCGTGGCGGATGCGCGCCGAATCGCTCGGCCGCGCCGGCCCGATGATCGGGATCGTCACCATGACCATCGGCGGCATGTATCTCGGGGTCTTCACCACGTCCGAGGCGGCCGCGGTCGGCGCCTTCCTCTCCTTCGCCTACGCGCTGTGGCGCAAGTCGCTCGGCGGCGGCAATCTCACCTCCGTCCTCCTCGACAGCGTCAAGACCACGGCGATGGTGTTCCTGATCCTGATCGGGGCGCAGGTGTTCGGCCCGTTCCTCGCTTTGTCGGGTCTGCCCGCGCATGTCGCCGAGACGCTCAGCGATCTCGCGATGCCGCGCTGGGTCGTGCTCGTCCTCATCCTCGCCCTCTACATCGTGCTCGGGATGTTCCTCGAGGGCTTCGCGATGATGGTCCTGACCATCCCGATCGTGTTCCCGATCGTCACCGCGCTCGGCTACGACCCGATCTGGTTCGGGGTGATGATGGTGATCGTGCTCGAGATGGGCCTGATCAGCCCGCCGGTCGGGATCAACGTCTTCGTGGTCAAGGGACTCGTGCCCGACGTGCCGATGGGACAGGTCTTCATCGGGATCATTCCGTTCATGATCGCGATGGCGGTCTGTCTCGCGATCCTGATGGTGTTTCCCGAGATCGCCCTGTTCCTGCCCGACACGATGATCAACTGAGCCGGGATCAACTAAGCCGGGATCAACTGAGCCGGGCGGACCGCCGGGCGAGGGAAAGGCGTGGTGCCGCAGGAGGGATTTGAACCCCCGACCCGCGCATTACGAATGCGCTGCTCTACCCCTGAGCTACTGCGGCGAACCGGACGCGATGGGCCGCCCACTCTGTCGCGCCGCCGTTAACGGCCACTGAAGGCGCCTCGGCGCGACGGGCCCGGCTTATAGCACGCAGCGTCGCGGCGCGGAAGGCCGCGCCGCCCGCCGGACCACGCGCGTGCCGGAAAGACGCTGTGACTCCAATATGTTTCAGACAAAGTTCACGACGTCGTTGTTTTACTGGCCGCCGGTCGGGGCTAGGATCCGCAAGGGTCGCCGGGACACGGGATTCCGAGCGGGACGGGTGGGATGGACGGCAAGCGCGCCACGGATGCCGGGTCGGGCGGGCGACAGCTCCTGTCGGTCGTGGTGCCCTGCTACGACGAGGAGCCGGTGATCGCGGCGTTCCACGAGCGCCTGGCCGCCGCCGTCGACGGGCTCGGCCTCGACGTCGAGATCGTCTACGTCAACGACGGCAGCCGCGACGGCACCGTCGCCCGCCTCGCCGACATCCGGGCCCGCGACGGCCGCGTCTCGCTGGTCGATCTGTCGCGCAATTTCGGCAAGGAGATCGCACTCACCGCCGGCCTCGACCACGCACGCGGCGATGCGGTCGTGGTGATCGACGCCGACCTCCAGGACCCGCCCGAGCTGATCGCCGATCTCGTCGCCGGCTGGCGCGAGGGCTACGACGTGGTCTATGCCCAGCGCCTCACCCGCCAGGGCGAGACCGCGACCAAGAAGCTCACCGCGCACCTGTTCTATCGCATCATGCGCCGCGTCGGCCGGGTCCAGATCCCGGCCGACACCGGCGACTTCCGCCTCCTGTCGCGGCGCGCGCTCGACGCCCTTCTCGCCATGCGCGAGCAGCACCGCTTCATGAAGGGGCTGTTCTCCTGGATCGGCTTCCCGCAGAAGGCGGTGCCCTATCACCGCGACCCGCGCTTCGCCGGCGAGACCAAGTGGAATTACTGGCGGCTGTGGAACTTCTCGATCGAGGGCATCACCCCGTTCACGATCGGCCCGCTCAAGATCGCGACCTATCTCGGCGTCGTCATCGCGCTCGCCGCCTTCGTCTACGGCCTGTTCATCATCGTCCAGACGCTGGTGTTCGGCAATCCGGTGCCGGGCTATCCCTCGATCCTCGTCGTCGTTCTGATCCTCGGTGGGTTCCAGCTCATGACGCTCGGCATCATCGGCGAGTATCTCGGGCGCATCTTCAACGAGACCAAGCGCCGACCGCTCTATTTCGTGCGCGAATACCAGCCGCCGCGCGGGGCCGAGGGCGCCGCGCACCCGCCGGTCCGGCGCGAAGACCGGCGCCGCGTCGGGTGAGCGGACGCGCCGCGCCGCCGTCAGCTCCGCCCGGAACCGCCCTCGTGACGCCGATCGATCGCCTGCCCGTCCGCGTGCTTCTCCCCGCCCTCTACCTCGCGTTCGCGACGATCGCGATGGTGCCGCTGTTCGCGGTCGAGACGATCCCGCTCGACGACTATCCCAACCACCTCGCGCGCATGCACATCCTGGTCGAGCACGCGCGCACGCCGGCGCTGCAGACGTTCTACGACGTGCGCTGGGCGGCGTTCCCGAATCTCGCGATGGAGCTGGTGGTCGTGCCGCTGGCGGCGCTCGTGCCGGTCGAGCTCGCCGGCCGTCTCTTTCTCGCAGCGACCCTCGTGCTCCTGGTCGCGGGCGTCGCCGCCGTCCATCGCGCGCTCACTGGGCGCTGGTCGGCGTGGCCTGCCGCGGCGTTCCTCCTCCTCTACAACGACACGTTGCTGTTCGGCTTCGTCAACTACCTCTTCGCGCTCGGCCTCGCGCTCCTCTCGTTCGCCGCCTGGATCGCGCTCGCCGCGGCGCGCCGCCGCGCTGTTCCTCGCGCATCTGACCGGGCTCGGCGTCTGCCTAGTCCTGGTCGGCGGCTGGACGATCGAGCGCGCGATCCGGGCCGGCGGGACGCGGGCGCTCGCGCGCCCAGGTGAAGGTCGAGGTGACGCCGTAGTTCCACACCGAGCCGAGCACGGCGCCGAGGAAACCGGCGAGGAGCCAGGGCACGGCGAGCGCGAACAGGAACTCGGCCACCTGGAAGTTGATCACCGCGCCGATCGCGCAGGCGAGATAGAACGACAGGAGCCCGCGCACGATGCGGCCGCCGCGGAGCCGCCGGTCGCGATAGGTGAACGTGTTGTTGAGAAGGAAGTTGGTCGTCATCGCGATCAGCGTGGCGACGACCTGCGCGGCGATGAAGGACAGCCCGGCCCCGCGATAGAAGAGCGCGAGCGCGGCGAGATGGACGACGACGCCGGAGAGCCCGATCAGGACGAACAGGACGAAACGCACCGGCACCCAGCGGCCGAACAGCTTGTCCGCGAGGAGCCACAGATATTCGAGGACGACCAGAGTATCGAGCTTGCTCGTGCCGGCGTGGCGGGCGCGGAAGACATAGGGGAGCTCGCGGAACCGCACCGGGCGCGGCGCCGAGGCAAACAGATCGATCAGGATCTTGAAGCCCTGGCCCGACAGGTAGCGCACGGTCTCGTGGAAGAACGCGCGCGTCAGCATGAAGAACCCGCTCATCGGGTCGGTGAGATCGGCGCGGACGACGAGCCGGCTGAGCTTGGTCGCCGCGCGGCTGACCATCAGCCGGCGCGACGACAGCCCGCCCGCGTCGCCGCCCGCCATGTAGCGGCTGCCGATCACGACATCGGTCCCACCCTCGCGGAGCGCCGCCAGCATGCCGCGGAGCAGCGTCTCGTCGTGTTGCAGGTCGGCGTCGATCACCGCGAGATGGTCGGCATTGGTCGCCAGCATGCCCTCGATGCAGGCGCTCGACAGCCCGCGGCGGCCGATGCGGCGGATCACGCGCACGCGCCGATCGCGGCCGCCGATCGCGGCGACCAGCGCGGCCGTGCCGTCGGGCGAATCGTCGTCGACGAAGATCGCCTCCCAGGCGATGCCGGCGAGGGCGCGTTCGAGGCGCGCGAGCAACGGTTCGACGTTGTCGCGCTCGTTGAAGGTCGGGACGACGACGGCGAGCTCAACCATGACGAGGCGGATCCGTTGCAGTGTGGGGTGGCGCGAGCGGCATGCGTGCGTTCACCCGCGGCCGCCGCCAGTCGACGCTCGCGAGCGTGCCGCAGCGGCCGCAATGGGGGCGCCAGTCCGCGGCCTCGGCGCCGCACGCGCCGCACACCCAGCCCGGC
>VGEU01000150.1 GCA_016869145.1 Alphaproteobacteria bacterium | reverse complement strand
GCGCCCGGCTCCTCGACACCGCGATCGCCGCCGCCGCGGCGGCCGGCGGCACGACCATGTTCCTCGAGGTCGCCGAGACCAACGACGTCGCCCTCGCCCTCTATCGCCGCCGCGGCTTCGTCGTCGTCGGCCGCCGCCCGGGCTATTACGAGCTCCGCGACGGCGGCACGCTCGCCGCCCTCACCATGCGGGTCGCGCTCGCCGGTCCGGCGCCGCCTAGGCCTTCCTGATGCGCAGGCGATAGGGCCCGCCGCCCGCCGGCGGCGGCGCGCGATCGACCGGATTGCCCGCCTCGTCCCATACGCCGAGGATGGCGTGCCCGAGCTCGGCGACCGAATCCGGCACGTTCCCGAGCGGCTCGCCGCCGTTGAGCCGGACCTCGATCACCGCCCCCGACGCCACCTTCTCGATCAACAAGCGGGTCCTAACGAAGGTCATCGGGCACACGTCGCGGGTGATATCGAGAAAATAGTCGATCTTGGTCATCGTCAGGACACGATACGATTCGCTCGATCTTTGTCTTGTGCAAACGCACAAGCATTCATATAGTTTCCCGCCGATTTAATGTGACCGGAACGGAAGTCTGTATGGCCGAGAACCCAGAAGCCCAGGATTTGTTGGCCTGGACCGTCAAGATCGTGGCGGCCCAGGTCCAGAACACGACGCTCAGCGTCGCGGACCTGCCGAACCTGATCCGAACCGTTCATTCGACCCTCGCCGAACTGACCGGCGCCCCGCCGGTCGACGAGTTGAAGCCCGCGATCCCGGTCAAGCGCTCCGTCACGCCGGATTACATCGTCTGTCTCGAGGACGGCCGCAAGCTCAAGATGCTCAAGCGCCACCTCAAGACCGCCTACAACATGTCGCCGGAACAATACCGCGAGCGCTGGAACCTGCCGCCCGACTACCCGATGGTCGCCCCCAACTATGCGCGCCAGCGCTCCTCGCTGGCCAAGCGCATCGGGCTCGGCAAGCGCGCCAAATAGCGCCCGCCGCGGGCGCGACGACCGCCGGCCGCCCCCGGGACCGGTTCGGCCCAGGGACTGGTTCGTCGTCGGGCGTTCGGTTGACGCTGTACCACCCTCGCCCTAGGTTGAGAGGTGGGGTGCTTCCGCCATGTCGACGCGCATTGAACAGCTGTGCCAGGACAAGGGTCTCAAGATGACCGAGCAGCGTCGGATCATCGCCCGCGTCCTGTCCGAGGCGACCGACCACCCCGACGTCGAGCAGGTGTTCCGCCGCGCCGCGACGCTCGATCCGCGCATCTCGATCGCCACCGTCTACCGCACCATTCGGCTGTTCGAGGAAGCGAACATCGTCGAGAAGCACGATTTCGGCGACGGCCGCTCGCGCTACGAGGAATCGGGCGGCCGCAGCCACCATCACCATTTGATCAACCTCCGCACCGGCGAGGTGATCGAGTTCGAGAACGACGAGCTCGAGCTGCTCAAACGCAAGATCGCCGCGCAGCTGGGATTCGAGCTTGCCGGGGAACGGCTCGAACTCTACGGTGTGCCGTTGGCAGAGGCCGCCAAGAAAAAGGACAATGGCAGCTGATCTCCGTGCCGGAGAGGGTCGGGCGACCGGCGGCCCCGCCGCGGCGTCCGCCGCTGAGTCCATCGCCGCACGTGACTGGCCCGGGATGCCAGCGGGGATACCAGGGGAGATGCCAGCGCGGATGCCGCGGGGGATGCCGGGGATGATCGCCACCGAGCGCGGCGGGCCACCCCCCATCGTCGCGGGCGCGCTCGAGGCCCGCCTCGCCGCCAGCGACGCCGACATCGAGGCCGCCCAGGCGCTCCGCTATCAGGTCTTCTTCGAGGAGATGGCGGCGCGCCCGTCGCCCGAGGTCAAGGCGCGCCGGCGCGACTTCGACGCCTTCGACGCGGTGTGCGACCACCTCCTGGTGCTCGATCACAGCGCGGGTCAGGGCGGCCAGGTCGTCGGCACCTACCGTCTCCTCCGCCGCCGCGAGGCGATGCGGCATTTCGGCTTCTACACGACCCAGGAATACGACATCTCCCACCTCCTCGCCTATCCGGGTGAGGTCCTCGAGCTCGGCCGGTCCTGCGTCGATACACGCTACCGCAATCGGCCGACCATGAACCTCCTGTGGGGGGCGATCGCGGCCTATGTGGCGCAGTACGAGATCGAGCTGATGTTCGGTTGCGCGAGCTTCCCGGGCACCGATCCGGCGGCGCTCGCTCTGCCGCTCTCTTATCTCCACTATTTCCACCTCGCGCCGCCGGCGCTCCGGCCGCGCGCGCTGCCGGACCGCTTTATCGACATGCGGCTGCTGCCGGAGGAGGCGATCGACCCCAAGCAGGGCCTCAGCCGGCTGCCGCCTCTGATCAAGGGCTATCTCCGGCTCGGCGGCTTCGTCGGCGAGGGCGCGGTGATCGACCGCGATTTCAACACCGTCGATGTGTCGATCGTGGTCAAGACCGAGCTCGTCACCGAGAAATATCTCCGCCATTACGAGCGCGCGTCGCGGGATTCCCAGGTCGACTGATCCCATGGGCTCGCCCTTCCGCGCCTTGCTCCGCGCGATCGCCTATCTCGCCTGGACCGCGCTTTTGTTGCCGGCGCAGGCGATCGCGGTCGCGCTCGGGCTGCCGCTCGCCCGGCGCATCCCGCTCTTCTACCATCGGCATTGCGCGCGCATCCTCGGCCTCAACGTCGAGGTGCGCGGCACCATGTCGAGCGCGCATCCGACGCTCTTCGTCGCCAATCATTGCTCCTATCTCGACATCACCGTGTTCGGCTCGATCATCCCGGGCTCGTTCGTCGCCAAGGCCGAGGTCGCGTCGTGGCCGCTGTTCGGCCTCCTCGCCAAGCTGCAGCGTTCGGTCTTCGTCGACCGCCGCGGGCCCAAGGCCGGCGCGCAGCGCGACGAGATCGTGCGCCGGCTCGAGGCCGGCGACTGGCTGATCCTGTTCCCCGAGGGCACCAGCCACGACGGCAACCGCGTGCTCCCGTTCAAGAGCGCGCTGTTCGCGGTCGCCGAGATCGACGTGCGCGGCGTGCCGCTTGTCGTGCAACCGGTCTCGATCGCCTATGTCTCGCTCGACGGCATCCCGATCGGGCGCTCGCTCCGGCCGTGCTTCGCCTGGTATGGCGAGATGGGCATGATGAGCCACGCCTGGGAGTTTCTCGGCCTCGGCCGCGCGACCGTGGTGGTCCATTTTCACGATCCGGTAACCATCGCCGCGTACGGATCGCGGAAGGCGCTGGCGCAGCATTGCTGGGGGCGCGTCGCCGCCGGCCTCGCGGCGGCCAATTCGGGCCGCGCCGTGCCGCCGGTGGCCGCATCCAAGGCGGCAGCGGCGGCCGCACCCGGGGCGGCGCCCGCAGCCGCGCCCGGGGAATAGCGCGCCGTGGCCCCTCGCCTTGACACCGGGGGCCCCGATGCTAGGCTTCGCGGGCGCCCCGAGGGGGCGACTGCCGACGGGGCGGCGTCGCGGCCCGCCCACCAGGGATAGTCGTTGGCCAAGAAGCTCTTCATCAAGACCTACGGCTGCCAGATGAACGTCTACGACTCCGCCCGCATGGCGGATGTCCTGGCGCCGCTCGGCTACGCGCCCGCCGCTGACGTCGAGGGCGCCGACATGGTTGTCCTCAACACCTGCCACATCCGCGAGAAGGCGGCCGAGAAGGTGTTCTCGGAGCTCGGACGTCTCAACGCGGTGAAGCGCGCCCGCGCCGAGACGGGGGGCCGGCTGACCATCGCCGTGGCGGGCTGCGTCGCCCAGGCCGAAGGCGAGGAGATCCGCCGCCGCGCGCCCTATGTCGACATCGTCGTCGGGCCGCAGGCCTATCATCGCCTGCCCGAGCTCGTGGCGCGCGCGACGCGCGCCGCCGGCGCCGTGCTCGACACCGACTTCCCGCCCGAGAGCAAGTTCGACCACCTGCCCGCCGCCACCGCGGCGAGCGGACCGTCCGCCTTCCTCACCGTCCAGGAAGGCTGCGACAAGTTCTGCGCCTTCTGCGTCGTCCCCTATACCCGGGGCGCGGAGTATTCGCGACCGGTCGCGGCCGTCCTCGCCGAGGCGCGGCATCTGGTCGGCGCCGGGGCGCGCGAGATCACGCTCCTCGGCCAGAACGTCAACGCCTATCACGGCGCGCACGGCAAGACCGAGTGGGGGCTGGCGCGGCTGATCGCGGCGCTCGCCGAGATCGACGGCCTCGCGCGCATCCGCTACACGACCTCGCACCCGGTCGACATGGACGAGGCGCTGATCGCCGCGCATGCGCGCGTGCCGGCGCTGATGCCGTATCTCCACCTCCCCGTGCAGTCGGGCTCGGACGCGGTGCTGCGGCGGATGAACCGCGGCTACACCGCCGCCGACTATCGGCGCGTGGTCGAGCGCCTCTACGCGGCGCGTCCCGACCTCGCGCTGTCGTCGGATTTCATCGTCGGCCATCCCGGCGAGGACGCGGCCGGGTTCGCCCAGACCTGCGATCTCGTCCGCGATGTCGGCTACGCCCAGGCCTACAGCTTCAAGTACAGCCCGCGCCCCGGGACGCCCGCCGCGGCGTGGCCCGACCAGGTCGACGACGCCGCGAAGGCGGAGCGGCTCGCGATCCTCCAGGACCTCGTCGAGGACGGCCAGCGCCGCTTCAACGCGCCGTTCGCCGGCCGCATCGTGCCGGTCCTGTTCGACCGCGTCGGCCGGCGGCCGAGCCAGCTCGCCGGGCGGACGCCGCATCTCCAGGCGATCCATGTCGATCTCGACGACGACGGCGCCGCCGCGCGCCTGTTCGGCACCATCGCACCGGTCGCGGTGACCGCCGCGCATGTCAACTCGCTCGCCGGCCGCATCGCCGCCGCCGGCAGCGTCACGGACGATGTCGCCAACGGCATCGACGCCGCCCACCGCGCACCGCGCGCCGCGCCGGAGGCCGTCCTCCGTTGAGCCCGCCCGGCCCCGCCGACGACGCCGGCCTCGACGAGCGGACGCTCCACGTCCAGTTCGACGACAACGCGCTCCTGCCGCTCGTCTACGGCCTCTACGACCAGCATCTCGCCCGCATCGAGCAGACGCTCGGCGTGACGCTGTCCTCGCGCGGCAACCGGCTCGCGATCGGCGGCCCGGCGGGCGCCGCCCGCCAGGCACGCGCGGCCCTCGATGCGCTCTACGCGCGCGTCAAGCGTGGCCATCCGGTCGATCTCGCCGAGGTCGATGCCGCGGTGCGGCTCGCCCGCCAGAGCGAGACCGGCGAGGCCGGCGGGCGCGACGAGGCGCTCGTCATCCGGACCCCGCGCCGGCATTTGACGCCGCGCTCGGCGGGACAGGCCGCCTATCTCCGCGCGCTTGCCGATCACGCGCTCGTCTTCGCGCTCGGGCCGGCCGGCACCGGCAAGACCTATCTCGCCGTCGCCTCCGCGGTCGCGATGATGAACGCCGGCAAGGTCGACCGCATCGTCCTGTCGCGGCCCGCCGTCGAGGCCGGCGAGCGGCTCGGCTTCCTCCCCGGCGACATGCGCGAGAAGGTCGATCCCTATCTCCGCCCGCTCTACGACGCGCTGTTCGACATGCTTCCGGGCGACCAGGTCGCGCGCAAGCTCGCCTCCGGCGAGATCGAGGTCGCGCCGCTCGCCTTCATGCGCGGGCGCACGCTCTCCAACGCCTTCGTCATCCTCGACGAGGCGCAGAACGCGACCAAGGTGCAGATGCGGATGTTCCTGACCCGCCTCGGCGACAACGCTTGCATGGTGGTGACGGGCGATCTCAGCCAGTCCGATCTGCCGTCGCCGGCCGAATCGGGGCTGCGCGATGCGATCGAGACGCTCGCCGGGATCGAGGGCATCGCGCGGGTCGAGTTCACCGACGCCGACGTCGTGCGCCATCCGCTGGTGGCCAGGATCGTGCGCGCCTATGACGAGAGCGACCGGCTGAGAAAGCGCGGCACGGGCGAACGGTCGGGATCGTGACGCGCGCCGCCTCGACCCGGACCGTCGTCGACGTCATCGTCGAGGACCCGCGCTGGCGGCGGGCGCTCCCCGGGCTCGCGCCGCTCGCGCGCGGCGCGGTGCGGCGTGCGCTTGCCGCCGGTGCGCGCGAGCGCGGCTGGCAGCTCCGCGACGCCGGGGTCAGCCTCGTCTTTGCCGACGATGACTTCGTCGCCGGGCTCAATGCGCGCTGGCGGCGCCGGCGCGGCGCGACGAACGTGCTGTCGTTTCCCGCGCGCGATGCCCCGCCCGATACGCCGCCTGACATGGTGGCGGGCGCGGGCGCCATGCCGATCGTCCTCGGCGATGTCGTGCTCGCCTACCAGACGACGCGGCGCGAGGCGGCGGCGATGCGCCGACCGTTCGCCGATCACGTCCGCCATCTGATCGTGCACGGCGTCCTGCATCTCCTCGGCCACGACCACCGTCGCGACGGCGAGGCGGCGGCGATGGAGGCGATCGAGATCGCCGTCCTCGCCCAACTCGGTGTTGCAAACCCGTATGGCAACCGGCATGCTGAACGCACGCGACGCTGAGCGATGAACGATACCCCTGGCAGTACGACGCCCCGGTCGAACGGGGCACACACCGAAACCGCGACCGGCAGCGGCCTCGTCACGTGGGTGAAGCGGCTGTTCGGCGTCAGGACCGGCGGCGATGCGCTGCGCGACACGCTCGAGGAGCTTATCGAGAAGGAGACGCCCGAGAGCACGACGACGGACGACGAGCGCGTCCTCATCCGCAACATCCTCAACATCCGCGATCTCACCGCCTATGACGTCATGGTGCCGCGCGCCGACATCGTCGCGGTGCCGATCGAGGCCGACCTCGACGAGCTGATCAAGCTGATGGGCGGCGAGGCGCATTCACGGCTGCCGGTCTATCGCGACACGCTCGACGACGTGGTCGGCATGGTCCACATCAAGGACGTGCTCGCGGCGCTCCCCAACGAGCGTCCGTTCCGCCTCGCCGACATCCTCCGCCGCGTCCTGTTCGTCGCGCCGTCGATGCCGGTGCTCGAACTCCTCCTCCAGATGCGCGTCGGGCGCACCCATCTCGCACTCGTCGTCGACGAGTTCGGCGGCATCGACGGGCTCGTCACGATCGAGAACCTCGTCGAGACCATCGTCGGCGAGATCGAGGACGAGCACGACGACGAGAGCGCGCCGACCGTCACCGAGCACGCCGACGGCTCGCTCGAGCTCGATGCGCGGGTGCCGATCGAGGACTTCGAGAAGCGCGTCGGGCCGGTGCTGACCGAGGAGGAGCGCGAGGAGGACATCGACACGATGGGCGGCCTCGTCTTCTTCCTCGCCGACCGCGTGCCGGGCCGCGGCGAGGTGATCCGCCACGCCTCGGGCATCGAGTTCGAGGTGCTCGACGCCGATCCGCGGCGCATCAAGCGGCTGCGCGCGCGCAGCCTGCCGCCGCGTCCGGCGCCCGAGTGAGCGCGCCCGCGCCGCCGCCATGACGGTCGCGGCGCTGCGCGCCGGCG
>VGEU01000149.1 GCA_016869145.1 Alphaproteobacteria bacterium | reverse complement strand
GTCGGCCTCCGCGTTGAGCGCGCCCTCGATCGCGACATAGAGCGCGGCGAGCGCGAAGCCGCCGGCCGCGCGGAGGCCGAGCCATGCCGCCTCGTCGCCGGTCGCGAGGAGCGCCGCGGCGAGGGCGGCGGCGATCGCCGCGAGGACGCCATAGGCCGGCCGGAAGCCGAGACCGGCGATGACCGGCGGGGCGGCGAGGCAGCCCGCGACGAAGCCCGCGAAATAGGCGCTCCCCAGGATGCCGAGCGCGAGCGGGTCATGGCCTTCGGCCGCCGCGCGGAGCGGCACCGACGGTGTCAGGAGGCCGACCGCGACGAGAAGAAGGGCCGCCGTCGCGAGGATCGGGGCCGCTCTCCGGAGCGCATCGCGCACGGCGCCCGCTCAGAGAAGATCGCGGAGCATCGCGATCAGCGGCTTGTCGGCGGGCGGCATCGGGTAGTCGCCGAGGCGGACCGGGCGCACCCAGGCGAGCGCCTCGTGCTCGCGCGCCGAGACCGTGCCCTTCCATTTGCGGCAGACATAGAGCGGCATCAGGAGATGGAAGTCGTCATAGCGATGCGAGGCGAAGGTGAACGGCGCGAGACAGTTCTCGGCGACGTCGATGCCGAGTTCCTCGGCGAGCTCGCGGATCGCCGCGGTCTCGGGCGTCTCGCCGTCCTTGACCTTGCCGCCGGGGAACTCCCACAGGCCGGCCATCGCCTTGCCCTGCGGCCGCTTGGCGATCAGGACGCGGCCGTCGGCGTCGACGAGCGCGACCGCGACCACGAGGACGACGCGCGATGCCGAGGCGACCGGTTCGCTCGACATCGCCGCGGTCAGCTCCGGTACGAGCCGTTGATGTCGATATAGCCGTGGGTGAGATCGCAGGTCCACACCGTCGCCTTGCCGCGGCCGACGCCGACATCGACCGCGATCACGACGGTCCGACCCTTCACATGGGCGACGACCGGCGCCTCGTCATAGCCCGGCCGGACCATGCCGTTCTCGGTCACCTGCACGCCGCCGATCGAGATCGCGAGCCGGTCGCGGTCGGCCTTCTGGCCCGATTTTCCGACCGCCATCACGATGCGGCCCCAGTTCGCGTCCTCGCCGGCGATCGCGGTCTTGACCAAAGGCGAGTTCGCGATCGCGAGCCCGATCGCGCGCGCGGCGCGCTGCGAGGCGGCGCCGCTGACGGTGATCTCGATGAACTTCGACGCGCCCTCGCCGTCCTTCACGACCTGCTGGGCGAGATCGATCATCACCTGGTTGAGCTTCCGCTTGAAGTCGCCGAGGATGCCGCCGCCGTCGGCGGGAACCGGCGCGTGCCGCGCCTGGCCAGTCGCGGCGAGGATCACGGTATCGCTGGTCGAGGTGTCGCCGTCGACCGTGATCGCGTTGAACGAGCGTTGGCTCGCCTGGGCGCAGAGCTTCTGCAGGAGCGCGGCCGGGATCGCGGCGTCGGTGAAGACGAAGGCGAGCATGGTCGCGAGGTCGGGCGCGATCATGCCCGAGCCCTTGGCGATGCCGTTGATCGTGACCTTGGTGCCACCGATCGAGGCGGTGCGTGTCGCGCCCTTGGCAAACGTGTCGGTGGTCATGATGGCCGCCGCCGCGGCCTCCCAGCCGTCGGCGACGAGGCGGGCGCGGAGCGCAGGCAGCGCGGCGGTGATCTTGTCGTCGGGGAGTGGCTCGCCGATGACCCCGGTCGAGGCGACGAACACCTCCTCGCGGGCGCAACCGAGGAGGCCGGCGACCGCGGCGACGGTGCGCGCGACGGTGGCATCCCCGGCGCGGCCGGTGAAGGCGTTGGCGTTGCCCGAGTTGACGACGATGGCGCGCGCGCGGCCCTTGGCGAGCGCCGCGCGGCACCAGTCGACCGGCGCCGATGAGGTGAGCGAGCGGGTGAAGGTGCCGGCGACGGTGGTGCCGGGCGCGAGCTCGACGAACAGGAGATCGGTGCGGCCGCGATAGCGGAGCCCGCAGGCGGCGCTCCCGAGCGTGACGCCGGCGAGCGGCGCGAGACGGGGAAACTTGGCGGGGGCGAGGGGCGAGACCTTGTTCATGGTCCTGTTCTTCGTTGTCGCGCGGGCGGGGCGGAGCGAGCCGGCGACGCGCCGATCAGCGCGCCGGGCGCGGCAGCAGGCGGATCTCGGGGCGGGCGTCGGGGCCGTCGAGGCTGAAGGTCTCGATATTGGCCGTCCCGCGCAGCGTCTCGACGACCTTCTCGGCCGCCTCCTGCGTCGCCGCCGCGTGGAGCTCCTCGCGCGCCTCCTCGAAGCTCGGCCCGGCATAGGTGCGCTGGTCCTCGACCCGGATGACGTGCCATCCGAACTGGGTCTGCACCGGCGCTTTGGTGTATTCGCCCGGCTTCAGCTTGAACGCCGCCCCGGCGAAGGCGGGCACCATGTCGCCCTGGCCGAAATAGCCGAGATCGCCGCCGCGCTGCGCGGCGCCGTCGGAGGACTTGTCGCGCGCGATGCGGGCGAAGTCGCCGCCTTTGTCGAGATCGGCGATGACCGCGCGCGCGGCGCCCTCGGAGGCGACGAGGATATGGCGCGCGCGCACCTGCGGCGTCGGCTTGAACTCCTTGGCGATCGCCTGATAGCGGCTCCGCAGCCTCTCGTCGGTGACTTCCTTCTTCACCTCGCGCTCGACATAGGCCTGCTCGAGGACGCGGTCGGTGAGCGTGTTGATGCGCTTCTTCACCTGCTCATCCTGGTCGAGCCGGGCGCTCCGCGCGGCCTCGGCGACGAGGCGGGTGTCGACGAGTTGGCGGAGCAGGATCGGGAACAGCTCCTTGAGCGGCAGGTCACGGAACTGCGCCGGCAGCGATTGCTGCATCTCGACGATCTGCGAGCGCAGGATGTCGCGGCCGTTGACGCGCGCGACGACCGGGTCCTCGGTCGCGCTCGGGCCAGGCGCCGCGCTCGGGGCGGGCTGCGCGGCTGGCACCGCGCCCGGCTGTGGCGACGGCGTTCCCTGCGCGAAGGCGGTCGCCGTCGCCGCGACCACGACGGCCGCGCCGAGCGCGGCCCTCGCCGCGATTGACCTGAATGGGCCTGACAGGAATGGGACTGACCGGAACGGGAATGACCGGAACGGGAATGACCTCAGCGTCACCGGCGTGTTCCTTTCGATTGGCGCACTGTGCGCACCGGCGCCGCGCGAGCGCGTGGTCGCGGCCCGGACGACGCGCTCCGTAACGGTTTCTAAACCGGCATCTTGCACATTGCCGGGCCGTGCACAAGATCATGCGCCGGCGCGCATTTTCCGGCCCCGCGGCGCCGCCGGGCCGATCTTTGACACCCCCGGCAGCCGCGCTATCTGTGGAAAAGCGGTCAGGCGTGATACTCTCCGCCCGCCTTCCCGGACCGTGACGCCCGGACCGTGACGACTGAGGACCCTTTCCCATGCTGAGCGGACTCGCCCGACGCCTTTTCGGGAGCGCCAATGATCGCGTCGTCAAGCGGTACGGCAAGACCGTCGATGCGATCAACGCCAAGGAGAAGGAGCTCGAGGCGCTCGACGACACCGCGCTCGCCCAGCGCACGCCTTGGCTCCGCGAGCGGATCGCCAAGGGCGAGAGCCTCGATGCGATCCTGATCGATGCCTTCGCGACCGTCCGCGAGGCGTCCAAGCGCACCCTCGGCCAGCGCCACTTCGACGTCCAGCTCATCGGCGGCATGGTGCTGCATAGCGGCATGATCTCGGAGATGAAGACCGGCGAGGGCAAGACGCTGGTCGCGACGCTCCCGGTCTATCTCAACGCGCTCGAGGGCAAGGGCGTCCACGTCGTCACCGTCAACGACTACCTCGCCCGGCGCGACGCCGAGTGGATGGGCCAGATCTACCGCTTCCTCGGCCTCACGGTGGGCGTCATCGTGCACGGCCTCGACGACGCCGAGCGCCGCGCCGCCTATGCCGCCGACGTCACCTACGGCACCAACAACGAGTACGGCTTCGACTATCTCCGCGATAACATGAAGTTCCGGCTCGAGGACATGGTCCAGCGGCCGTTCAACTTCGCGATCGTCGACGAGGTCGACAACATCTTCATCGACGAGGCGCGGACGCCGCTCATCATCTCCGGCCCCGCCGAGGATTCCTCCGATCTCTACCGCCAGATCGACACGCTGATCCCGCGCCTCGAGCCGGCCGAGTACGAGAAGGACGAGAAGAGCCGCGCCGTCACGCTGACGGAAGCCGGCGCCGAGCGGATCGAGACGCTCCTGCAGGAGGCCGGCCTCCTCAAGGGCCGGGCGATGTACGACCTCGTCAACGTCTCGGTCGTCCACCACGTCAACCAGGCCCTGCGCGCCCACAAGCTGTTCGCCCGCGACACCGACTACATCGTCAAGGACGGCAAGATCGTCATCATCGACGAGTTCACCGGCCGCATGATGGAGGGCCGGCGCTACTCCGAGGGCCTGCACCAGGCGCTCGAGGCCAAGGAGGGCGTCGAGGTCCAGCAGGAGAACCAGACGCTCGCCTCGATCACCTTCCAGAACTATTTCCGCCTCTATCCCAAGCTCGCCGGCATGACCGGCACGGCGATGACCGAGGCCGGCGAGTTCGGCGAGATCTACAGACTCGAGGTGGTCGAGATCCCGACCAACGTCACCTGCGTCCGGAAGGACCACGACGACGAGGTCTATCGCACCGCGGCCGAGAAGTACAAATCGATCCTCGACCTGATGGAGGACTGCCAGAAGCGCGGCCAGCCGGTCCTCGTCGGCACGGTCTCGATCGAGAAGTCGGAGCACCTCGCCGGCCTCCTCAGGGAGCGCAAGCTCAACCACGCCGTCCTCAACGCGCGCTACCACGAGCAGGAGGCGACCATCATCGCCCAGGCCGGCCGCGCCGGCGCGATCACCATCGCGACCAACATGGCCGGCCGCGGCACCGACATCCAGCTCGGCGGCAATGCCGACATGCAGGTCCGCGTCGAGCTCGCCCAGGTCCGCGATCCCGACGAGCGCGCACGCCGCGAGCCCGAGGTCCGCGCCCGCATCGCGGCCGAGGTCGCCGCCGTGCGCGAGGTGGTGCGCGCCGCCGGCGGGCTCTACGTCATCGGCACCGAGCGCCACGAGGCGCGGCGCATCGACAACCAGCTCCGCGGCCGCTCCGGCCGCCAGGGCGATCCCGGCGCATCGAAGTTCTTCCTCTCGCTCGAAGACGACCTGATGCGCATCTTCGGCTCCGAGCGCATCGACGGCATGCTCAAGAAGCTCGGCCTCGAGGAGAACGAGGCGATCGTCCATCCGTGGGTCAACAAGGCGCTCGAGAAGGCGCAGCAGAAGGTCGAGGAGCGGAACTTCGAGATCCGCAAGAACCTGCTCCGCTTCGACGACGTGATGAACGACCAGCGCAAGGTCGTCTACGAGCAGCGGCGCGACATCATGAACGCCAAGGATGTCGCCCAGATGGTCAACGACATGCGCCACGAGGTGATCGCCGACATGGTGCGGCGCGCGATCCCCAAGAAGGCCTATCCCGAGCAGTGGAACATCACCGGCCTCCACGAGGAGACGCTGCGGCTGCTCGCGCTCAACCTGCCGCTCGCCGACTGGGCGAAGGAGGAGGGCATCGCCGACGAGGAGATCCGCGACCGGTTGGTGCGCGAATCAGATCGCCGCATGGCCGAGAAGGCGGCGAATTTCTCGCCCGAGATCATGCGCATGGCCGAGAAGAGCATCCTCGTCCAGCTCGTCGACCAGACCTGGAAGGATCATCTCCTCGCGCTCGACCACCTGCGCCAGGGCATCGGGCTCCGCGCCTATGGCCAGCGCGATCCCCTGAACGAGTACAAGCGCGAGGCGTTCGAGCTCTTCCATACGATGCTGGGGACGCTCCGCGAGACGGTGACGGGCGTTCTCTCGCATCTCGAGCTCCGCGTCGAGGCGGTGCAGGAGACCGAGGCCGCGCGCGCGCGCGAGCCGGTCTACGAGGGCCGCGAGGATCCGGCGATGCAGCCGGTTGGCGTCCGCGCCAATGGCGGTGCCGACACGGCGCATCCGGCGAGCGCGCTCCGCGCGATCGGCGCGGGCGCCGGCGTTCTGACGGCCGAGGCCGATCCCGCCGACGTGCCGCCCAGCTGGCGCCTGCATCCGCCGCTCGGCCGCTGGATCGACCCGAACGATCCCGCGACCTGGGGCAAGGTGCCGCGCAACGCCCCCTGCCCGTGCGGATCGGGCAAGAAATACAAGCACTGCCACGGCTACGGCTGAGCCGCGCGAATCCAGCCGGGCGCGCCTAGATCAGGAACTGCGATCCGATCGCGAGGAACTTCTCGCGCCGGCGCGCCTTGAGCGCCGGCCCGTCGAGCGCGAGGAACGGCTTCAGCGCCGCCTCGATCGCATCGCCGGTGTGGCGGATCGCCGTCGCCGGATCGCGATGCGCGGCGCCGACCGGCTCGGGCACGATCTCGTCGATCACCTTGAGATGGAGGAGATCGGCCGCGGTGAGCTTGAGCGCCTCGGCCGCATCCCGCGCGTGCTCGCCGCTCCGCCACAGGATCGACGCGCAGCCCTCGGGCGAGATCACCGAGTAGATGGCGTGCTCGAGCATAAGGACGCTGTTCGCCGCCGCGAGCGCGATCGCGCCGCCCGAGCCGCCCTCGCCGATCACCGTGCCGACGACCGGCACCCGCAGCGCGAGCGAGACATCGATCGAGCGCGCGATCGCTTCGGCCTGTCCGCGCTCCTCGGCGCCGACGCCGGGATAGGCGCCGGGCGTATCGACGAGCGTCACCACGGGCAGACCGAAGCGCTCGGCGACCGCCATCAGGCGCTGCGCCTTGCGATAGCCCTCGGGCTTGGCCATGCCGAAATTGTGCTTCACGCGCGAATCGGTGTCGGCGCCCTTCTCCTGACCGATCACGACGACCGAGAGCCCGCGGAAGCGGCCGAGCCCGCCGACGATCGCCTCGTCATCGGCGAAGGCGCGGTCGCCGGCGAGCGGAGTGAAACCCTCGATCAGCCCGGAGATGAAGTCGGTGCAGTGCGGCCGGCGCGGATGGCGCGCGACCTGGACCTTCTGCCACGGCGCGAGCTTGGCGTAGGTCTGGCGGAGCAGCCGGTCGAGACGCGCCTCGAGACGCGAGACCTCGCCCGCGATCTTGAGATTGGCGGCATCGCCGAGATGGCGGAGCTCCTCGATCTTGGTCTCGAGCTCGACGATCGACTGCTCGAAATCGAGATGGCTCAGCATGGCGGGCGGGCGCGGGCCCGGCTCAGCCGCGCGGCGTGCGCCGGCGCGCGCGGCCGTCGCGCGCTGTGGCCGCCAGCGGATGGCGCGTGTTGACGAGCGTCTTCAGCGCGTCGTCCTGGACGTGGGTGTAGATCTGGGTCGTGGCGATGTCGGCGTGACCGAGCATTTGCTGAACCGTCCGGAGATCCGCGCCGTGTCTGAGGAGGTGGCTCGCGAAGGCGTGGCGGAGAACATGCGGCGAGACCCTGGCAGGGTCAATACCGGCTTCGACCGCGAGCGCCTTGAGGAGCTGGGCGAAGCGCTGGCGGGTGAGCGGGCCGCGACCGCCGG
>VGEU01000148.1 GCA_016869145.1 Alphaproteobacteria bacterium | reverse complement strand
CCGGGTCAACCCGGCCTGCGCCCCGACCGCCATGCGGCGCCCCGCCTCGGCCGTGAGGACCGCGAGGAGGTCCGCGATCCCCGCCCCGGTCCGCGCCGAGACCTGATGGGCCGACCGCCCGGCGACGGCGCCGGGCACGGGTCCAGCCGCCGCATCGACCTTGTTCATCACCACCACGCTATCGGCATCGACCAGGCCTGCGGTCTCGTCGTCGACCCCGACCGTGGCGTCGAAGACCGCGAGCTTGAGGTCCGCCGCCATCGCCCGGGCCCGCGCCCGGCGCACGCCCTCGCCTTCGACCGGATCGTCGGTCGGGCGCAGCCCGGCCGTGTCGGCCAGCACCACCGGATAGCCGCCGAGGTCGAGATGGACCTCGATCACGTCCCGGGTCGTCCCCGCCGTCGTTGCCACGATGGCCGCCTCGCGCTGAGCCAGCACATTGAGAAGGCTTGATTTTCCGACGTTCGGGGCGCCCACGATCGCGATCGACAACCCGTCGCGGAGCCGCTCGCCGCGTCCGGCGCCGGCGAGATGGGCGTGGACCTCTGCGGCGAGCGCCGCGAGCGCGGTCGCCGCGCTCCGGCCGAGATCGTCCGGCAGGTCCTCGTCGGCGAAATCGAGATCGGCCTCGAGATGCGCGAGCGTCCGCACCAGCCGGCCGCGCCAGCCGTCATAGAGGCGGGCGAGCGCGCCGTCGCGCTGGCGGAGCGCCTGGCGTCGCTGCGCCTCGGTCTCGGCGGCGACGAGGTCGGCCAGCCCTTCCGCCGCTGTCAGATCGAATTTGCCGTTCTCGAATGCCCGGCGGGTGAATTCGCCCGGCTCGGCCGGCCGCAGCCCGGGGATGGCGGCGAGCGCGCCGAGCATCGCTGCGACGGTCGCCCGGCCGCCATGGACGTGGAGCTCCGCCACATCCTCGCCGGTATAGCTCGCGGGCGCCGGAAACCACAGAACGAGACCGTCGTCGATGGACTCGCCGGCCGCATCGCGAAGCCGGGCGCGCGTCGCACGCCGTGGCGGCGGCAGGCGGGCGAGGCCGAGCGCGCGGAGCGCAAGGCCGGCGCCGGGGCCCGAGACCCGGATGACGGCGATTCCGGCCCGCCCTGCGCCTGTCGCCGGCGCGAAGATCGTCGCCCCGGGCTGCGTCACCGCCGGCCTCGCATCGCCGGACGATCGTTCCGCGACCGCAACGACCCCCCGCGACCCGCGCGGCGGTTCATTACGGGACCGGAACGATCCCCGGCTCGGCCCGCGCGCCGCAGCGTTCGGTCCGCCTCAGTGCTTGGGGTCTTCCGCCGGCATCAGGAGCCGGGTCGCGCGGCCACCCTCGACGAGGTGCTTCTCGAGGATCTCGTCGGCGTCCTCGAACGAGGACACCGTGTACCAGACGCCCTCGGGATAGACGACCACCGAGATGCCGAGCTCGCAGCGGTCGAGACAGCCGGCGGCGTTGATGCGGACGTCCTTGAGACCGAGCGCCTTGGCCTTGGCCTTCATGTAGTTCCGCACGTCGTCTGCGCCCTTCTCCTTGCAGCAGCCGCGCGGGTGGCCCGCCTCGCGCTCGTTGGTGCACATGAAGACGTGCTTGCGGTAGTAGAGCGGCGCGTCACCGTCGTTCGCACTCATTTCCTCTCGCCCTTCTCCTGGGTTGCGGCGGCGAGTCCCGACCAGAACGCGCGCCATTGATCCATGCCCGGCGCACCGGCCGGGAACCACGCCTTCATCACGGCCTCCGGCCCGGTCGCGGCGAGGCTCTCGGTCATCCGCGCCTTGAGCGCGGCGACCAGCGTCTCGTTGACCGCGGTCACGTCGGGAAGCCCGAGGAAGCGGCGCGCCTCCTCCGGGCTGCAGTCGACGTCGATGGAGATTTTCATCGTGCGCCCTCGCGAGGCCGGCTACGCTGTCCGGCGCGCCTTCGACGGCGCACACTACGCCGAGACGCGGCCCCGGTTCAACGACGCGCGCGGCTCGCCTCGGTTTCACGCCCGGCCGCGGTTGACCGGACCCGCGCCGACACCAGATGACGCTCATGGCCAGCAATCACCTCGCGCACGAGACGAGCCCCTATCTCCTCCAGCACGCCGACAATCCGGTCGACTGGTATCCGTGGGGCCCCGAGGCGCTCGGCCGCGCCAAGCGCGAGAACAAGCCGATCCTCCTCTCGATCGGCTATGCCGCGTGCCACTGGTGCCATGTGATGGCGCATGAATCCTTCGAGCACGCGGAAACCGCGGCGCTGATGAACCGGCTGTTCGTCAACGTCAAGGTCGACCGCGAGGAACGGCCCGACCTCGATACCATCTATCAGCACGCGCTCCAGCTCCTCGGCCAGCAGGGCGGCTGGCCGCTCACCATGTTCCTCACGCCCGAGGGCAAGCCGTTCTGGGGCGGCACCTATTTCCCGCCCGAGCAACGCTGGGGCCGGCCGTCGTTCCGCGACGTGCTGACCGGCATCGCCGATGTCTACCGCGCCAAGCCCGACAAGATCGCCGAGAGCACCGCCGGCATCGCCGAGGGCCTCGCCCAGATGTTCACCGCGGAGCCCGGCCAGGATATCGCCGACGATCTTCCCGACCGCGCCGCGCTCCGCCTCGTCAAGGAATTCGACAAGAAGCACGGTGGCATCGGCTCGGAACCCAAGTTCCCGAACCCCTCGATCCTCGACTTCGTCTGGCGCGGCTACAAGCGGACCGGCAACACCGCGATGCGCGCGGCCGTCACCCTCACGCTCGACAAGATGAGCCAGGGCGGCATCTACGACCATCTCGGCGGCGGCTATGCCCGCTATTCGACCGATGCGGCCTGGCTCGTCCCGCACTTCGAAAAGATGCTCTACGACAACGCGCAGCTCATCCATCTTCTCCTCGCCGCCTGGCAGGACACCGGCCGCGCGCTCTATCTCGCGCGCATCCGCGAGACCGTCGGCTGGGTGCTGCGCGAGATGATCGCCGACGGCGGCGCGTTCGCCTCCTCGCTCGATGCCGACAGCGAGGGCGAGGAGGGCCGCTTCTATGTCTGGACCGAGGCCGAGATCGAGGCACTCCTCGGCACCGAGGCCGCCTTCTTCAAGGCGCACTACGACGTCGCGGCGGACGGCAACTGGGAAGGCCACACGATCCTCAACCGGACCGCGCGCCCCGATCTCCTCGACGATGCCGCCGAGGCGCGGCTCGCGCGGGCGCGCGGGGTTCTCCTCGCCGCGCGCGCCCATCGTGTCCGCCCCGGCTGGGACGACAAGGTGCTTGCCGACTGGAACGGGCTGATGATCGCCGCCCTCGCCAATGCCGGCCGTGTCGTTTCGGAGTCGGGATGGATCGCCGCGGCGCAACGGGCGTTTCGTTTTGTCGCCGAAACGATGGTCGAGGGCGGACGGCTCCGGCATTCCTGGCGCGCCGGGCGGCTCCGCCACGCAGCGACGCTTGACGACTACGCCAACATGGCGCGCGCCGCGCTCGCGCTCGGCCAGGCGACCGGCGATGCGGGGTATCTCGAGGCGGCGCGCGGCTGGATCGCCACCCTCGACCGGCACTACTGGGACGCGCGCGCGGGCGGCTATTTCTTCACCGCCGACGACGCCGAGGCGCTGATCCTCCGCACCAAGACCGCGTTCGACAACGCGACGCCGGCCGGCAACGGCATCGCCGCGAGCGTGATCGCGCGCCTCTATTACCTCACCGGCGAGGACGCCTACCGGGCGCGCGCGGCGGCGATCGTCCGCTCCTTCTCGGGCGAGATCGCGCGCAATTTTTCTTCGCTCGGAACGCTGTTCGAGGCGCACGAGCTCCTCACCCGCGCGACCCAGGTCGTCGTCGTCGGCCGTCGCGGCGAGGCGGCAACGGACGCGCTCCTCGCCGCGCTCGCCGCACGCTCGGTGCCGACGCTCGTCCTCCAGGTCGTCGCGCCGGGGGCGGCATTGCCCGCGAGCCATCCCGCGCACGGCAAGGGCCAGATCGGCGGGCGCGCCACCGCCTATGTCTGCGTCGGCACGACCTGCTCGCTCCCGCTCGCCGATCCCGATGCGCTCCGCGCCGCTCTCTGAGCCCTCTGAGCCCTCCGGTCCCGACGCGCTCGGCCGCGCCGTCGTTCCGAGCCCGCTCGGGCCGCTCGTCGTCAGCGAGCGCGGCGGCGCGATCGTCGCGCTCGACTGGGGGAACGTGCCGCGCTCGGCCGGATCGGCCGTCCTCGGCGAGGCGCGCCGCCAGCTCGAGGCCTATTTCGCCGGCCGGCTCGCGGCGTTCGATCTCCCGCTCGCGCCCGCCGGCACCGCCTTCCAGCGCCGCGTCTGGGACCGCATGACCGCGATCCCGTTCGGCGCCACCGCGACCTATGGCGCGCTCGCCCGCGTGACCGGCGCCGCGCCGCGTGCGGTCGGCGCCGCCTGCGGCCGCAATCCGATCCCGATCATCATCCCCTGCCACCGCGTCGTCGGCGCCGGTGGCGCGCTCACCGGCTATTCCGGGCAAGGCGGGCTCGACACCAAGCGCTTTCTCCTCGCGCTCGAGCGCGGCGCGCTTCCACTCCCGTTTGCCAACCACGCGGCGGCATCCTAGAACAAGCCCAATCGTCGAAAACGCCGGTCCGCCGGCGAAACAATTTTTAGGGGGGTATGCGATGGCGTACGCGATCCGCGTGCACGAGACCGGCGGGCCCGAGGTGATGAAATGGCAGGAGGTCGCGGTCGGCAAGCCCGGCCCGGGCGAGATCCTGGTCCGTCATACCGCGGTCGGGCTCAACTTCATCGACGTCTATTTCCGCATCGGGCTCTACCCGTCGCCGAAGCCGTTCACGCCCGGCCAGGAGGGCGCGGGCGTCGTTGAGGCGGTCGGGCGCGGCGTCACCCATGTCAAGGTCGGCGACCGTATCGCCTATGCCAGCGGACCGATCGGCTCCTACGCGCAGACACGCGTCATGGAGGCCGCGCGCGTCGTCAAGATCCCGCCCGGCATCACCGACCAGCAGGCGGCGGCGATGATGCTCAAGGGCCTCACCGCGCAATATTTGATCCGCGAGATCCACAAGGTGAAGAAGGGCGAGACGATCCTGATCCACGCCGCGGCCGGCGGCGTCGGGCTGATCGTGTGCCAGTGGGCGAAGCATCTCGGCGCCACCGTGATCGGCACCGTCGGCTCGAAGGAGAAGGCGCGGCTCGCGAAGAAGCACGGCTGCGACCACCCGATCGTCTACACCGAGGAGGACTTCGTCGCGCGGGTGAAGAAGATCACCGAGGGCAAGGGCGTTCCGGTGGTCTACGATTCGATCGGCAAGGCGACGTTCCCGGCATCCCTCGACTGTCTCGAGACGCGCGGGCTCTTCGTCACGTTCGGCAACGCCTCGGGCCCGGTGCCGGCGTTCGAGACGCTTCTCCTGTCGCAGCGCGGCTCGCTGTTCCTGACGCGGCCGTCGCTGCCGCACTATACCCGCGACCACGCCGAGCTCTCGATGCGCGCGCGCGATCTGTTCAAAGTGGTGAAGTCGGGGGCGGTGAAGATCGGGATCAACCAGACCTGGCCGCTCCGGGACGCGGCCAAGGCACACGCCGCACTCCAGGGGCGCGCGACGACGGGCTCGACGATCCTCCTGCCGTAGCGCGCGCGGGTGCGCGCTACTGGTTCATCGAGTCGAAGAAGTCGGCGTTGGTCTTGGTGCCCCTGATCTTGTCGAGCAGGAACTCCATCGCGTCGACGACGCCCATCGGCGTCAGGATGCGGCGCAGCACCCACATCTTCGACAGCGTCGCGCGGTCGACGAGGAGCTCCTCCTTGCGCGTGCCCGAGCGCGTGATGTCGATCGCCGGGAAGGTGCGCTTGTCGGACAGCTTGCGGTCGAGGATGATCTCGGAATTGCCGGTGCCCTTGAACTCCTCGAAGATCACCTCGTCCATGCGCGAGCCGGTGTCGATCAGCGCGGTCGCGATGATGGTGAGCGAGCCGCCCTGCTCGATGTTGCGCGCGGCGCCGAAGAACCGCTTCGGCCGCTGCAGCGCGTTGGCATCGACGCCGCCGGTCAGCACCTTGCCCGACGACGGCACCACCGTGTTGTAGGCGCGCGCGAGCCGGGTGATCGAATCGAGGAGGATCACGACGTCGCGCTTGTGCTCGACCAGGCGCTTCGCCTTCTCGATCACCATCTCGGCGACCTGGACGTGACGCACGGCCGGCTCGTCGAAGGTCGAGCTCACCACCTCGCCCTTCACCGACCGCTGCATGTCGGTGACCTCCTCCGGCCGCTCGTCGATCAGGAGGACGATCAGATAGACATCGGCGTTGCGGCCGGTGATCGCGTGCGCGATCGATTGCAGCATCATCGTCTTGCCGGTGCGCGGCGGCGCGACGATCAGCGCGCGCTGGCCCTTGCCGAGCGGCGCGATGAGATCGACGATGCGGGTCGTGAGGTCCTTGCTCGTCGGGTCGAGGAGCTCGAGGTTGAGCTTCTCGTCGGGATAGAGCGGCGTCAGGTTATCGAAATTGATGCGGTGGCGGACCTTGTCCGGATTGTCGAAATTGATGTTGGTGACCTTGAGGAGGGCGAAATAGCGCTCGCCGTCCTTGGGCGAGCGAATCTGGCCCTCGACCGTGTCGCCGGTCCGGAGGCCGAAGCGGCGGATCTGGCTCGGCGAGACATAGATGTCGTCGGGCCCGGGCAGATAGTTGGCCTCGGGCGAGCGCAGGAAGCCGAACCCGTCCTGCAGGATCTCGAGCACGCCGTCGCCGAAGATCGGAATCTCGTTCTCGGCGAGCTGCTTGAGGATCGCGAACATCATGTCCTGCTTGCGCAGGTTGGAGGCGTTCTCGATCTGCAGCTCCTCGGCATAGGCCAAGAGGTCGCTGGGCGACTTCTGCTTGAGTTCCTGGAGGTTCATGCGGGGTCCGATGCGATGCGCGGAGGGGTGCGGCACGGAGGGTGGGGCGATGCGCGCCGTCCTGATATGGGGCGCGTCCACGGCCGTTGGGTCGGCCGCACGGCTCTTGGTCTATTTGGTCTGGGAGGCGGTTAGAGAGCCGTTACCGGCACAGGCGATTGATAGACAAAAATCCGCCGCACGTCAATCGTCTGCACTATTCGGCCGCCACGGTACTTGACCTCAGAACGGCCGCACGATGACGAGGATCACGATCGCGATCATGAACAGCGTCGGGACCTCGTTGGCGATGCGGTAGAACTTGGCCGGCCGCGTATTGCGATCGGCGGCGAAGTCCTGGCGCCAGCGTGCGAAGAGGACGTGCATCACCGTCATCGCCGCGACCAGGACGAGCTTGGCCCAGATCCAGACCGCGCCCCAGTCGACGGCACCCGGCGCGGCGAGGAGGAGCCCGCCGAACACGAATGTCGCCACCATCGCCGGGTTTATGATGGCGCGGAGCAGCCGCCGCTCCATCACCTTGAGCATCTCGGAGGCCGGCGAGCCCGGCGCCGCTTCGCAGTGATAGACATAGAGCCGCGGCAGATAGAGCATCCCCGCCATCCAGGCGATCACGCTCACCACGTGAAGTGCCTTGATCCAGAGATAGAGCCCGCTCATGCCGCGCCCTGCGCGCCCCGCGCGCCGGGTGCCTCGGGCGCGCCC
>VGEU01000147.1 GCA_016869145.1 Alphaproteobacteria bacterium | reverse complement strand
CGGCGGGGGCGAGCCTGGCGCCGGTGCCGGCGGCGGCGACGCCCGCCGCGGCGGCGGCCGAGCTCGCCAAGCTGATCGGCGGCAAGCCGACGCGCGAGGGGCGGATCGACCTCAACCTCCCCTCGATCGCGGAGAACGGCAACGCCGTGCCGCTGACCGTTCGCGTCGAGAGCCCGATGTCCGAGGCCGACCACGTCCGCGCGATCCACATCGTCGCTGATGGCAACCCGTTGCCGGGCGTCGCGAGCTTCCGCTTCTCGCCGCAATGCGGCAAGGCCGAGGTCACGACGCGCGTCCGCCTCGCCGAGACGCAGACCGTGACCGCGCTCGCCGAGATGAGCGACGGCTCGCTCTGGCGCGTCGCGCGCGAGGTCAAGGTCACGATCGGCGGCTGCGGCGGCTGAGGGGAGGAACGAGCGATGGATCCCAAGGTCACGGTCCGTATCCGGGCCCCCAAGACGGCGAAGGCGGGCGAGGTCGTCGAGATCAAGACGCTGGTCAACCACCCGATGGAGAGCGGCCAGCGCAAGGACGCCGACGGCAAGACGATCCCGCGCCGCATCCTCAACAAGGTCGTCGCGACCTATGGCGGCAAGCAGGTGTTCGCCGCCGACTGGCATCCGGCGATCTCGGCCAATCCCTATCTCGCGTTCTTCCTCAAGGTCGACGCGGCCGGGACGCTCGAGATGAGCTGGACCGACGACGACGGCGCGGTCTACCGCACCAAGGCCGAGATCGCGATCGGCTGAGCCCGCGATGATCGGCCGGCGCGACTTCCTCCAGGTCGCCGCCGCGACCGCGACGCTCTTCGCCGGCGGTCCCTCGCTCGCCCAGCTCGCCGAGCGGCGCGCGATCCGCGAGGCCGATCTCCTCGCCTTCGAGGCGACCGGCCAGGTGACGCTGATCCACGTCACCGACCTCCACGCCCAGCTCGTCCCGACGCTCTACCGCGAGCCGACGCTCAATATCGGCGTCGGGCCGGCGCGCGGGATGCCGCCGCACATCACCGGCCGCGACTTCCTCCGCCATTACGGCATCGACGCCGGCGCGCCCGAGGCGTTCGCGTTCACCGCCGAGGATTTCGTCGCGCTCGCCCGCGCCTATGGCCGGATGGGCGGGCTCGACCGCATCGCGACCGTCGTCAAGGCGATCCGCGCCGAACGGCCGGGCCGCACGCTTCTCCTCGACGGCGGCGACACCTGGCAGGGCTCCTACACCGCGCTCGCGACCAAGGGCGAGGACATGGTCCGCGCCATGCGGGCGCTCGGCGTCGAGGCGATGACCGGGCACTGGGAGTTCACGCTCGGCGAGGCGCGGGTGAAGGAGATCGTCGAGGCGCTCGGCTTCCCGTTCCTCGCCGGCAACGTCAAGGACAGCGAGTGGGACGAGGACGTGTTCGCGCACACCGCGGTCTTCGAGCGCGGCGGGCTGAAGATCGCAGTGATCGGCCAGGCGTTCCCGTACACCCCGCTCGCCAATCCGCGCTGGATGATCCCGAGCTGGGTGTTCGGCATCCGCGAGGAGACGATGCGCGAGCGTGTCGCCGCTGCACGCGCCGCGGGCGCCGATCTCGTCGTTGTCTTGAGCCACAACGGCTTCGACGTCGACCAGAAGATGGCGGCGCGCGTCGACGGCATCGACGTGATGCTGACCGGCCACACCCATGACGCGCTGCCCAGGGTCGAGACCGTCGGGCGCACGCTCCTCCTCGCCTCGGGCGCCTATGGCAAGTTCGTCGCCCGGCTCGATCTCGACATCGGCGGCGGGCGTGTCGCCGGCTTCCGCCACAAGCTGATCCCGATCTTCGCCGACGCGATCCGTCCCGATCCCGACATGGCGCGGCTGGTCGAGACGATCCGCGCCCCGCACGCGGCGACGCTCGCGCGCGTCCTCGGCCGCACCGAGACCGCCTTGTGGCGGCGCGGCAATCTCAACGGCACGTTCGACGATCTGATCCTCGCGGCTCTCGCCGAGGAGCGCGACGCCGAGATCACGCTGTCGCCGGGCTTCCGCTGGGGGCCGACGCTCCTGCCCGGCCACGACATCACGGTCGAGGACGTCTACGGCCAGACCGCGATCACTTATCCCAACGCCTACCGCACCGAGATGACCGGCGAGGCGCTGAAGGCGCTCCTCGAGGACGTCGCCGACAATCTCTTCAATCTCGACCCCTATCTGCAGCAGGGCGGCGACATGGTCCGCGCCGGCGGCATCGCCTACACGCTCGATGTCGGCCAGCCGATCGGCCGGCGCGTCTCCGATCTCCGGCGGAGCCGCGACGATGCGCCGATCGAGCCGGGGCGCCGCTACACGGTCGCCGGCTGGGGCTCGGTCGCCGAGACCGTCGAGGGGCCGCCGATCTACGAGCTCCTCGCGCGCTGGCTCACGCGCAAGAAGACCATTGCGGTGCCGGAGAACCGGAGCGTCCGGCTCATCGGCGCGTGAGGCGCTTCTATCGAGCGCCGGCGCCGGCGCCGCGCCGGCGGTAGCGCCACACGACGAAAAGATGCACCCAGAGAAGCGCGAGCTTGAGCGCGATGTCGACGACGGTCGCGGCGAGGCGGAGCACGCCGGTTTCGACCGCGATCACGCGGTCGATGAGGACGAGGTCGAGCCACAGCACCAGGAGCCAGAGGCCGAGCGCCGCGACCGCCGGCACGCCGCGCCGGCGCCACGCGGTGCCGGTCCGCATCTTCGCCCACAGGATCGCCGCCACCGCGGCGGCGATCGAGTAGCCGAGCATCCACCAGGCCCACGCCGCCACGATCGCCTCGCCGCCCTGCGGGCCACCGCCGGGCACGAACACGACCGCGAAGTACCAGGTGACGAGCCCCGAGGGCAGCGCGAAAGACCACAGCCAGAAATGCCACAGCATCCACCAGCCGCGGCCGAACAGGAACCCGGCGAGCGCGGCGAGCGCGCTTTGCGGCGCCGGCGAGGCGGTCGCGGTCGTCACTTCTCGGGCTCGCTCCGGACGATCAGGACGTCGAGCTCGCTCTTGGGCGCATAGTTGCGTCGCTCGAGCGTCCAGGTGCTCGGCCCGGTCCTGCGCAGCCCCGGCAGGCACGCGGCGAGGAGATTGCTGGGATCGCCGGCATCGACGGTGAGCCGGAAGCGGCCGATCGGGCCCTTCCAGTTGTTCGCCGTCGTCAGGATATAGGCGATCGTGTCGGCGAGGAGGTGGACCGGCCCGGTCTTGCCCGCGTCGGCGAGCCGGCGGCTGAGCTCGGCGCGGAGCGCGGCGCCGCCGCAGAACCTGTCGAGCCATTTGCGGTCGTCGTCGGACGGATCGTCGACCATGTACGGGCTCAGGAACTGCGTGCCGACGACGGGCGCGTAGGCGTGCTCGATCACGGTGGTGCGCCCGGGCGCGAAGGTCTGCTCCCAGTAGAACGTCGTCCGCACCGTCCACAGCGGGAACACCGCGCCGTATTCGTGCTGATAGTCGACGACGCCGGCGGCGACGAGCGCCTCCTGCTTCGCCTTCGGCACCGCGAACAGCGCCTCGCGGAGATCGGGTGCGAAGGCGCTGATCGGCACCTTGTGCTCGCGCAGCAAGGGTGTGACGTCGCGGCCGTGGCGCTCGGCCTTGATCTCGCTCCGCGCCGCGACCGGCCGGCCGTCGACGGTGACGGAGAAGCCGACGAAATTGACCGGGTCGGCATCGGGCACGTTCACGTCGACCTCGGCATAGACGGCGAGATCGACGACCGGCAGCGGAAAGGCGACCAGCGTCGTCACCGGCCGGTCGGTGCGGTTGACGAACTCGTAGCGGACGCGCACCGCCTCGCGGCTGACGAACAGATCCTCGGCCGCGAGCGTGACCGCGCTGTTCTTGCGGAGCTCGATCCCGCCGGCACCGAGCGTCGCCGAGGAATCGTTTGCCGTCGCCGGGGGCGCGAGCGCAAGCGCGGTCGCGAGCGCGGCGCCGACGAGACCCGGTCGGATGCGCATCCTTCCTCCATTCGCACGGATGGCCGTGACCCTAGCGGATTTCGCCGCCGCCGCCCACGGCGAACGCCGGCTTGCCGCCGCCCCGACGCACACCTAGACTTCGCAGAGGCTTGACGTGACCGAGGGGGCATCGCCATGGACTTGTCGCGACGTCTGGTCGCCGAGGTGATCGGCACGTTCTGGCTGGTGTTCGGCGGCACCGGCCAGAAATAGCCGCGCACGGGCCGCGAACGAGGGCGAACCACCATGGCCATTCTCCGGAGCATCCCTCTCCTCGCTTTCGTCGTCATCGTCTACAACGCCATGGTCTACGTCACCGGGCCGGCGGTGACGGCGCCGGTGTTCGCGCTCGATCTGCCGTCGGCGGCGTCATGGACGGTCACCGCCGGCGACCTCCTGGTCGCGGTCGCGCTCCTCTTCGTCTATTTCGAGATCCTGAAGGCGACGCGCACCTCGGTCGCGGCGGTGATCGACCATGCACTCTCGATGGCGGTGTTCGTCGTGTGCCTGCTCGAGTTCGTGCTCCTGCCGCGCTTCGCGACGACGACGTTCTTCCTGATCACCCTGATGGCGTTCATCGACGTGATCGCGGGCTTCACGGTGTCGCTGCAGACGGCACGGCGCGATCTCACGGTCGGCACGCTCGACCGCTGAGCGGGCCTGTTGCCGTCGCGCCCGGGTCTGGCACAATGGCCGGGCGAACCGCATGACCGCACGACCGCACCGCCGAGGAGGGGAGTCACCGATGAGCGCGACCGGCAAGATCACGTCGAGCTTCGTCATCAACAAGGCGCGCGACAACCCGTTCAAGGGCGACGGGCTCCGCGCCTATCGCGAATACCGCGATCTCGGCGTCGCCAAGTCGACCGGCGGGCGCGTCCACGTCCACCTGATCCGCACCACGAACCCGTGCCCGCCCGGCGGCAGCGGGCTCCACTACCACGATCTCGAGTTCCAGATGGTCTATTGCCTCAAGGGCCGGTCGCGGGTGTGGTTCGAGGGCCAGGGCGAGGTCGAGATCGAGGCCGGCGACAGCTGGATCCAGCCGCCGTCGATCCGGCACAACGTGCTCTACTATTCCGACGACTACGAGGTGCTCGAGATCACGCTCCCGGCCGAGTACGAGACCGTGACGATCAAGAGCTGAGGCCGCCGGCGGCGGCCGATCCCCGTCGCACGGACGATCGGAACGACCGCCCGGAAAACACCAGCGCCGCGAGGTCCGTCATCGGTCATCCGGCGAGCGCGGCTTCCGGCGTCGCGCCGGTGCCGTAGGTCCCGGGCACGTCGGTCGCGTGGGCGCCGAAATCGGACCCGGGGTCCTTGTGGAGTACCGCGAGATAGCGCATGGGCGTTCACCCGTTCACGTCAGCCGCGGATCCGAGCCTCATTTCCGCCGGCTCCGGGACGAGCAAACCGAAAGGGCCGGATCGCGCGATCCGGCCCTTCGCTCGATCTGGTGGAGCCAAGGGGAGTCGAACCCCTGACCTCTTGAATGCCATTCAAGCGCTCTCCCAACTGAGCTATGGCCCCTGCAATCCCGGTCGGCGCCGGCGGTCGGGTCGCCGCGCTCCTGGAAGCTACCGAACCGCGCCGAACGGCGGCAAGCGGAAAACGCGGCGGCGGATCGGCTCGTCGGCGCTGCGCGGCCCGTCGGCCCTGCGCGGCGCGGCGCGGCGCGTCTCAGCGCTCCTCCTCGTCGGCCTCGCCCTCGATCACTTCAGCGACATCGTCCTCGCCGAGCTCGGAGGCGTCCTCGATCACCGCCTCGTCCTCGGCGTCGGCGTCGGCGACCTCCTCGGTCTCGATCCCGAGCGCCGCCCCCTCCGCCACCGGCGCCTCGCGCTCGCGGCGTTCCTTCGACTCCGCCGCGCCACGCCCGCGCCGCGGCCGCAGATTGGCCAAGGGATCGAACTCGGCGCCGCATTTGGGGCAGATGATCGGGCTGCGCAACAGATCGTAGAAGCGCGCCCCGCAGCTCTGGCAGGAACGCTTCAACCCCCATTCGGGTTTCGACACGAGGGCCTCCGGGAGAATGCGCGACAGGGCCGGTCGTTTGCCACGTTCCGGTCCGACTTGTCAAAACCTAATCCGGGCAGCCCTGTTGCCGCCCGCCCCGGGCGTGTTAAAGAGCGTCCACCCCCGCCGAGGAACCGGGCCTTGACCGCGCTCACCTCCGGGACCGCGTCGGCACTCCAGGGCACGGTGCGGGTTCCGGGCGACAAATCGATCTCCCACCGCGCGCTGATGATCGGCGCCATCGCGGTCGGCGAGACCGTGATCGAGGGCCTGCTCGAATCCGAGGACGTCCATGCCACCGCCGCCGCGCTCCGCGCCATGGGCGCCGCCGTGCGCGCCGAGGCGGACGGGCGCTGGCGGGTCCGGGGCGTCGGGGTGGGCGGGCTCGCCGAGCCCGAGAGCGTCCTCGACCTCGGCAATTCCGGCACCTCGGCGCGGCTCCTGATGGGCCTCGTCGCGACCCAGGACATGACCACGCACATGACCGGCGACGCCTCGCTCTGCCGCCGGCCGATGGCGCGCGTCGCGACGCCGCTCGAGCGCATGGGGGCGAGCTTCCTGATGCGCGCCGGCGGACGCATGCCGCTCGTCGTCCAGGGCACCGCCGAGCCGGTGCCGATCGTCTACGAGACGCCGGTGCCCTCGGCGCAGGTCAAGTCGGCGATCATCCTCGCCGGGCTCAACACGCCGGGCGCGACAACGGTCATCGAGCGCGCGCCGACGCGCGACCATACCGAGCTGATGCTGCGCCATTTCGGCGCCGCCGTCGCGGTCGCCGACGACGCCGACGGCCGCCGCCATATCACGGTCGGCGGCTGGCCCGAGCTCGCGGCGCGGCCGGTGATCGTGCCGACCGATCCGTCCTCGGCCGCCTTCCCGGCGGTCGCCGCGCTCCTGGTGCCGGGCTCGGTCGTCACCGTGACCGGGGTCGGCATGAACCCGCTCCGCGCCGGTCTCTACACGACCCTCGCCGAGATGGGCGCCGACGTGACGCTCGCCGACCGCCGCATCGAGGCGGGCGAGCCGGTCGCCGATCTCGTCGTCCGCGGCGGACGGCTCGCCGCCGTCGACGTGCCGGCCGCGCGCGCGCCGTCGATGATCGACGAGTACCCGATCCTCGCGGTCGCCGCTGCCTTCGCCACCGGACGGAGCCGGTTCCGCGGCCTCGCCGAGCTCCGTGTCAAGGAGAGCGATCGCCTCGCCGCGATCGAGACCGGCCTCGCCGCCGCCGGCGTCGCGGCCACGGTCGAGGGCGACGATCTCGTCGTCGAGGGCCGCGGCGGCCCGCCCCGCGGCGGCTGCCGCATCGCGACCAATCTCGACCACCGGATCGCGATGGCCTTCCTCGTCCTCGGACTCGCCGCCGAGCGGCCGGTCGAGATCGACGACGGCCGGGTCATCGACACGAGCTTTCCGGGCTTCGTCGCCGTGATGAACGGGCTCGGCGCGACGATCGGCCCGGCCGGCTGAGCGCCCGGCGGTGGCCGACCCGACCGTCATCGCGGTGGACGGGCCGGCGGCGGCCGGCAAGGGCACGCTCGCCCGGCGGATCGCGCGCCATTTCGGCTTCGCCCATCTCGACACCGGGCTCCTCTACCGGGCGGTGGCGCTCGCCGTGCTGCGGTCCGGCGCCGACCCCGCCGACCCGGTCGCCGCCGCGGCCGCCGC
>VGEU01000146.1 GCA_016869145.1 Alphaproteobacteria bacterium | reverse complement strand
CCCTTCCCAAAGCAATGTGCGCGTCCGGCGCGTCGTCGAGACCGGCATCTACCGTCAGCGCAATCTGGTCGAGCGCTTCTTCAACAAACTGAAGCACTTCCGCCGTATCGCCACCCGTTTCGAAAAGCTGGCGCGCAATTATCTGGCCGCCGTCCTATTGGCCACTACCCGCCTATGGACTCGTGCTTATGAGTCCACGACCTAGCGGTGGCGCCGCGGCCCCGCACACCGGCGGGGCCCGCGGGGATTGCCCGGTGGAGTCATGCGGCTGCATCCTCCTCGCTGGTTTTCCCGATGTCGTTCCCGCGCGGGAACGACACGATCAACGTGGCATCCGGGCCGTCCGGATGCAAGTCGGCGGCCGCGCGAAACTGTGGGAAGTTTGTGGCCGAATGGTTCAATTCGGGTGTCCTACTCGCTAGAGTGACGCGCCGAGGGCGTCCGGGCGGAGACCACCATGTTCCTGCGCAATTGCTGGTATGTCGCCGCGGCGAGCCAGGAGCTCGGCCGCAAGCTTCTCGGTCGCACGATCCTCAGTGAGCCGGTCGTGATGTATCGGCGCGAGGACGGCACGCCGATCGCGCTCGAGGATCGCTGCGCGCACCGGTTCCTCGCGCTCTCGCTCGGGACGCTCAAGGGCGACACGATCGAGTGCGGCTATCACGGCCTGGTGTTCGATTGCACCGGACGCTGCGTGCATGTCCCCGGCCAGAAGACGATCCCGGAGCGCGCGTCGATCCGGAGCTTTCCGGTCGTCGAGCGCTGGCGGCTGATCTGGATCTGGATGGGCGATGCGGCGCTCGCCGATCCTGCACTCATCCCGGCGATCTGGCGCAACGACCATCCCGCGTGGACGGTCGTGGTCGGCGATCCGATCCCGATGAAGGCCGATTACCGCATGGTCGCAGACAATCTGCTCGACCCGAGCCACGTGAGCTTCGTCCATCGGACGACCCTCGGCACCGACAACGTCGCCGAGATCCCGATCGAGACCGAGCAGAACGGCACCCTGGTGCGCGTGACGCGCTGGATCATGGATTCGCCGGCCGCACCCGTCTACGCGAAGCTCGGCGGTTTCACGACCCCTATCGACCGCTGGCAGATCATCACCTACACCCCGCCGTCGCTGCTCGAGGTCGACATGGGGGCTGCATCGCCGGCACCGGCGCGCGCGCGGGCGACCGCAGCCAGGGCATCGAGCTCCACGCCTTCAACATGCTGACGCCGGAGACCGAGCGCTCGAGCTTCTACTTCTGGACCCATGTGCGGAACTTCAAGCTCGGCGATCTTGCGGTGTCCGAGCTCGTGCGCGAGAATTTCCTGACCGCGCTCCGCGAGGATGTGACGGTGATCGAGGGCGTGCAGGCGGGGCTCGATCGCTTCCCCGACAAGGCCTTCGTCAACATCGCCGTCGACGCCGGTCCGATCCGCGCACGCCGCGTGCTCGACGCGCTGATCGAGAAGGAACGCGCCGGCCGGCCCTTCCTCGAGGTGCTGCGGATGGCGGCCGAGTGATCCGGGCGCGACCGGTCGCCCTGGTGGTCGCGCTTGCTGTCGCGTTGTTCCGGCCCGCCGGCGCGCACGGCGCGGAGGAGCCGGCGGGTGTCGTTCGCGCTCTGCCGACCCGCGCCGACGTCACGGTCCCGGTCTTCTGGGTTCGTCAGAACGCGGCGCCCGCGACGCTCGTCCTCCTCCCGGGTTCGGCCGGCGGCATCGGCCGCGTCGTTCCGGGTGGCTGGCCCGAGAGCCAGAACGTGATGATCCGGAGCGCCCGGCTCTTCGCCGCGCATGGATTCAACTTGGTGATCGTATCGCGGCCATCCGATATCGCCGACCTCGACTACGCCGCGCGCGTCTCGGATGATCACATGAGCGATCTCCGCGCGGTCGCCGCCTTCGCGCGCGAAGCGGGAGCGGCGCCGGTCTGGCTCGTCGCGACGAGCCGCGGCACGATCTCGGCCGCCGCCGCTGCGATCGCGATGGCGGGTCGCGGGCTTGTCGACGGCGTCGTGCTCGCCTCGAGCATCGTCACGCACCATCGGGAAGGCGCGCTCCCCTATCAGCGCCTCGAGCGCATCGACGTGCCGGTTCTCATGGTCCATCACCGCCGCGATGGGTGCCGATTGTGTGATCCGCGCGAGGTGCCGACGCAGTTCGAGCGGCTCTCTGGGGCGCCGATCCGGAAACTCGTGATCGTCGACGGTGGATCGGACCTGCGCGGCGACCCGTGCGAGGCCTTCCACTGGCACGGCTTTGTCGGGATGGAGGCCGCCTTCGTCGATCTCGTCGCGGCGTGGATCAAGCGCCCTCTGCCGTGAGCCTCAGCCCTCGAACCGGAGGCCGGCGCCGTCTGCGGCGATGCGCCCGACCCGGGGCTTCTGCGTCCCGGTGCGGATAATTCTCACGCGCGACGATGTGCTGAACGTCGGCACCCGCCGGTCGCGGTTGGCCTCGCGCGTCTCGGGACGGCGATCGGGGAACGGCACGGCGGGCGCCGGGCTTCCTCGGGCCGGCATCCTCGCGTAAGCTTCGCCGTCCCCAACCCTTTCCGATCGGGAGCGCTCCATGGACAGCGGAACCCAGACCCTCGCGCGCTACAAGATGTTCATCGGCGGGCAGTGGGTGGACTCGGCCTCCGGCCAGACCTTCGAGAGCGAGAACCCGTTCAGCAGCGAGACCTGGGCGCTGATCCCGCGCGGCAACGCCGAGGACGTCGACCGCGCCTGCAAGGCCGCGCACAAGGCGCTGACGACCGGCGACTGGCCGAAACTGACGGCGACGCAGCGCGGCGCGCTCCTGCGGAAGCTCGGCGACATCCTCGCGACCAAGGCCAAGGCGCTGGCCGAGATCGAGGTCAGGGACAACGGCAAGCTGATCGCCGAGATGGCGGCGCAATGCGCTTATGTGCCTCAGTGGTACTATTACTTCGGAGGGCTCTGCGACAAGATCGAGGGTGCCGTCATCCCGATCGACAAGCCGCAGACCTTCAATTACACGCGCCACGAGCCGGTCGGCGTCGTCGCCTGCATCGTGCCGTGGAACTCGCCGCTTCTCCTCGCCACCTGGAAGCTCGCGCCCGCGCTCGCCGCCGGCAACACGGTCGTGATCAAGCCGTCGGAGTTCACCTCGGCCTCGACGCTCGAGTTCATGAAGGCGTTCGAGGAGGCGGGCTTCCCGCCCGGCGTGGTCAACGTGGTCACGGGCTTCGGCGCTGATGTCGCCTCGCTCGCCACCCACCCGCTCGTCGCCAAGGTCGCGTTCACCGGATCGGACGCAACGGGTGCCCGCATCTATTCCGATGCCGCGAAGTCGCTGAAGCGGGTCAGCCTCGAGCTCGGCGGCAAGTCGCCCAACATCGTCTTCGACGACGCCAATATCGAGAACGCGGTGAAGGGCGTGATCTCCGGCATCTTCGCCGCCACCGGCCAGACCTGCATCGCGGGCTCGCGCCTCCTCGTGCAACGGTCGATCCACGACCAGTTCGTCGAGAAGCTGGTCGCGCTCGGCAAGACCGCGCGCATGGGTGATCCGATGAGCTACGACACCCAGGTCGGCCCGGTGACGACACGCCCGCAATACCAGAAGGTGCTCGACTATATCGACATCGCGAAGAAGGAGGGATGCGTCACCGTCCTCGGCGGCGGCAAGGCGACGCGACCCGAGTGCGGCAAAGGCTGGTTCGTCGAGCCGACGGTGTTCACGGGCGTGCGCAATGCGATGCGGATTGCGCAGGAGGAGGTGTTCGGCCCCGTCCTCTCGGTCATCCCGTTCGCGGACGAGGAGGAGGCGATCGCGATCGGCAACGACGTCGTCTACGGGCTCGCCGCCGGTGTCTGGACCCAGGACATGCGCCGCTCGCTCCTGATGGCGGAGAAGCTCCAGGCCGGCACGGTCTGGATCAACACCTATCGCGCGGTGTCCTATCTCTCGCCCTTCGGCGGCTACAAGCGCTCGGGGATCGGCCGCGAATCCGGCCAGGAGATGATCAAGGAATACATGCAGACCAAGTCGGTCTGGATCTCGACTGCGACCGAAGTGCCGAACCCGTTCGTGCTGCGCTAGGACCCGCCATGAGCCGCGACCGCAAGATCCGCCTCAACGCCTTCATGCGTCCGATCAGCATCCATACCGCGGCGTGGCGCTATCCCGGATCCTATGCCGATGCGAACTTCAATTTCGGCCACATCCGGCGCTTCGCGGAGCGGCTGGAGGAGGGGAAGTTCGATGCGTTCTTCATGGCCGATCACCTCGCCGTCCTCAACATGCCGATGGATGCGTTGAAGCGGAGCGCGACCGTCACCTCGTTCGAGCCGATGACGCTTCTGCCGGCGCTCGCGATGTCGACGCACCATCTCGGCCTCGTCGCGACCGGCTCGACCACCTATGACGAGCCCTATCACGTCGCGCGCCGCTTCGCCTCGCTCGACCACATCTCGGGCGGGCGCGCGGGCTGGAACGTCGTCACCACCTCGAACCCGAACGCGTCGCAGAATTTCGGACACGAGGACCAGCTCGAGCACGGCGACCGCTACGCCCGCGCGCGCGAGTTCTACGACGTCGTCACCGGGCTTTGGGACTCGTGGGCGGACGATGCCTTCATCCGCGACAAGGAGCGCGGCATCTTCTTCGATCCCGAGCGGATGCACGTCCTCGACCACAAGGGCAAGTATCTCGCGGCGCGCGGCCCGCTCAACATCGCGCGGCCGATACAGGGATGGCCGGTCGTCGTGCAGGCCGGCGCCTCCGATCCGGGCCGCCAGCTCGCCGCCGAGACGGCCGAGGCGGTCTTCACCGCGCAGAGCGATCTCGCGGCCGGGCGCGCCTTCTACAAGGACGTCAAGGCACGCATGGAGACGATCGGACGCAATCCCGATCACATGAAGATCATGCCCGGCTGTCTTGTCGTCGTCGGCGAGAGCGATGCGGAGGCAGAGGAGAAGCGTCTCCGGCTCGACAGCCTCGTCCATTACGACAGCGCCATCGCCTCGCTCTCGATCGCGCTCGGTCACGATGCGTCCAAGTTCGATCCAGACGCGCCGCTACCCGATATCCCCGAGACCAATGCCGGCAAGAGCTCGCGCGAACGCGCGATCAAGATGGCGCGGGCGGAGCATTTGACCGTCCGCCAGCTCGCACAGCGTCTCGGCGGCTATTCCGGCCTCGCCATGGTCGGCACGCCGAAGACCATCGCCGACACGATGGAGGAGTGGATCGAGACGCGCGGGTCGGACGGATTCACGATCATGTTCCCGTATCTGCCGCAGGGTCTCGACGATTTCATCGACAAGGTCGTGCCGGAGCTGCAGCGGCGGAAGATCTACCGCACCGACTACGAAGGCAGGACGCTTCGCGAGAATCTCGGCCTGCCGCGACCGGAGAACCGACACTTCCCGAAGACTTGACGAGACCGGGGCCCGGGAGGCCCGCGCGATGACGGGCGACGACGCGACCAAGGGCCGGCTCTTCTTCCAGTCCGAGATCTTCGGCGACGACCAGCCGCGCCCGCGGCGACCGCGCCCGACCAAGATGCACCGCGAGCCGTCGCGCACCATTCCGGTGCACGCCGAGACCGACGTCCTCGTCGTCGGCGGCGGTCCGGCGGGAACGGCCGCAGCGGTCGCCGCGGCGCGCCTCGGCGCCGCGGTGATGCTGGTCGAGCGCTACAACCATCTCGGCGGGCTCTCGACCGGCGGGCTCGTGATCTGGATCGACCGCATGACGGACTGGTCCGGCGCGCAGATCATCCAGGGGATCGCCAACGATCTTCTCGACCGGCTGCCGAAGGAGGCGGTCGCGGGCCCGCCGCGCGGTGCCTGGGGTGCCGCGGACGAGGCGACGGCGGCCTATTGGCGCGAGCGGACGGCGGCGTTCCACGGCATCGTCACCTGGTCGCCGACGGTCGATCCCGAACGGCTCAAGACGGCGTCGGCCGAGCTACTCCTCGAAAGCGGCGTCCGCCTTCTCCTCCACGCTTGGGCGGCCGATCCGATCGTCGAGGACGGCGTCGTCCGCGGCGTCGTCTTCGAGAGCAAGGAGGGCCGGCGCGCCATCCTCGCCCGCGTCGTCGTCGACGCGACCGGCGATGCCGATCTCGTCTTTCGTGCCGGCGCGCGGTGCGACAGCGACATCGACGCGAACGACATCCATCACTGCATGAACACGGCCTGGGTCTTCGGCGGCGTCGACATGGGCCGCTGGATCGCGTTCAAGACCGCCGAGCCCGCGGCCTTCGCCGCGTTCATGGCGGAGGGACGCGCGCGTCTCAGGTTCTGCGAGCGCCCGTTCGTGTCGTGGCGGAACGACGTCGCGCTCTTCATGGGCCCGCGCCAGAGCGGTTTCAGCGCGGTCGATGTCGAGGATCTCACCGAGATCGAGACGCGCTCGCGGCGTCTGATGATCGCGCATCTCGACTATTACCGCGGACGCGCGCCGGGCTTCGAGAATGCCTATCTGATGCTGCAGGCGCCGCAGATCGGCGTGCGCCACAGCCGGCGCATTGCCGCCGCGGCGCGGGTCGAGCGCGCGCAATGGGATGCCGGCACCATCTGGGACGACGAGGTCGGCGTCTCGCCATCGCTCGCGCCGCGCTTCGCCAACATTTCGGTGCCGTACCGATCGCTGGTGCCGATCGGCGTCGAGAACATGCTCGCGCCGGGCCGCCACGTCGCCTGCGATGCGTCCTCGCACGCGTTCCTCCGCGAGATCCCGCAATGCTGGCTGACCGGCCAGGCGGCCGGCGTCGCCGCGGCGGTGGCGGCGGGCGCGGGCGTCTCGGTCCGCGACGTCGATGTCGGCGCGGTCCAGCACGGTCTCATCAGCCAAGGCGTCCATCTGTCGCCGGCGGTCGCGGCGCGGGCGGGCACGGGCGCCGTTATCCCCAGCGCGGCAGCACCCGGCGCAAGAAAACGATTGAAGTCCGCCGGGGAGACGTTTATATGACCGTCCACCGCCGGCTCCTGCTGGTCGGTGGGGCCTCCGGTCAGCTTGTTCGGACCCTCGCGCGCGCCACGTCGCGTGTCGCGCCGCAGTCGTCCGAAACGGTTTGACACGCAAAACGGCGGTCCCTATAGGTTGAGTTTCGCGGTGCGCGCAGGCGTGCCGCACTCCCCTTTGGGGCCGTGCCTTTTGGGCCGCCTGTCTGGCCCGGCTGTTTGACATTGTAAACCGATGGAAGGGATGCGCAGGCGGCGGTGTCCGTGAGGACGCCGCACAACTGTGCATCTTCATGCGCAGCTTGTGTCAGGCGGACCTCGGTTTTTCCAGCCGGACGGAGGGTGGCAACACCCGAAGCCCGGTGAGGTTTCCAAAAACCTGAGAGTTTGATCCTGGCTCAGAACGAACGCTGGCGGCAGGCTTAACACATGCAAGTCGAACGGGATCTTCGGATCTAGTGGCGGACGGGTGAGTAACGCGTGGGAACGTACCCAGCAGTACGGAATAACAGCGGGAAACTGCTGCTAATACCGTATACGCCCTTCGGGGGAAAGATTTATCGCTGTTGGATCGGCCCGCGTCCGATTAGCTAGTTGGTGAGGTAACAGCTCACCAAGGCGACGATCGGTAGCTGGTCTGAGAGGACGATCAGCCACACTGGGACTGAGACACGGCCCAGACTCCTACGGGAGGCAGCAGTGGGGAATATTGGACAATGGGGGCAACCCTGATCCAGC
>VGEU01000145.1 GCA_016869145.1 Alphaproteobacteria bacterium | reverse complement strand
ACGCGCGCACCCTCGCCGTGCCCGCCGACGTCACGCGCCCGGCCGAGGCCGCGTCCGCGGCGGCGCGCATCCGCGCCGAGGCCGGCCGCATCGACATCCTGGTCAACACGATGACGGTGCCCGCCTTCGGCCCCTTCATCGAGCTCGACGAGGCGACCTGGCGCGCGGCGATCGACACCAAATATCTCGGCTATATCGCGACCATGCGCGCGGCGCTGCCGGCAATGATCGCGCAGAAGGACGGCCGCATCGTCAACGTCACCGGCACGGGCGGCAAGCAGCCGATCGCGATCCACATGCCGGGCGGCAGCGTCAATGCCGCGCTCAACCTCGTCACCAAGGGCATCGCGACCGAGTACGCGACCGCCGGCATCCGCGCCAACGCGGTCTCGCCCGGCCCGATCGCCTCGCCGCGCCAGGACCAGATGAAGGCGGCCGGCATGGGCGGCGCCGACGGGCCGGCGAAGGAGATCCCGATGCAGCGCCTCGGCCGCACCGAGGAGGTGGCGGACGCGGTCCTGTTCCTCGCCTCCGCCCGCGCGAGCTACATCACGGGCTCGGTCCTCCAACTCGACGGCGGCGGCATCAAGACCGCGGGCTAGCCAGCTTCACGGGACGAGCTTGTAGCCGCCCTGCTCGGTGACGAGGATCTGCGCGTTCGCCGGATCGCGCTCGATCTTCTGGCGCAGGCGATAGACATGGGTCTCGAGCGTGTGCGTGGTGACGCCCGAGTTGTAGCCCCACACCTCGTGCAGGAGGACGTCGCGCCCGACCACCTTGTCGCCGGCGCGGAGCAGGAACTTGAGGATCGAGGTCTCCTTCTCGGTGAGCCGCACCTTCTTGTTGGTCACGGTCTCGAGGAGGAGCTTCGCCGAGGAGCGGAACGAGTAGGGGCCGATCGCGAACACGGCGTCCTCGCTCCGCTCGTGCTGACGGAGCTGGGCGCGAATGCGGGCGAGGAGGACGCCGAGGCGGAACGGCTTGCTGATGTAGTCGTTGGCGCCCGCGTCGAGGCCGAGAATGGTGTCGGCCTCGCTGTCGGCGCCGGTCAGCATGATGATCGGCTCCTTGACGCCGGAGCGGCGGATCAGGCGGCAGAGATCGCGCCCGTCCATGTCGGGGAGCCCGACGTCGAGGATGAGGAGATCGAAGCGGTCGGTCTTGACGAGCTTGAGCGCGGCGGCGCCGTTCTCACCGATCACGACGGCGAACTCCTCGTGCTGCTGGAGCTGCTCGGCGAGCGCGGCCCGGAGCGGCGCGTCGTCGTCGACGATCAGGATCTTCTTCTCGGCCGTCATCGGCGTCGCGTCCCCGTCTAGCGTGCCGCCTTGATGCGCGCGACGAGTGCCCGCGTCAACGGGTCGTCGGGCTCCGACAGGCGGTCGACGATGTCGAAATGGTGGTCGCGCGGATTGGTGATCTCGGCGACGTCGAGGCCGTGGCTGCGCCAGCCGGCGGCGAGCTCGGCCTGCTGGCGGTGGAACTCCTGCGCCTCGAGCCCGCCGAGCGCGGCGGTCATCCAGGATGGCCCGCGCGGCGCGAGGAACATCGGGCTGTTGCGCCGCGCCTCGGCCTGATCGAGCCGGACGTCGCTGTTGAGATAGCAGAGCCGGATCGGCTCGAGATCGTAGATGCCGCTGATCGGCATCCCGCCCTTGACCAGCCGCGGCGGCAGATCGGCCGCGAAGCCGGGCCAGTCGGTCGCGAGCGTCATCGCCGTGAGATGGCCGCCCGCCGAGTGCCCGCAGACGTGGATGCGGTCGGGGTCGGCGCCGAACATGCGCGCGTTCCGCCACACCCAGGCGAGCGCGCTCCGCACCTCGCGCACGATCTCGTCCATCCGCACGCTCGGCGCCAGCGCATAGTTGATGGTGACGCAGGCGATCCCGGCGGGCACCAGGCCGAGCGCGGGAAACCGGTGGATCTCCTTGTCCATCGCGCGCCAGTAGCCGCCATGGATGAAGACGAGGACCGGCGCGGCGGCGCCGGCGGGGAAGATGTCGAGCTTCTCCGCCGCGCCCGGGCCATAGGCGACGTCGAGGGTCGCGGCGAGGCTCTTGGCCGCGCGGAGGCTCTTGTCGCCCCAGCGCGCGATATCGGCCTCGAAGCTCGGCACGCGCGCGCGGATATTGTACTGGGCGTCGAGCCCCGTCTGGTCGAAGTCGCGATAGAGCTTCATGTCCCGCCCGATCCGCACCCGCGCCGGCGCCCCCGGGGCCCGGCGGGCTGAACCATGGCCGAGCGCGCCCGCCCAAGGCAAGTCCCGCCGATACCGCCCGGCAAAATCTTCCCCCGGGGCCAGTTGCTGCCGGTGGCGGAGGGCCGATGCGTCCGGCGCCCGCCGGCACGGCACCGTGATGGTTAACGCCGGCGCAAGCGGGCGCGGGCGGGGGCGGCCAGGCGGGGCGGGCAGGCGGGGCGGCCGCGCCGGACGCTGGCACGCATCTTGCAGACTTTCCCCGTCATGAGGTCCCGGTCATGAGCCTGTCGCCCCCGACCAACGCCTCGTCCTATTCGCGGCTGTGGAACCCGTCGCCCCATCACGACGCGGTCGTCCATGCCGAGGAGCTCGACCCGAACTACGTCGCCGCCGACCCCACGTCGCCGCCCCGCGACGGCGGTGATCTCGATTTCGAGGACTTCCTCGACATCATCAACCCTCTCCAGCATCTGCCGATCGTCTCGACGATCTACCGCGCGGTCACCGGCGACACGCTGTCGACCGGCGCCCGGTTCATCGGCGGCGCCTTGTGGGCCGGCCCGTTCGGCCCGCTCTCGGTCGCGCTCAGCGTCGTCTCCTCGGCCGCGATGGCGACCGTCGAGCAGGCGACCGGCAGGGACCCGGCGGGCCACCTCGCGAGCCTCCTCGGCCGCACGCCGCGCGAGGGCGATGCCGCACGCCCGACCGCGACGACCAAGATCGCTGGGACGACCGACATCGCCGCCGCAGCCGCGACCGCGCCGGCGGCCGGCCCGGTCGAAGCCAGCCGGGCGACCGGCGAGACGGCGGCACCCGAGACACCCGCGACCGCGACGATGGTGCCCTCATCCGGCGTCGCGGCGCTCGCCGCCCTGGCGCGCGACCTCCGCGCCACGCCCACGCCCACGCCCACGTCACTGGCGCCCACGCGCATCACGCCCGAGACCCCGATCCGCGGCGCGATGCCGGAGGCCGGCAAGTCGGAGACCGGCAAGAGCCCCGCCGCCGGCGAGCCGCGCGCGGCACGTCACCCGAACCTGCCGCCCGCCGGCACGACGAGCGCGGACTGGATCGCGCAGGCGATGGAGCGCGCGCTCGAGCAGTACGAGAAGAACGCCGTCGCACGGTCGACCCGCGCCGCGCCCGCCTTGTCGCGGAGCGAGTAGACGCGTCTTCCACGCGGGCCGCGTCCCGGCCAATATCATCGCCATGTCGCTTCTTGTCTCCTCGACCGGCCATGCGCGCTGGCGCGACCGCGGCTTCCGCGCCGCGATCGGACGCGCTGGCATCGCGCCCGACAAGCGCGAGGGCGACGGCGCGACGCCGATCGGCTCGTTTCCGATCCGAAACGGTTTCTGGCGCGCCGACCGGCTCGCGCGGCCGGCGACCGCGATCGCGCTCGCCGCGATCGACCCGGCCGACGGCTGGTGCGACGATCCCGGCGATCCCACCTATAACCGCGCGGTGCGTCTGCCTTATGCCGGCCGTCACGAGCGGCTGTGGCGCGCGGACGGTCTCTACGATCTCGTGCTGGTGCTCGGCTACAACGACGATCCGGTCGTGGCCGGACGCGGCAGCGCGATCTTCCTTCACTGCGCGGCGGCGGATTTCGGCCCGACCGAGGGCTGCGTCGCGCTCGCGCTCGACGATCTCCGCGTCGTCATCGCCGGATGGCGCGCCGAGGATCGCGTCGTGGTTCTCTCCTAGAGCCGTCGCGGCGTCAGCGCGGCCACGGCGCGTGGATCGGCGGTGGCGCGCGGTGATAGACGGCGATGTTGTCGACCGTCGTCAGCGGGCGATAGCTCCGGAACGCGCGCTCGAACGCCGGATGGCAGCGGAAATAGGCGAGGAAGTCGAACGGCTGGTTGCGACACCGCGACAGACGCCAATCGGTCTGCACGAACAGAAGCGTGGGCGCCTTGGCGGCGAAGTCGGCGGCATCGCTCTCGAACAGGCGTCGCTCGCTCGCCGACATCTCGGCCGGCGCGCGAAAGGTGCGGCCCGCCGGCGGGCAGATGCGGCAGAGGCCGCGGATCGGCCACAGGCTGAAATAGCGCATCGCCATGCCGCTCTTGGCATAGTTGATCGCCGGATAGAACGGCCACACCAGGACCGAGAGCGCGAGCACGGGCTGATCGTCGCCGTGGCTCGCGATCAGCGCCTCGATGCGCTTGCTGGGGCTGTTGTCGTAGGGCGCCGAGCGCGCGAAGGGTGTCATCAGCGCGTTGGGAACGAGGACGACGAACGCGACCGCCGCCGCCGCGGCCGCGCCGGCCGCGACGAGCCGCCCGCGCACCGGCTCCTGTCGGCGGACGAGCTCGATCCCGAGCAGCATCGCGAGCCAGGCGATCAGGCTCGCCGCCGGATAGAGGTGATAGCTCCACCCCATGCCCTGACCGAGCACGATGGCGAAGGCCGGCAGCGCGGCGGCGGCGGTGAGCCGCGCGAGGATCGCCCGCGACCAGGCGAACGCGGCGGCGGCGAGGCATGCCCACGCGGCGGCGGCATGGCCGAGCTCGGTCGCGGCGAACACCGTCCGCCAATCCTGGCGCAGCGGTGCATAGGCCTCGATCACGAGCGGCAGCGCGATCTCGACATAGGTGGGCGTGACGAGGATCGTTGCCGCCGCGACGGCGGCGACGGCGGCGGCGATCGTCCACGGCACCGGGTCGCGAAGGCCGACGCGGATCGGGCGCGCGACGAGCACCAGAAGCTCGACCGCGAGCGGTACGGCGAGAAACCAGGGCTTGAGCGCGAATCCGATGGCAGCGGCGACGGCGACGGCGAGCGCAAGACCGCGCCCGACCGGGACCGCGCGGGCGCGGCACGCCGCGAGCGCGAGATAGGGAAAGCTCGCCGCGAGCATAAGATGCTCGCGCTGGCCGAAGTCCTGACCGGGGAGCGCGGCGAGGATGAACAGCGCGGCGAGGGTGCCGATCTCGGCCTCGCGGCGCGTCCGGTCACCGTCGCGGCGGAGGAGCGCGCCCGTCGCCGCCGTCGAGATCGCGATGAGCCCGATCGCGATCGCGCTGAACCAGGTCGGGATCGAGAGCACGCCGACGGCCCGCTCGGCCAGGGGCGCGAGCGCCGACAGCCAGATGATCAGCGGCGGGTTGATGTCGACGATGTCGATATAGAGCCGCTCGCCGTCGAGCATCCGCTCGGCGGCCCGGAGCAGGAGCCCGACATCGTGGTTGATCGGCGGCAGGAGTTGGTCGGCGAGCCAGAGGGCCGGCACGAGCCAGAGCGCGATGCGGATCGCCCGCGTCCACCAGGCATCCGCCGGGCGCGTCGTCATGTCCAGCCGACCTCGCATTCGGCCCGGCGTTGATCCGCGCGGCACCGTCGTCGTCCGGCTCGATCTTCGGTCAAACCGCGCCGCTAGGGACTGGGCAAGTCTACCGATAACGCGCGCGCCAGGGTCAATGGGCCGGCCGCTCGCCGAAGATCGCGGTGCCGACCCGGATGTGTGTGGCACCAAACCGGATCGCGGTCTCGAAATCGGCGCTCATGCCCATGCTGAGCCCGGCGAGACCGTTGCGCCGCGCGATGTCGGCGAGAAGCGCGAAGTGGAGCGCCGGCTCCTCGTCCGGCGGCGGGATGCACATCAGCCCGACCACCGGCAAACGGTGCGTGTCGCGGCAGAGCGCGATGAAGGCGTCGGCGTCGGCCGGCGGCACGCCCGCCTTCTGCGGTTCCTCGCCGGTATTGACCTCGACGAAGAGCGCGGGGCATCGCCCGATGCGCGCGCTCTCGCCGGCGAGCGCCGCGGCGAGCCGTGGCCGGTCCACGGTCTCGATCACGTCGAACAGCGCCATGGCCTCGCGCACCTTGTTGGTCTGCAAGGGGCCGATCAGATGGAGCCGCGCGTCGGGATAGGCGGCGCGGAGGGGCAGCCATTTCGCCGCCGCCTCCTGCACGCGGTTCTCGCCGAAGACGCGATGGCCGGCCTCGACCGCGGCGCGGGCGCGCGCCGCTGCGTGGCCCTTGGAGACCGCGACCAGGGTCACCGCGTCGGCCGTACGACCGGCGGCCCGCGCCGCCGCCGCCGTGCGGGCCTTCACCGTCGCGAGATTGGCCGCGACGTCGATCGTCGGGGGGGCGCCGTCCATGGTACCGGGTTCCGCGTTCTCGTGCCGGTCAGGACCATAGCAGGACTGCTGGGGCGGCGGCGATCAAACGACGAGACGCCGCGATGTGTTACGCTCCCGATCGACCGCGCGAGGAGGGGGAGACGATTTGGGGCAGCCCGGACCGGAACTGCGTTCGTGCTTTGCGACGCCGTTGATGACGCGGCGGCTCGCGTCCGATCGCATCGACAACGCGCGGCTCCGCGCCATCGTGCTTGAACGCGAGCGGGTGCATCCCGGCATCGTCGCGAGCAATGTCGGCGCCTGGCATTCGACGGCGGACCTCATGGACTGGGACTATCCGGAGATCCGCGCCTTGACCGAGGAGTTTCTTCGCGCCAGCCGGGACATGACGGCGGCGGCGCTGCCGGCCGGGCTCCAGGGAGAGATCAGGGTCCAGTTCTACGGCGGCTGCTGGGCGAACGTGCTCCGCGACGGCGGCTACAACACGATCCATAACCATCCCGGCGCGGTCTGGTCCGGCTCGTACTATGTCTCGGTCGGCGTGCCGACGCCCGAGCCGCGATTCAACGGCTGGATCGAGTTCCAGGACCCGCGTCCGGCCAATATTCATGGCCAGAAGGAGCGCATCTGTCCGGAGCCAGGCCTCCTGATCCTCTTTCCGAGCTGGCTCAACCACTATGTCAACCCGTTCCGCGGCGACGGCGAGCGCATCTCGATCGCGTTCAACGTGACGACCCGGGTCCTCGTCGCGCCCGACCGTATCGGCGGCGCTCCCGGCCGGGCCGGACCGCTCGGTCGAGCCGGACGCTAGCGGACTCGTTCCCGCGCGCCCGGCTTCTCGCGCCGTCGTCGCCCGCGCCTTCCCGCGCGCAAAGATTTGGTCTGCGCCCCCCGCGCACGACGCGGGGATGCGAGACGCGGGGATGCGCGCTGGGACGCCCTCTGCCCCGCCGGGAGGGAGGGGATGCGTCGCGGCCGGGAGGGGGCGCCGGAACCCCGAAAACGAACCGGGCCCCGGAAAGGTCCGGGCCCCGAAACAGTTCGGGCCCCGAAAAAGTCCGGAGCGGCAAAGCCGCCGGGACCCCGAAAAAGTCCGGGGCGGCAAAGCCGCCCCAGGGCTCTGAAACAGTCCGGGGCGGCAAAGCCGCCGAAACCCTGAAACAGTCCGGGGCGGCAGAGCCGCCCCAGGGCTCTGAAACAGTCCGGGGCGGCAAAGCCGCCCCGGGGCCCCGAAAAAGTCCGGGGCGGCAAAGCCGCCCCGGGTGTGGGATCATCCCGTGCCGGATCGGGGATCCGGCGGACCGGGGACGCTAGAAGTTCAGACGGACGCCGGACGAGATGGCGAACGCCTTGTTGTCGTCGAGCGAGTTGTTATCCTCGCCCTGGTAGTTCGCATAGAGCAGGTTG
>VGEU01000144.1 GCA_016869145.1 Alphaproteobacteria bacterium | reverse complement strand
CCGACGGCGCGTCCGCCGGTTCGCCGCGCATCGCCGCCGACCCCGCGCGAGGACGACGATGCCGACGAGGACGCGGCCAGCCTGGTCGAGAAGCGGCGGCAGCGACCGAAGGGCCGGCGCGGCGAGAGCGGGCGCCAGGGCTCGCTCGCGCTCGGCGATGCGGCCTACGAGCCGCCGCCGCTCGATCTCCTCGATGCGCCGCCCGACGACCACGACGATGCGCTCCCCGACGAGGACGCGCTCGCCGAGAACGCGCGCCTCCTCGAATCGGTGCTCGACGATTTCGGCGTGCGCGGCGAGATCGTGAAGGTCCGCCCCGGTCCCGTCGTCACGCTCTACGAGCTCGAGCCGGCGCCCGGCACCAAGTCCTCGCGCGTGATCGGTCTCGCCGACGACATCGCGCGCTCGATGAGCGCGGTCTCGGTCCGCGTCGCGGTGATCCCCGGCCGCACCGTGATCGGCATCGAGCTGCCGAACGCGCGGCGCGAGATCATCGCGCTCCGCGAGCTTCTCGGCGCCGATGCCTATGAGCGGGCGCCGGGGCGGCTGATGCTCGCGCTCGGCAAGGACATCGGCGGCACGCCGGTCGTCGCCGATCTCGCGCGCATGCCGCATCTCCTGATCGCCGGCACCACCGGCTCGGGCAAGTCGGTCGCGATCAACTCGATGATCCTGTCGCTCCTCTACCGGCTGTCGCCGGAGCAGTGCCGGTTCATCATGATCGATCCCAAGATGCTGGAGCTCGCGGTCTATGACGGCATCCCGCATCTCCTCGCGCCGGTCGTCACCGATCCGTCGAAGGCGGTCGTCGCGCTGCGCTGGGTGGTGCGCGAGATGGAGAACCGCTACCGGCTGATGTCGCAGCTCGGCGTGCGCAACATCGCCGGCTACAACGCCCGCCTCGAGGAGGCGCGCAAGAAGGGCGAGACGCTGAACCGCACGGTGCAGACCGGCTTCGATTCCGAGACCGGCGAGCCGGTGTTCGAGAAGCAGCCGCTCGACACCGACCCGCTGCCGCTGATCGTCGTCATCGTCGACGAGATGGCCGATCTCATGCTGGTCGCCGGCAAGGACGTCGAGGCCGCGGTGCAGCGTCTGTCGCAGATGGCGCGCGCCGCCGGCATCCACCTGATCATGGCGACGCAGCGCCCCTCGGTCGACGTCATCACCGGCACGATCAAGGCCAATTTCCCGACCCGCATCAGCTTCCAGGTCACCTCCAAGATCGACAGCCGCACCATCCTCAACGAATCGGGCGCCGAGCAGCTCCTCGGCCAGGGTGACATGCTCTCGATGTCGGGCGGCGGGCGGATCATGCGCGTGCACGGCCCGTTCGTCACCGACGAGGAGGTCGAGCGCGTCGTCGCGTGCCTCCGCGACCAGGGCGAGCCCGATTACGACGAGACGATCACCGAGGGCGAGGACGCGCGCGGGCCGGGGCTGTTCGGCGGCGGCAAGGACGGCGGCGGCGAGGACGACCAGCTCTACGACCAGGCGGTCGCACTGGTCTGCCGCGAACGCAAGGCCTCGACCAGCTTCATCCAGCGCCACCTCCAGATCGGCTACAACCGCGCCGCCCGCATCATCGAGCGGATGGAGGCCGAGGGCGTGGTCGGCGGCGCCAACCATGTGGGCAAGCGCGAGGTCCTGGCGCGCGACATCGACGAGCGGTCGTGACAGGACCCCGCGCCGGCCACAAATCCGCCGCGATCGGTGCCAAGATCACGACCATGCCCCGCCTCGCAACCAACCTCGTCGCCAAACTCGCCGCCAAACTCGCTGGCCGCCACGCTGGCCGCCTCGCCGTGATCACCGGCCTCCTCGCCGTGACGCCGGCCGGCGCCGCGCTCGGGCCCGAGGACGCCCCGCTCATCGCCGCGGCCGAGGAGAGCCTCAACGCGCTCCGCTCGCTCGAGGCGCGGTTCACCCAGGTCTCGACCGACGGCGGCTTCGCGCATGGCCGCATCTATCTCCGCCGCCCCGGGCGGATCCGGCTCGACTACGCGCCGCCGGCCCAGCTCCAGGTCTATGGCGACGGGTTCTGGCTGATCTATGTCGATACCGAGCTCAAGCAGGTCTCGCGCGTGCCGCTGTCCTCGACGCCGGCCGCCGTCCTCGTCCGCGACCGGATCTCGCTCTCGGGCGAGCTGACCGCGACGCGGGTCGAGCGCGGCGCGAACGGGCTCCGCGTCCATCTGGTCCAGACCAAGGAGCCGGGCGTCGGCACCGTGATCCTCGGCTTCGCCGGCTCGCCGCTCGCCCTCTACGAATGGGTGATCGTCGATCCCAAGGGGGTGCGGACCACGATCACCCTGGTCGATCCGCACTACAACGTGCCGCTCGGCCCGGAGCCCTTCGTGTTCGACGAGACCCCCTATGAGCGGCGCATCGAATGAGGCTGGCGCGGGCGATCTCTTCTTAACCGGCCGGGTCCAAACTGGCTTGTCCGCAATTCCCCGTCGTGTTAGCGAAAAGACCATGGCGACGAAGAAAATCAAGCCGCTGATCGGTGTTCCGACCAGTATCGGCCGGTTGCCCGAACACTCGATCCCGCATCACATGACGGGCGACAGGTATCTCCGCGCCGTCGCCGAGGGCGCAGGCGGCATGCCGCTCCTGATCCCGGGCCTCCCCGAGCATCACGACATCGACCAATTGGCCGAGGCGCTCGACGGCCTCTTCCTCACCGGCGGCCGCGCCAATGTCGAGCCGCACCATTACGGCGGCGCGCCCTTTCCCGAGGACGAGATCATCGACCCCGCGCGCGACCACGTCGTCCTGCCGCTGATCCGCGCCTGCGTCGCGCACGGCGTCCCGGTCCTGGGCGTCTGCCGCGGCCACCAGGAGATCAACGTCGCGCTCGGCGGCACGCTCCACTACCGCGTCCATCTCGTCGACGGCATGCTCGACCACCGCATGCCGCGCGAGGGCACGATCGAGGAGAAGTTCGGGCTCCGCCACATGCTGTCCGTGTCGCCGAACGGCTACTTCGCCGATCTCGTCGGCTGCACCGAGGCGCGCGTCAACTCGGCACACGGCCAGGGCGTCGACCGTCTCGCCGACGGGCTCGTGGTCGAGGCGCTGGCGCCCGACGGGCTGATCGAGGCGTTCCGCCTCGACGGCACGGACTTCGTCGTCGGGGTGCAGTGGCACGCCGAATGGGGCTTCCAGGACCACACGCTGTCGAAGGCGCTGTTCGAGGCGTTCGGCCGCGCCGCGTCGGCGCGCGCCGGCGCCCGCGCGCGTCAGACCGCCGACGCCTGATCGGTCGCGCCCTTCGTGCGCATCACGACCTGGAACATCAACTCGGTCAGGCTCCGCCTCGCCGGTCTCGCCCGCGTCGTCGAGGCGACGCGCGCCGACGTCCTCTGCCTGCAGGAGATCAAGGTCGAGGACACGGGCTTCCCGCGCGCGGCCGTCGCCGCGATGGGCTTTCCGCACATGCTGGTGCGCGGCAACAAGGGCTATCACGGCGTCGCCATCCTGTCGCGCGTGCCGCTGAAGCCGGGGCCGACGCGCGCCTGGTGCGGCAAGGAGGACGGCCGCCATCTCGCGGCGAAGCTCAAGGGCGGGCTCGAGATCCATAATTTCTACGTGCCCGCCGGCGGCGACGAGCCCGACCCGCGGACCAATGACAAGTTCGCCCACAAGCTCGCCTTCCTCGACGAGATGACCGCCTGGGCGAAGACGCTAGCGCCGGGCCGGCGCATCCTCGTCGGCGATCTCAACGTCGCGCCGGGCGAGAACGACGTGTGGTCGCACAAGCAGCTCCTCGATGTCGTGAGCCACACCCCGGCCGAGACCGACCGTCTCCGCACGCTGATGACGACCGCGAAGTGGATCGACGCGGTCCGCCACTTCGTGCCCGAGGATGAGCGGCTCTACACCTGGTGGAGCTACAGGAACCGCGTCTGGCCCGGCGCCGACCGCGGCCGGCGGCTCGATCATGTCTGGGTGACGCCGCCGCTCGCGAAGAAGCTCGTCTCGGCCGAGGTGCTGCGCGAGGCGCGCGGCTGGTCGAGCCCGTCCGATCACGTGCCGGTGACGGTCGAGCTCGCGCTGTGAGTGCCGGCGCCGCCGTCAGTGGCCGCCGCCGCGCGCGCCCTTCTTCCGGACGAAGCGTCGGCCGCAATACGGGCACTCGATCACGCCGCTTCGCTCCAGCGACAGATAGACCTTGGGATGGCCGAGCGGACCGCCGCCGCCGTCGCAGCTGACGGTCGCGTGCTCCACCTCGATGATCTCCGGCGGTTCCGGCGCCGCGGTCCCGGTCTCGCGCGTCAGGGCTGTCGTCATGGCTGTCCCGTGGTTCGCCTCGCTCGCCGCGCGTTGACCCGCGCGCCGGCCCGATGATACCCAATGCGCCGGTCCGATCCAATGCAACCGCAGCTCTGCCGCCGATAGAAGCGATGTGGCGCTGGTTTCCGCTCCTGCCCGCGGTCACGTTCCTCGCCGCCTGCGTGCCGCAAATGCAGACACTCGGGCCGCGCCACGGCGAGCCGGCGTTCGAGGGCGCGCAGCTCCGTGCGATCGACGGCGCGGCGCTGCCGCTCCATGTCTGGCGGCCCGCGGGGCCGCCGCGGGCGGTGATCGTCGCGCTGCACGGTTTCAACATGCATGGCGGGCTGTTCGAGGAGCCGGCGCGGTACTGGGCGGCGCGCGGCATCGCGACCTACGCCTATGACCAGCGCGGCTTCGGCGGCGGCCCCAACCGGGGCATCTGGCCGGAGCCGGCCGCCCTCGTCGCCGATCTCCGGACCGCCGTCGCGCTCGCCGCGCGGGCACATCCGGGGGTTCCGGTCCACGTCCTCGGCGACAGCATGGGCGGCGCGGTCGCGATCCTAGCGCTCACCGCCCCCGACCCGCCGCCGGCGGCGACCGCGATCCTGGTGGCGCCCGCGGTGTGGGGGCGGACGCACATGGGCGCGGTCGAGCGCGGCGCCCTGTGGTTCTTCGCGCATGCGATGCCGTGGTATCCGCTGACCGGCCAGGGGCTCGGCGTGACCGCCTCCGACAACGCGCCGTTCCTCCGCGCGCTCGGGCGCGATCCTCGCATCATCCGCGAGACGCGGATCGACGCGGTGCGCGGCATCGTGGCGCTGATGGACAGGGCGGCGGCCGCTGCGCCGCGGCTCGCGCTGCCGAGCCTCGTCCTCTACGGGACCAAGGACGAGATCATCCCGGCCGATCCGACCTTCGAGTTTCTCCGCGCCATGCCTGCGGGCGCGCCGCTCAGGGCGGCGATCTACGCTAACGGCTATCACATGCTGCTGCACGACCTCGGCGCGGCGCGCGCGCTCGGCGACATCGCGGCGTGGATCGCCGACCCGGCGGCGGCGCTGCCGTCCGGCGCCGAGCGCGTCGCTCAGCGCCAGCCGTAACCGTAGCCGTAGCCGTAACCGTGGCCATAGCCGCGCCCATGGCCGCGGCCGCGTCGCTTGCGGTCGTCGTGATAGAAGTGCCCGTGGCCGCGATAGGCGTAGGGCCGGTGCCAGTACCACGGGTGCGGCGCATGGTAGTGGCGGTAATGGTGCCGGGCATAGGTGCCGTAGACCGAGACCTGCGGGTAGGCGGCGGCGCCGTAATAGCCGTCGTCGACGACGAAACAGCCGCCGAGAAGAAGGGGAAAGACGAGGACGAGGGTGAGCGCCGCGCGCTTCATGACCGGCTACCTGCCGGGGCGCCGCCGGTCGGGGAAGCCGGCGTATCGCGCCCCGCGTCCCGTCATGACGGCGGACGACCGTGGCGCAATTACGGCGGAAGCGGTGCGCCGGTGTGGCGCGCGCTCAGACCTCCGCCCACAGCCGGTAGAGATTGGCGCGCGCCTTCTTGAGACGCTCGAAGCTCGCATCCTCGTGCGCGCGCCCGGGCGGCAGACGACGGTGCATCCAGTCGAGCGCGACCCACATCTCGGTCAGGATCTGGCGCCGCTGCGCATCACGCACCATGCTCTGGACCCAGCCGACTGCGACGCGACGCACCCCGCGCGTCACCGGGTCGACGCGGTGATAGCCGGTGGTCGGGTAGAGGACCGCATCGCCCGCCGGCAGCTTCACCGGCTGCGGCGCGGTGTCGGACTCGATCACCAGCGCGCCGCCCTCATAGTCGTCCGGATCGGCGAGGAACAACGTCATCGAGATGTCGGCGCGGATCGGATCGCCGGCGGCGAGGTTCATGATCGTGTTGTCGATGTGGTCGCCATAGGTCATGCCCGGCTCGTAGCGCGAGAAGAGGAGTGCGGTGATCCGCTTCGGCATGGCGAGGGTGGCGAAGAGCTCGTTCCGCCACAGCTGCTCGGTGATGCGGCGGCGGAACTCGGCGGCGCGCGGCGATTCGGGCGCCACCTCCTCGTTCCGTTTGACGCCGCGCGCCGTGCCGCCGGCGCTCGAGGCGCCGTCGACGAAGCGCTCGGCGGCGAGGGCGGCGGCGATCTCCTTCGCCTCGGCGCGCGGCAGGACGGCGGGAATGCGGACCAGCATCTCAGGCCTCGACCCACATCCGGAGGAGGTTGAGGCGCGCCTTCGACAGCGCCTTGAAGGCGGGGTTGTCGTTGAGCTGCTCGGGCGGCTGGAGGCGGTGGAGCGCATCGAGGACGTGCCAGGTCTCGGCCAGGATCTGGCGCTCGGCGGTGCCGCGGACGAGGCTCTGGATCCAGCACACCGCGACCCGGCGGACGCCCCGCGTCACGGGACGGACGAGGTGGTGGTCGGTCGTCGCGTAGACGACGGCATCGCCGGCCGCGAGCTTGATCGGGCGCGGCGTCGTGTCGGAGGTGACGACGAGCTCGCCGCCGTCATAGTCCTCCGGCGCGGCGAGGAAGAGCGTCATCGACAGATCGGCGCGAAGCGGCGTCTCGGTGCCGAGCGCCATGACGGTGTTGTCCATGTGCTCGCCATAGGTCATGCCCGGCTCGTAGCGCGAGAAGTGGAACTCGGTGAGCCGCTTGGGCAGGCAGAGATGGAGGAACACGGTGTTCCGCATCAGGGTGCCGGTGATGGCGCGGCTGAGCTCGTGGCGGAGATCGGCGCGCGAATCGAGCTGCAGGTTGCGCTTGGCGTTGCGCGCGTCGTTCTCGGCGGTCTGGCGGCCGTCGACGAACGATCCTTGCGCGAGCGCCGCCTCGATCGCGGCGATGCGGTCGGGCGACAGCACCTTGGGCAGATGGACGAGCATGGCCGCAGTCTAGCCGATCCGCCGGCCGGCCGGCACCATGCGCCTGCGCCGCGGCGCGCTCGCCCCGCCCTTTGCACGGCCGCGGGCTTGCGCTAGGTTGGCCCGTACGCGCCCGTAGCTCAGCGGATAGAGCGTCGGCCTCCGGAGCCGAAGGTCACAGGTTCGAATCCTGTCGGGCGCGCCACTCCCACTCTATCGCCGCGCGCAGCGGTCATCTTGGCCAGGAATTGGTCACGACGAGTGCGTCAGCGTTGGAGACAGCGAAGCAGAGCGTCGGTCTATCGTAAGGCCGCTATGTGGCCCGACAACCTCGGTTCGTCTGTTCTGATTCAATTCTCCCATTAAGCGGCACCCACACGGAGGACGGGATTTCGCCGAAGTCGGTCACGCGCTAATGTTGGAGATTGCGTGCTCCCTTGCGCTTCCTCTTGACTCTTGAAGCCGGTTCGCGGCCCGCTTTGGCGGGAGGTGGTGGTGGATCAGAAGTATCAGCGTTGGTTGGCGGCGCTTGGCCTCGGCCTAGGTCCTGTACTCATAATGGGATTCCCCTGAGGCGGGAGATGTGATTCAAGCTTCCAAACGGAGGAGGCTTGGATCATGGCTCGCTTTGATCTGACGGATTTCGAGTGGTCGCTGATTGCGCCGCTG
>VGEU01000143.1 GCA_016869145.1 Alphaproteobacteria bacterium | reverse complement strand
CGGGTGCGGGCGGCAACGCTGAAGCCGCGGCCTTCGGCGAGGTCGTCGTCTACACCGCCCGCGACGCCGCGCCGGCCGCCGTCGTCGGCGACACCGGCGTCCTCGCCGGCAAGATCGTCGTCGACATCAACAACGGTCCGATGCCGGCCGACTATCGGCTCGGGCCCGGTCATGGCGTGCCGGCCATCGCCGAGCGTCTCCAGGCCGCGCTCCCCGCCTCGCGCGTGGTCAAGGCGCTCAACACGATGGGCATGGAGCTCTTCGCCTACGAGGCGGCGGCGCTGCGTGCCCATCGGGTGTCCTGCTTTCTCGCCGGCGACGAGGCGGCGGCCAAGGCAGAAGTCGGCGATCTCGCGGCCGCTATCGGTTTCGTGCCGGTCGACTGCGGGCCGCTCGCGGCCGCTCGCATCCTCGAAGGTCTCGGCGACTTCATCCGCCACGTGATGGCGCCGATGAAGCACGGGTTCTGGGCGACGATCTCGACCGCCGACCTGCCGCCCGTCGACACCGCGCCGATCGGCGGACGCCGGTCGAGTTTGCTCCGCGGGTGACAGACCCGTCGCGGTCGGCCAGAATCGCGGCCGATCGCAACGGGGGACCCCATGCTCAATATTCTCGGCCGCAAGACCTCGTCCAACGTGCAGAAGGTGCTGTGGTGCTGCGGCGAGCTCGGCCTCGCCTATGAACGCGAAGACATCGGCGGCGAATTCGGCGGCAACGACCGCCCCGACTATCGTGCACTCAATCCGAACGGCCTCGTGCCGACGGTAATCGACGATGGGCTCGTCCTCTGGGAATCGAACACCATCATCCGCTATCTCGCGGCGCGCCACGCGGCCGGGACCTTGTGGCCGACCGACCCGCGGGTCCGCGCCGTCGGCGAGAAGTGGATGGACTGGCAGATCAGCGTCATGAGCCCCGCGATGCAGCCGGTGTTCCGGACGCTCGTCCGTACCCCACCCGAGAAGCGCGACATGGCCGCGCTCGCCGCGGCGCGCGCAAGCCTGTCGAAGACCTTCGCGATGCTCGACCGCGCGCTCGCCGACCGGGCCTTCCTCGCCGGCGAGCGCTTCACGGTGTGCGACATCCCGGTCGGGATCGCGACCTATCGCTGGTACACGATGGAGATCACGCGCGAGGACTATCCGCATCTCCGGCGCTGGTACGACCGTCTCGCCGAACGGGCGCCGTTCCGCGCCGAGATCATGGTCGGTCTCGCCTGACCGTCGCGGCCCGTCGCGCCGCGTGGGGCGCTCAATTTAGCTACCGGCGCGGGGACGACTTTGCTATAGAGGCGCGGCCTCGACCGTCGGGTGACGGGAGGTGCGGGCTACGGTGCGTCTGCGTCCACGGCGGCGCGGGCGTGGTGGAACTGGTAGACACGCCAGATTTAGGTTCTGGTGACGCAAGTCGTGGGGGTTCAAGTCCCTCCGCCCGCACCACGCCGCCACCCGGGCCCACGGGCCCTCCTTCCGTGGACCCTAACGCGGTCGATCCCGTCCCGTCACCAGACGCGCTAAGTCCGCGTTGAGGATTACCGGCTAGACCAGAAGCACCCATGCAGATCACTGAAACAGTGGCCGAGGGCCTCCGGCGCGAATACCGCGTCATCGTCCCGGCCGGCGATATCGGCGCCAAGATGGACAGCCGCCTGCGCGAGGTGGCCGGCTCGGTCAACATCCCGGGCTTCCGCCCCGGCAAGATCCCGCTGCCGCTCCTGAAGAAGCGCTACGGCGCCTCGGTCCGCGGCGAGGTTCTCGACCAGACCATCACCGACAGCGTGCAGCGCACGGTGTCGGAGAAGGGGATTCGGCCCGCGCTCGAGCCCAAGATCGAGATCGTGAGCTTCGAGGAGGGCCGCGATCTCGAGTACAAGCTCCAGATCGAGGTCCTGCCCGAGGTCAAGCCGCCCGACTTCGCCGCGATCGCCCTCGAGCGCCTGGTCGCCGAGGTCGCCGATACCGACATCGACACCTCGATCCAGCGCATCGCCGACCGGCGCCGCGCCTACGAATCCGTCGGCGACAGCCGCGGCGCCGAGAGCGGCGACGAGCTCGTGGTCGACTTCGCCGGCACGATCGACGGGCAGGCGATCAGCAGCGGTCCGACCAAGGACTTCCGCATCCGGCTCGGCGCCAAGGTGCTCGCGCCCGAGTTCGACGAGCAGCTTCTCGGCGCCAAGGCGGGAAGCCATGTCGGCGTCACGGTGACGATCCCGGAGACCCATCCGAACGAGGAGATGCGCAACAAGTCGGCGGTCTACGCGGTCGACGTCAAGGACGTGCGCGCGCCGCAGCCGATCACCATCGACGATGCCTTCGCGACCACGCTCGGGGTCGAGAACCTGGCCGGTCTCAAGAAGAGCGTCGGCGAGCAGATCGAGCGCGAATACGGACAGATCGCCCGCAACCTCCTGAAGCGACGCCTCCTCGACCAGCTCGCCCGCGATGCCGCCTTCGAGGTTCCGGCCGGCATGATCGATCGCGAGTTCGAATCGATCTGGGCCACCGTCCAGGAAGCGGTCGCCAAAGGTGGCCTCGACGACGACGACAAGGGGAAGTCGGAGGACGAGCTCAAGTCACGCTACCGCCCGATCGCCGAGAGGCGCGTCCGGCTCGGCCTCCTCCTTGCAGAAGTCGGGCGCACGAACAATCTCTCTGTCTCCCAGGAGGACATCAACCGGGCGATCAGCACGATGGCCCGGAACTATCCGGGCCAGGAGGCGCGGGTGTTCGAGTACTACCAGCAGAGCCCACAGGCGCTGCAGGAACTTCAGGCGCCCTTGTTCGAGGACAAGGTGATCGACTTCATCCTCGAGCTCGCCAAGGTCACCGACCGCAAGCTCCCGGCCGCCGATCTCGTCAAGGCCGCGGAGGAGTACCGCGAAGAGGAACGCTGACGCGCCGGGAACGCCCCGCCGCGATGGACCGTCGGAAAGGCACAGCCGAATGATCGACCACAACGAGCCCCGCATGAACCTGCTGATCCCGATGGTGGTCGAGCAGACGAATCGTGGGGAGCGGGCCTACGATATCTACTCGCGCCTCCTCAAGGAGCGGATCATCTTCCTGGTCGGGCCGGTGAACGACGCGGTGTCGAGCCTCATCTGCGCCCAGCTCCTGTTCCTCGAATCGGAGAACCCGTCGAAGGACATCGCCTTCTACATCAACTCGCCGGGCGGGCTCGTCACGGCCGGGCTCGCGATCTACGACACGATGCAATACATCGGCCCCGACGTGTCGACGGTGTGCATCGGCCAGGCGGCCTCGATGGGCTCGCTCCTGCTCGCCGCCGGAACAAAGGGGAAACGCTTCTCGCTGCCCAACTCGCGGATCATGGTTCACCAGCCTTCGGGCGGCTTCCAGGGTCAGGCGACCGACATCGAGATCCATGCCAAGGAGATCCTGACGCTCCGGAGCCGGCTCAATGAGATCTATGTCCGCCACACCGGGCAACCGCTGAGCGTGATCGAGGACTCGATGGAGCGCGACAAGTTCCTCGCGCCGGATGATGCGCGGAAGTTCGGCATCATCGACGAGGTCGTCGTGAACCGGCCCGTGACGGTCGACGTCGCCGAAGCCGCGACGGCGCGGAATTAACCGAATCTGAAGGCCGGTCGCCAATCATGCGTGGTTGGCCGTCGCGAACCAAGGACGGTGTCGCGAAGGCGGTCTCTGGCGCCGGACCAGCGTCGTTTTGTCAATGGACGATCTCAGGGCGCTTCGATAACATGAAAGTTCGGAATGTCCGCGTACCGACGGGGAATACATGAACAAGTCCGGCAGTGGCGATTCAAAGAACGTGCTGTACTGCTCTTTCTGCGGGAAAAGTCAGCACGAAGTCCGGAAGCTTATTGCCGGCCCGACTGTATTCATTTGCGATGAATGCGTCGAACTCTGCATGGACATCATCCGGGAGGAGAACAAGACCACCCTGGTGAAGTCGCGCGACGGCGTGCCGACCCCGCGCGAGATCTGCACCGTCCTCGACGACTACGTGATCGGCCAGGGCCACGCCAAGCGCGTGCTGTCGGTCGCGGTCCACAACCATTACAAGCGTCTCGCGCACGGGGCGAAGAACAACGACGTCGAGATCGCGAAGTCGAACATCGTCCTGATCGGGCCGACCGGTTGCGGCAAGACGCTCCTCGCCCAGACCCTCGCGCGCATCCTCGATGTGCCGTTCACGATGGCCGACGCGACGACGCTGACGGAAGCCGGCTATGTCGGCGAGGACGTCGAGAACATCATCCTGAAGCTCCTCCAGGCGGCCGACTACAATGTCGAGCGGGCGCAGCGCGGCATCGTCTATATCGACGAGGTCGACAAGATCTCGCGCAAGTCCGACAACCCCTCGATCACCCGCGACGTCTCGGGCGAGGGCGTGCAGCAGGCGCTCCTGAAGATCATGGAGGGCACCATCGCCTCGGTACCGCCGCAGGGCGGCCGCAAGCATCCGCAGCAGGAGTTCCTCCAGGTCGACACGACCAACATCCTGTTCATCTGCGGCGGCGCGTTCGCCGGTCTCGAGAAGATCATCGCCCAGCGCAAGCAGGGGCGCGGCATCGGCTTCGGCGCCGATGTGCGCAATCCCGAGGAGCGGCGGACGGGCGAGCTTCTGCGCGAGGTCGAGCCGGAGGATCTGTTGCGCTTCGGCCTGATCCCCGAGTTCGTCGGCCGGCTGCCGGTCATCGCGACCCTCGACGATCTCGACGAGTCGGCGCTGATGGACATCCTGACCAAGCCGAAGAACGCGCTGATCAAGCAGTACGGCCGCCTGTTCGAGATGGAGGACGTTAAGCTCACCTTCACCGAGGACGCGCTCAAGTCGGTCGCCCACAAGGCGATCAAGCGCAAGACCGGGGCGCGCGGGCTGCGCTCTATCCTCGAGAGCATCCTGCTGAATACGATGTTCGAGCTTCCCAATCTCGAAGGGGTGATGGAGGTGGCGATCAGCCACGAGGTCGTGGAAAGCGGCGCCCCGCCGCTGTTCATCTACGCCGACCGCGCCAGCGAGCGCGGCTCCACGGCCTGACAGGCCGGGCGTCCGTCGCGACGGTCGCCCGGATTCGCCGTTTCCGGACCTATACTTGAAGCAATCAGGGCGCGCCTCCATTTCCTAGGGGCACGCTCCGTGTTCAGTTCCCCCGACCGTCGGGGGTGAGACAAGCGATAGGGGTTCGAGTTGGCCATCTCCGGCGCCGCAATCTTCCCGGTTCTGCCCTTGCGGGACATCGTCGTGTTCCCGCACATGATCGTCCCGCTGTTCGTCGGCCGCGAGAAATCCGTCCGCGCGCTCGAAGACGTCATGAAGGACGACAAGCAGATCCTCCTCGTCGCGCAGAAGAACGCCTCGCAGGACGACCCGACGCCCGACGACATCCACAAGGTCGGCACCGTCGGCACCGTGCTCCAGCTCCTCAAGCTCCCCGACGGCACCGTTAAGGTGCTGGTCGAGGGCTCGAAGCGCGCCGAGATCACGCGCTTCACCGACAACCGCGATTTCTTCCAGGCCTATGCCGAGGTGATCGAGGAGCCGGCGGAGGATGCCAAGGACCTCGAGGCGCTGGCACGCTCGGTGATCTCGCAGTTCGAGCAGTACATCAAGCTCAACAAGAAGATCCCGCCCGAGGTGCTCGTGTCGCTCAACCAGATCGAGGACACGAGCAAGCTCGCCGACACGATCGCCTCGCATTTGTCGCTCAAGATCGCCGAGAAGCAGGAGCTCCTCGAGACGCGCCGCGTCGGCGAGCGCCTGGAGCGCGAGTACTCGTACATGGAATCGGAGATCGGCGTCCTCCAGGTCGAGAAGCGCATCCGCAACCGCGTCAAGCGGCAGATGGAGAAGACGCAGCGCGAGTACTATCTCAACGAGCAGCTCAAGGCGATCCAGAAGGAGCTCGGCGAGACCGAGGACGGCCGCGATGAGGCGGGCGAGATCGAAGAGCGGATCAACAAGACCAAGCTCTCGAAAGAGGCCCGCGACAAGGCGATGGCGGAGCTCAAGAAGCTCAAGACCATGAGCCCGATGTCGGCCGAGGCGACCGTGGTTCGCAACTATCTCGACTGGCTGCTCTCGATCCCGTGGCAGAAGCCGACCCGCATCAAGCGCGACCTCAAATTCGCGATGAAGGTGCTGAACGACGACCATTACGGTCTCGAGAAGGTCAAGGAGCGGATCGTCGAGTATCTCGCGGTTCAGCAGCGCGTGAAGAAGGTCAAGGGCCCGATCCTCTGCCTCGTCGGCCCACCCGGCGTCGGCAAGACCTCGCTCGGCAAGTCGATCGCGCGCGCCACCGGGCGCAACTTCGTCCGCGTCTCGCTCGGCGGCGTCCGTGACGAGGCCGAGATCCGCGGCCACCGGCGCACCTATATCGGCTCGATGCCGGGCAAGGTCGTCCAGGGCATGAAGAAGGCGAAGTCCTCGAACCCCTTGTTCCTCCTCGACGAGATCGACAAGCTCGGCGCCGATTGGCGCGGCGATCCGTCGTCGGCGCTCCTCGAGGTGCTCGATCCCGAGCAGAACAACACGTTCAGCGACCACTATCTCGAGGTCGACTATGACCTCTCGGACGTGATGTTCGTCACCACGGCGAACACGCTCCGCATGCCGCAGCCGTTGATGGACCGGATGGAGATCATCCGTCTCGCGGGCTACACCGAGGACGAGAAGGTCGAGATCGCCAAGCGGCATCTGATCCCGAAGCAGCTCAAGGCGCACGGGCTCAAGCGCGACGAGTGGGCGCTCGCCGAGGACGCGATCCGCGACCTCTGCCGCTACTACACGCGGGAAGCGGGCGTGCGCAATCTCGAGCGCGAGATCGCGAACCTCGCGCGCAAGGCGATCAAGGACGTCCTGACCAAGAAGGGCCGCGGCTCGATCCGCGTCACCCGGCGCAATCTCGAGAAATACGCGGGCGTGCGGCGGTTCCGGTTCGGCGAGGTCGAGGTCGAGGATCTGGTCGGGGTGACGACCGGGCTTGCCTGGACCGAGGTCGGCGGCGAGCTCCTGTCGATCGAGGCGGTCACGATGCCGGGCAAGGGCAACGTGATCCACACCGGCAAGCTCGGCGACGTGATGCAGGAATCGGTGCAGGCCGCGCGGAGCTATGTCCGCTCGCGGCTGGTCGAGCTCGGCATCTCGCCGACCCGGTTCGACAAGCGCGACATCCACGTCCACGTGCCCGAGGGCGCGACGCCCAAGGACGGCCCATCCGCGGGCGTCGCGATGTGCACCTCGATCGTGTCGGTCCTCACCGGCATCCCGGTCCGAAAGGACATCGCGATGACCGGCGAGATTACGCTTCGCGGCCGCGTGCTCCCGATCGGCGGTCTCAAGGAGAAGCTCCTCGCGGCGCTCCGGGGCGGGCTCAAGACGGTCCTGATCCCGAAGGACAACGAGAAGGATCTCGCCGAGATCCCCGACAACGTGAAGCGCGGGCTCAAGATCATCCCGGTCGCGACCGCGGATGAGGTGCTTGCCGAGGCGCTCACCCGCAAGCCCGTCGCGATCGAGTGGTCGGACGACGAGCCGCCGGTCGCGCCGAAATCGGGCGAGGAAGTCTCGGGCGTCGTCACGCACTGAGCGTGCCGACCCCGACAGGGTTGGATGGGCCGCGGTGTCATGCCGCGGCCCGTTTCGTTTCCGGTCGATGAGGCCGGCTTATTTGGCGTGGCGCGCCGCGCGCCGCCGGCGCATGATCCGGCGCCCGATTGGGGGCGGTTAGCTCAGTCGGTAGAGCGCCTGCTTTACACGCAGGATGTCGGCGGTTCGAGCCCGTCACCGCCCACCATCGTTCGCACGCGTTCCCACTCACTCCCGGCCGGACCAGGCCCGGCGCGGGTCGGCGCGGCCGCCGGCCTCGCGGCCGCGGGTGCGGCCGAACCG
>VGEU01000142.1 GCA_016869145.1 Alphaproteobacteria bacterium | reverse complement strand
CTGTCGGGTGCAACGCCGCCCGCGCGTCGGGCGCGCGGCCGCGCCGCGGGCGGGGTGCGGTCGCGGACAAGGTCGAGCCGGTCGGCCATCGGAAATCCGCTCAGAATTTAGGCACAACGAGGCGTTGCCCAAAAGACGGGCAATTCTGACGCGATTTTTGCTGCAACGCAATATGAACTTGGCACCCCGGCCGCACGGACCTTGGCAATCGTGGCCTCGCCTCGTAGTTTGCGGCCGGTTGCATCTGGGGGAATCGTGACCGGCACGATCGCCGTCATCCTGGCCGGTGGCAGCGGCGTACGGCTGGGCGCCGCCCTGCCCAAACAATATCTCGCGATCGGGGGGGAGACGATCCTCCGCCGCACGGTCGAGGCGTTCCGCCGCCATCCGGCGATCGACGGTGTGCAGGTGGTGATCCGGCCGGAGGATCGACCGCACTACGACCGTGCCACTTCGGGACTCGACATCCGCCCACCGGTCGCCGGCGGGCCGACCCGTCAGGATTCGGGTCGCCTCGGCCTCGAGGCGGTCGCCCCGGCCGGGCCCGACCATGTGCTGATCCACGACGCCGCCCGCCCTTTCGTCGATGCGGGCCTGATCGAGCGCGTGATCGACGGTCTCGCGCGATACCCCGCCGTGATCCCCGCGGTCGCCGTCGCCGATACGCTCAAACGCGCGGACGGACCGGGAAGTCCGGTCGGCGCGACCGTCGATCGCCACGGGCTGTGGCGGGCACAGACGCCGCAGGGCTTCCGCTTTGCCGACATCCTCGAGGCGCACCGCGCGCTCGTCGGCCAGGCGCTCACCGACGATGCGGCCGTCGCCGAGGCCGCCGGGCTCGCGGTCGGTCTCGTGCTCGGATCGGAGGAGAATTTCAAGGTGACGACCGAAGACGACCTCCGCCGGGCCGAACGGCTCGTGTCCGGGCCGGCCGCCGATATCAGGACCGGGACCGGCTTCGACGTCCACCGCTTCGGACCGGGCGAACACGTGACCCTGTGCGGGGTCATGGTCCCGCATTCGGCCGGACTTGAGGGCCACTCGGATGCCGACGCGGGTCTTCATGCGCTGACCGATGCGATCCTCGGCGCGATCGCGGACGGCGATATCGGCGTTCATTTCCCGCCGTCGGACCCGAAGTGGCGCGGTGCGCCGTCGCATCTCTTCCTCCGCCACGCCGCGGCGCTCGTCGTCGCGCGGCGCGGCCGGATCAGCCATGTCGATGTGACGCTGATCTGCGAGGCCCCGCGCATCGGCCCGCACCGGGCGGCGATGACGGCGCGGATCGCGGAGATTCTCGCGATCGACCCGGGTCGCGTCAGCATCAAGGCGACGACGACCGAGAGGCTCGGCTTCACCGGGCGCGGCGAAGGGATCGCCGCCCAGGCCGTCGCGACCGTTCTTCTGCCGTGAGCCGTCTGCCGCCGGGTCTCGGCCTCCGCGACCCCGCGGCCCTCGTCTCGACCTGGTTCGGCGCCGGTCTCCTGCCCGGCGCGCCGGGGACCTGGGGCTCGCTCGCGGCGCTGCCGCTCGGCTGGCTCGCCGCCTTCTACGGTGGCGCGCCGGCGGTGATCGGCCTCGCCGTGGCGGTATTCTTCGCCGGCCTCTGGGCGTGCCGGGCGTTTCTCGCGCGATCGCACACCAAGGACCCCGGGATTGTCGTCGTCGACGAGGTCGCCGGTCAGATCCTCGCGCTCGCCGCGGTACCGCCGGACCTGACGACGCAATCGAACGGCGTGACGACGGACGAGACGGGTCAGATCCTCGCGCTCGCCGCGGCACCGCCCGAGCCGGTCTTCATCCTCGCTGCCTTCGCGCTCTTCCGGTTCTTCGATATCGTCAAGCCGTGGCCGATCTCGTGGGCCGACCGGCGCGTCCCTGGCGCACTCGGCGTGATGGTCGATGACATTCTCGCCGGCGGCGCGACCGCGCTCGTGATCGCTGCGCTCGTGATCGTCACGCGGGCCCCTTGAGCGAAGGAGGTACGGTCGTGATCGACCCGACGATGGAGGAACGCGCGCGCGCGGTTCTCGCGCGCTGTCGCGCGGCCAAGCGGATGGTGGTGACGGTCGAATCCTGCACCGGCGGGCTCCTCGCCGCGGCGCTGACCGCGATCGCCGGATCCTCGGATGTGGTCGAGCGCGGTTTCGTCACCTATACGAACGACGCCAAGACCGAGCTCGTCGGCGTGCCCGCTTCCTTTCTCGAGCGCGTCGGCGCGGTCAGCGAGGAGGTCGCGCGCGCGATGGCCGCGGGTGGGCTCGCGCATGCGCGTGCCGACATCGCGGTCGCGATCACCGGAATCGCGGGCCCGGGCGGGGCGACGGCGCTGAAGCCGGTCGGGCTGGTCCACATCGCGGCGGCGCGTCGCGACGGCACCGTCGTCCACGAGCGGCACGTGTTCCCCGGCGACCGGGCTTCCGTGCGGCGGGCCTCGGTCCTCGCCGCGCTCGCGCTCATCGAGCGTCTCGCCGGTTGAGCGCGCGGACGCGGTTTCTCAGCGTCGACTTCTCCGCCGCGCGCGACGCGGGCCACGCGATCTGGATCGCGACGGGCGAGGCCGACGGCGACCGCCTCGTCGTCACCGCGCTCGTCTCCGCCGCCGCTCTCCCCGACGGCGGCCGGGATGCCGCCGCGGCGCACCGCGCGCTCCGGGCCGCGCTCGCCGGCGCGGGCGAGGCGATCGCCGGTCTCGATTTCCCGTTCGGGTTGCCGCGCGCGCTCGTGCCCGAGCGGTCATGGACCGAGTTCGCCGCGGCCTTCGCGACACGCTATGGCGATGCGGAAACGTTTCGTGCCGCGATGCGACGAGCCGCCGACGAGCGCGAGCTCAAGCGGCGGACCGACATCGCGGCGCGCGTTCCCTTCTCGGCCTACAACATCCGCCTCTACCGCCAGACCTGGTACGGGATCGCCGCCGTGCTGGCGCCGTTGCGCACCGCGGATGCGATCCGCGTCGTGCCGATGGAGGCGGTGGTCTCCGGTAAGCCGGCGGTGGTTGAGGCCTCCCCCGCCTCGACGCTCAAGGCGGCGGGGCTCTACACTCCCTACAAGGGCGCCGGGCGGCGCGATGCGCGCCGGCGCATCCTCGCTGGGCTCGGCGCGCTCGGTCTCGCCCCGCTCGCGCCGTCATTCGCGCGGATCGCGGTCGAGAACCCGGGCGGCGACGCGCTCGATGCCGTCATCGCCGCGCTCGCGACGTTCCGGGCGCGCGCCGGTCCCGACCTCGAGCGGGCACGCGATGCGACAGAAGCGGTCGAGGGACGGGTCTATTTCTGAGCGCGGCGCCAGAAGAGCTCGGCCTTGCTGCCCGGACCGCCGACGAGGCTCGGCGCCGAGATCAGGATGAGCCGGCCGTCCTCGAGCCGCGCCTCGCGCCGCTGCGTCGTGCCGACGATCCCGGGCTGCGAGGCGACCGTGACATGGTGGAGGACATGGGTCCCCTTGCACTCGAAGGGACCGGAATAGCCGAGCGTCGTAGTCCGCGACGCTGCGCCCGCGATCTTCTCGCGCGCGGTGATGAGGGCCGCCATGTGACCCTCCGCCCCATAGACGAGATAGCCGGTCGCGCCGGGCTCCCACGGCTCGATCGTCACGCCCTTGCCGTCGGTCAGCTTGAAAGCCTCGATCGTCCAGGCGCCGACGAGATCCTTGGTCTCGATCATCGCTTGCTCCCGCCACTCAGACGCGACGCCAGTGGAGCTCGGACCGGCTCCCCGGTCCACCGGCGATCGACGGCGCGGCGGAGAGGATGAGCTTGTCACCGTCGAAGCGGACATTGCGCCGCTGCGCGGTGCCGACGAGCGCGGGGTCGGAGGCGACCTGGACGTGGTGGAGGACATAGGTGTCGCGGCACTCATAGGGGCCGCAATAGCCGAGGAAAACGGTGCGGTCGGCCTCGCCCTTGTAGAGGATGCGCGCGGTCATGCTGGCCGACATGTGGCCGTCGGCGGTGTAGATGAGCGTGCCGATCGAGCCCGGCTCGTGGAGCCGCGTCAGCGTCCCGTCGGCGCCGATGACGACGTAGTCGACGATCTTCCAGGTGCCGATCAGTTCCCGTGCCGCGACCATCCGCCGGTCCTCCCCGTCATTGACGTGGCCGGAGTGTCGGCGCCTCGGCGCGGGGCGTCAACCTTGTGGTGTGCAGGCCGCGAGCGGCAGCCGGCCCGGCGGCGGGCCGTAGAGGTCGCGCGCGCGCGCCTCGAACGCGGTCACCATGCGGCGCACCGCCTCGTGGAAGAGCGCGCCGATCAGCGCCTGGAGCACGCGCGAGCGGAAGTCGAAATCGATGTAGAAGTCGATCTCGCAGCCGGACGGGTGCGGGCGGAACACCCAGTGGTTCTTGAGGTGGCGGAACGGTCCGCGCAGATACTCGACGTCGATCCGCTCGGAACGCGAGAGCGTGACCTTCGAGGTGAAGGTCTCGCGCACCATCTTGAAACCGACCATGAGGTCGGCGAACACGACATTGCCGTCGCGACGGAAGATGCGGACGCCGGTGCACCAGGGCAGGAACTCCGGATAGCGGTCGATGTCGGCGACGAGGTCGTACATCGCCTCCGGCGCATAGGGCAGAACCCGGGTCTCGGCGTGCGACGGCATCGGGTTCAGCGCCCGGCGATACGGGCATCGCGCGCCTCGCGGAGCGCGGCGAAGTCGCGGTCGGCATGGTAGGACGAGCGCGTCAGGGGCGAGGCCGAGACGAGGAGAAAGCCCTTGCCCTGCGCCATCGACTTAAGCGCGGCAAACTCGTCGGGCGTCCAGAACCGGTCGATGACGTGGTGCTTCGGCGTTGGCTGGAGATACTGGCCGACCGTGAGGAAATCGACATCGGCCGACCGCAGATCGTCCATGACCTGGAGAACCTCGGGCCGCGTCTCACCGAGCCCGACCATAAGCCCCGATTTCGTGAACAGCGACGGATCGAGCCGCTTCACCTGATCGAGGAGGCGGAGCGAGTGGAAGTAGCGCGCGCCCGGGCGAACCTCCGGGTAGAGCCGCGGCACGGTCTCGAGGTTGTGGTTGTAGACGTCGGGGCGCGCCGCGACGACCACCTCGACGGCGCCGTCCTTCCGGAGGAAATCGGGCGTCAGGACCTCGATCGTGGTGCCGGGCGCGGCGGTGCGGATCGCGGTGATGACGCGGGCGAAGTGGCCGGCGCCGCCGTCATCGAGGTCGTCGCGGTCGACCGAGGTGATGACGACGTGGCGGAGCCCGAGCCGCGCCACCGCCTCGCCGACGCGCGCGGGTTCGTGCGGATCAAGCAGATCGGGCAGTCCGGTCGCGACATTGCAGAACGTGCAGGCGCGCGTGCACACCGTGCCGAGGATCATCATCGTCGCATGGCGCTTCGCCCAGCACTCCCCGATATTGGGGCAGGCCGCCTCCTCGCACACAGTATTGAGCGCGAGACCGCGCATCAGCGCGCGCGTCTCCTGATAGACCGGCGAGGTCGGTGCCTTGACGCGGATCCACGCCGGCTTTCGCGCGACGGGGTTGTCGGGCTTGTGCGCCTTCTCGGGGTGGCGGAGGCGTGGGGCGGGGGCGTTCTCGGTCATCGCGGTGCCATCCTGACGACTAGATGTGGAGAACGCGCCCATAGGCGTCAAGGACCGCCTCGTGCATCATCTCGGAGAGCGTCGGGTGCGGGAACACGGTCCCCATCAGCTCAAGCTCGGTGGCCTCGAGCGTGCGCGCGATGGTGAAGCCCTGGATCAGCTCGGTCACCTCGGCGCCGATCATGTGCGCGCCGATCAGCTCGCCCGTCTTCGCGTCGAACACGGTCTTGACCAGCCCGTCCTTCTCGCCGAGCGCGATCGCCTTGCCGTTGCCGCGGAACGGGAAGCGGCCGATGCGTATCTCGAGGCCCTTGTCGCGGGCGGCCTTCTCGGTTAGGCCGAGACTCGCGACCTGCGGCCGGCTGTAGGTACAGCCCGGCACCCGGCTCGCGTTGAGCGGATGGGCCTCGTGCCCCGCGATGCGATCGATACAGACCACCGCCTCGTGCATCGCCTTGTGGGCGAGCCAGGGCGGGCCGACGAGATCGCCGATCGCATAGATGCCGGGCGCATCGGTCCGCAGCCACTTGTCGACGACGACGTGCCACTTCTCCACCTTCACGCCGACCGCCTCGAGACCGATATTCTCGACATTGCCGACGATGCCGACGGCGAGGATCGCGCGCTCGGCGACGATCTTTTCGAGCTTGCCGCCGATCTCGACCGTCGCGGTCAACTTGTTGGCGCCGCGTTCGAGCGATTTCACGGTGGCGCCGGTATGAATGGTCATGCCGTCGGCTTCGAAGGCCTTGCGGGCGAGCGCCGAGATCTCCTCGTCCTCGACGGGGAGGATCCGGTCGAGCACCTCGACCACGGTCACCTTGGCGCCGAGGTCGCGGTAGAAGCTCGCGAACTCGATCCCGATCGCGCCCGAGCCGATGACCAGGAGCGAGGCCGGCATCGTGTCCGGGACCATCGCTTCCTTGTAGCTCCACACCAGCTTGCCGTCGGGGACGAGACCCGGCAGCGTCCGCGCCCGGGCGCCGGTCGCGAGCACAATGTGCTTGGCGGCGAGGTCGGCGACGCGCACGCCATTCTTGGTGACGGTCACCCGACCCGGCGCATCGACATGGCCCTCGCCGTCGAACACCTTGACCTTGTTCTTCCGCATCAGGAACCCGACGCCGTTCTTGAGCTGCGTCGCGACCGCACGCGAGCGCGCGATGATCTTGGTGAGGTCGAAGCGGATATTGTCGGCGGCGAAGCCGTACTCGTCGAGACGGTGGAGAAGATGGTGCATCTCGGCACTCTTGAGGAGCGCCTTGGTCGGGATGCAGCCCCAGTTGAGGCAGATACCGCCGAGATGCTCGCGCTCGACGAGCGCGGCCGCAAGGCCGAGCTGTGCCGCGCGGACCGCGGCGACGTAGCCACCCGGCCCGCCGCCGATGATGACGACGTCGAAATTCTCGGCCATGGCGGGTTCCTAGAGGAGCATCGCGGGCGGATAGTCGATCAGCCGCTTGATCGCGGTGAGAAGCTTCGCCCCGGTCGCGCCGTCGACGACGCGGTGATCGACCGAGAGCGTGAGCGACATCACGGTGGCGATCTCGATCTTGCCGTCGCGGACCACCGGCCGCTGCTCGCCCGCGCCGACGGCGAGAATGCAGGCCTGCGGCTCGTTGATCACCGCGTCGAACTCCTTGATCCCGAACATGCCGAGATTGGAGATCGTGAACGTGCCGCCCTGGTATTCGTGCGGCATCAGCTTCATCGCGCGGGCGCGGGCGCCGAGATCCTTCATCTCGGTGGCGATCTGGGCGAGGCCCTTCCGGTCGGCATCGAATACGATCGGCGTGATGAGGCCGCCCTCGATCGCGACCGCGACCGAGACGTCGACTGTGTGGTGGCGGAGCATGGTGCCGTCGTCCCACGAGACGTTGGTCTCCGGCACCTCGCGGAGCGCGAGCGCCGCGGCGCGGATCACGAAGTCGTTGACCGAGATCTTGCTGTCCGGATTGCGCTTGTTGAGCGCGGCGCGCACCCGCAAGAGCTCGTCGATCTCGCAGTCGACGGTCAAATAGAAATGCGGCACCGTCGTCTTGGAATGGCTCATGCGCTCGGCGATGACCTTGCGCATGGTCGAAAGCGTCTCGCGCGTCGGCGCCGGGCGTTCGCCCGGTGTCCGCGCGACCGCGGGCGGCGTCGTGGGCGCAGCCGGTGTCTTCGCCGACAAGGCGGGTTTCGCGGTCGGCGCGGCAACAGGTGCGGCGACGCGGCCCGGCGCGATCGCGGCCTCGATGTCGGTCTTGACGACGCGGCCGGCCGGGCCGGAGCCCGTAATGGCGGCGAGGTCGAGCCCGGCCTGCGCGGCCATGCGCTTGGCGAGTGGACTCGCGGCGAT
>VGEU01000141.1 GCA_016869145.1 Alphaproteobacteria bacterium | reverse complement strand
CCTTGCCGGCCGGGTTCTGGGATCGGCTCCGCGGTTTCGTCGCCGCGCTCGCGGGCGGGAACCGGCACGGCTTCGCGGCCCTCCTCGGCGCGCTCGCCGCGCTGGCGCTGCCGCCGGTCGGCGCGATCCCCCTCCTCGCGGTCGCCTTCACCGGCCTCGTCTGGCTGATCGATGCGAGCGCGCGCCCGCGTGCGGCGTTCGCCGCCGGCTGGTTCTTCGGTGTCGGCTTCTTCGTCGCCGGTCTCTACTGGATCGGGATCGCGCTCCTCGTCGACGTCGCGCGGTTCGGCTGGATGATCCCGTTCGCGGTCGGCGGGCTCGCCGCCGTTCTCGCGCTCTATGCCGGGCTCGCGGCCGTGGTCGCCTATCTCGCCGCACCCGCGGGCGCCGGCCGGGTCGCGGCGCTCGCCGTCGCGTGGGCGGCGGCCGAATGGCTCCGCGGCGTCCTTCTCACCGGCTTCCCGTGGAACCCGATCGGCAGCGTCTGGGCCGTGCTGCCGGCGATGATGCAGGCCGCCTCGGTCGCCGGCGTCTACGGGCTCGGGCTCCTCACGGTCGCGGTCGCGGCGAGCCCGGCTGCCGGCCGCGGGCGGACCGCCTGGCGCTGGGCCGGCGCCGCCCTCCTCCTCCTCGCGCTCCTGTGGTCGGCCGGCGCGCTCCGCCTCGCCGCCGCGCCCAGCGGCACGGTGCCGGGCGTCACGCTCCGCCTCGTCCAGCCCGACATCCCGCAGGCGATCAAGTGGCGCGAGGATCTCGCGGCCGCCCATTTCGCCCGGCTTCTCGCGCTCTCGACTGCACCCGCAGCCGGGCTTACAGCCGGGCCCGCGCCGACCCACATCGTCTGGCCGGAGACCGCGACCCCCTATTTCCTCGCCGCCGACGCGGCCCGTCGTCATGCCATCGCCGGTGCCGTGCCGCCCGGCGGGCTGGTGATCACCGGCTCGGTCCGGATCGAGCGCGACGCGGGCGCGGGGACGCGGATCTGGAACAGCCTGCATGCGATCGATGGCGCCGGCGCCGTCCGCGCCACCTATGACAAGGCGCATCTCGTGCCGTTCGGCGAGTATGTGCCGTTCCGCGCCGTCCTCGATGTCGCCAAGGTCACGCCGGGCGCGATCGACTTCACGCCGGGACCCGGCACGGTGACGCTCGCGCTCCCCGGTCTGCCGCCGGCGAGCCCGTTGATCTGCTACGAGGTGATCTTCCCCGGTGCCGTGGCGCGGCGCGACGCGCGGCCGGGCTGGCTCCTCAACCTCACCAACGACGCCTGGTACGGCCGCTCGAGCGGCCCCTACCAGCATTTCGTCACCGCCCAGTTCCGCGCCGTCGAGGAGGGCCTGCCGGTGGTGCGTGCCGCCAATAACGGCATCTCCGGGGTGATCGACGCCCATGGCCGCGTCGTCGCCCGTCTCGGCCTCGCCCGCCGCGGCCATCTCGATGCGGCCCTGCCGCTGGCGCTCGCGGCACCGACCGTCTATGCCCGGATCGGCGACTGGCCGCTCGGCGCTCTCGTCGCGCTGGTGCTGGGCCTCGCGCTCCGCCGTCGGGCGCGGCTTCGCGCGCACCCGTGAAACACTTCCACTCTGCAATTCTTACATAGCGGAATTCCAGAAACGCATAGCTCGGCGGGCCCATATGCGGCGATGCCTCGATCGAAAGCGCCTCGCTCATTCTAGAAGCCCAAGTTCGGCAACGATAATCCGGCAACAATCCGGGCCGCCCTCGCTCGATTGGAGGGACGCGCGGCCGGGCGACCCGCCCCGGTTGTTTATCTGCGCTTTATGCCCGTCATTTGATGCAGCGCCGGCCCGTGAGGCTGGCTTGACCTCATACGATCGTATTTGATACTCGCACGCCCGTCTTCGCGCCCGTCTTGGCGCCAGTCATGGCGACAGCAGCGGCGGCGGCGATTTCAGCTATTGAGGGTATGACCGTGGTTGCCACGCTACCGAAGATGCCGACCGACGGAGCGACCAAGCCGCGCCGAACCCGGGGACGCCCCGATCCGGTCGACGTCCATGTCGGGAGCCGGGTGCGGCTCCGGCGCACCCTCCTCGGCATGAGCCAGGAGAAGCTCGGCGAGGCGCTCGGCCTCACCTTCCAGCAGGTGCAGAAATACGAGCGCGGCGCCAACCGCATCGGCGCGAGCCGCCTGCACCAGATCGCCCGCGTCCTCGACGTGCCGGTCACCTATTTCTACGACGAGATGCAAGCCGCCGCGGCCGCGCATGCGGGCCTCCCGGGCGCCGCCGGGCTCGCCGAATCGCAGGCCGGCTTCGAGCTCGATCCCCTGACCAAGCGCGAGACGCTCGAGCTCGTGCGCGCCTATTACCGCATCACCAATCCCAAGGTGCGCCGGCGCGTGTTCGATCTCACCAAGTCGCTCGCCGACAGCGAATCCGAGACCTGAGCGCCGCGCCGCCGGCCGAGCCCGGCTTGGCCCTCCGTTGACGCGCCGTTAACGCCCCGCCGCCGTCCGCTTGCCGCCCGGTTTTCGAATACCCCGCCCGGCGCGCGCGTCCTTGACGGGCGCGGCAAAGCTTGTCACAAGAGCCGCGCTTCCGCCCACGACAACCCGCGTGACCGGCGCGCCCGCGCCGACCCGGCTTGGCTCTCGGCGACAGACGGGCGAGGCCGGCCCCGCGCCTCGATGCGGCCTGCCGTGGATCCTGTTCCCTCTTCCATCGGGAGAATCGCGCGTGCCCAAGGGCCATTACCTCTTCACCAGCGAGTCCGTGTCGGAAGGCCACCCCGACAAGCTGTGTGACCGCATATCGGACGCGATCCTCGACACCTATCTGACCGCAGACCCCTATTCGCGCGTCGCCTGCGAGACCCTGGTGACGACCAACCGCATCGTGATCGCGGGCGAGGTGAGGGGGCCGTCGGCGATCACCTTCGCCGATCTCGAGGCGGTCGCGCGGCGCTGCGTCAAGGAGATCGGCTACGAGCAGGACGGCTTCCACTGGCAGAAGGCGGCCGTCGATATCCACCTCCACGCGCAGTCCTCCGACATCGCCCAGGGCGTCGATGCCGCCGGCAACAAGGACGAGGGCGCCGGCGACCAGGGCATCATGTTCGGCTATGCCTGCCGCGAGACCGACGCGCTCATGCCGGCGCCGATCCACTATGCCCACAACATCCTGAAGTCGCTCGCCGAGGCGCGTCATTCCGGCGCCGAGCCGCTGCTCGGCCCCGACGCCAAGAGCCAGGTCACCCTCCTCTACGAGAACGATCGCCCGGTGCGCGCCACCTCGATCGTCGTCTCGACCCAGCACCACGCCTCGATCGACCAGGAGCGGGTGCGCGCGATCGTCCGCCCGCATGTCATCAACGTGCTGCCCAAAGGCTGGATGTGCCCCGAATCCGAGTTCTACGTGAACCCGACCGGCCGCTTCGTGATCGGCGGCCCCGACGGCGACACCGGCCTCACCGGGCGCAAGATCATCGTCGACACCTATGGCGGCTCCTCGCCGCACGGTGGCGGCGCGTTCTCGGGCAAAGACCCCTCGAAGGTCGACCGCTCCGCCGCCTACGCCGCACGCTATCTCGCCAAGAACGTGGTCGCCGCCGGCCTCGCCGACCGCTGCGTGATCCAGCTCTCCTACGCGATCGGCGTCGCCAAGCCGCTCTCGATCTATGTCGACACCCACGGCACCGGCCGCATCGACGAGGACCGGCTCTCGGCCGCGCTGCAGCAGGTCATGGACCTGTCGCCCCGCGGCATCCGCGAGAAGCTCGCCCTCAACCGGCCGATCTATGCGCGCACCGCGGCCTACGGCCATTTCGGCCGCGCGCCCGAGGCCGATGGCGGCTTCTCGTGGGAGCGGACCGATCTCGTCGACGCGCTGAAGGCGGCGGTCCGCTGAGCCTCGGTGCCGACCGCGACGGCCGCCACGATCCGCCGCGCACGCTCTACGGCCGGCGCAAGGGCCGGCCGCTTCGCGCCGGCCGCCAGGCCCTCGTCGACGGGCTCCTGCCCCGACTGCGGCTCGACGTCGATGCCCACGTTGACGCCGATGCCGGCGCCGATGCCGGCGCGGCGATCGTGCCCGCGCGCCTGTTCGAACGGCCGATCGGCGCGCTCTGGGTCGAGATCGGCTTCGGCGCCGGCGAGCATCTCGTGCACCAGGCGGCCGCCCACCCCGATATCGGCTTCATCGGTTGCGAGCCCTTCATCAACGGCGTCGCCCGCGCGCTCGCGTCGATCGAGGCCGCCGGGCTCGACAATGTGCGGATCGTCGTCGACGACGCGCGCCTCCTCCTCGCCCGGCTGCCGGAGGCCTCCGTGGGGCGGATCTTCGTCCTCTATCCCGATCCGTGGCGGAAGGCGCGCCACCACAAGCGCCGCATCCTCGGCCCGGCGACCACGGCTCTGTTCGCGCGCGTGCTCGCGGACGCGGCCGAGCTCCGCGTCGCGACCGACCATCCGGGCTATCTCGGCTGGATCCTCGAGCATGTACGCGCCGCGCCCGAGTTCGACTGGCTGGCGCGGCGGCCATCCGACTGGCGCACCCGCCCGCCCGACTGGCCGCCGACCCGCTATGGCGAGAAGGCGGCGCGGGCCGGCCGCCGCAGCGCCTTTCTCCGCTTCACCCGGCGTCCCCGCGCGGGCCCGGATGGCGACAAAATCCTTGCCGCCTGAACGGCCGTCCCTATATGCTCGAGCATCACGTTCCGGCGTGGCTGTTTCGAGAGCCTCCAATGGGAAGTGGGCGCGCCGGCCCGCTTTTTTTATTGCGCTCTCGGGCTGCGCCGGACGGGTACTGCCCGCGACGGAGACACGCCCATCGCTGAGACGGCCCGAACCACGGCCAGGCTCGACCGCCTGATCGCGCTCGCGCTCGAGGCGATGGGCTACGAGCTCGTGCGCGCGACGATGATCGGCAACCGCGGTGCGACGCTCCAGGTGATGGCCGAGCGCAAGGACCGGCGCGAGATGTCGGTCGAGGACTGCGCCGCGATCAGCCGGGCGCTGTCGGCGGTCCTCGATGTCGAGGACCCGATATCGGGCTCCTACACGCTCGAGGTGTCCTCGCCCGGGCTCGACCGGCCGCTGGTGCGCAAGGACGACTTCGCGCGCTTCGCCGGCCAGGAGGCGCGGATCGAGACCGCGGCCCCGGTCGACGGTCGCAAGCGCTTTCGCGGCCGGCTCGCCGGCCTCGACGGCGACCGCGTCCTTATCGGCGGCGACTGGGGCGAGGCGGCGGTGCCGTTCGATGCGATCATACGGGCGAAGCTCGTCCTGACCGACGCGCTGATCGCCGCGGAACTCAACAAACGGAACAGGTGACGCGTCATGGCGGAAACGTTGACGACCGCCGGCTACGACCGGATCGAGCTGCTCCAGGTCGCCGACACGGTGGCGCGCGAGAAGTCGATCGACCGCGACGAGGTGCTGATCGCCATGGAGCAGGCGATCCAGAAGGCGGCGCGCTCGCGCTACGGCCATGAGTACGACATCCGCGCCGTGATCGACCGCAAGTCGGGCGAGATCAAGCTCGCGCGCTGGCGCGAGGTGGTCGATCCGGTCGAGAACGACATCACCCAGATGACGGTGAAGGAAGCCCAGCGCAAGAAGCCCGACGCCAAGCTCGGCGACTTCATCGTCGAGGCGCTGCCGCCGATGGATTTCGGCCGCATCGCCGCGCAGACCGCGAAGCAGGTCATCGTCCAGAAGGTGCGCGAGGCCGAGCGGCTCCGCCAATACAACGAGTACAAGGACCGCATCGGCGAGATCGTCAACGGCATCGTCAAGCGCGCCGAGTTCGGCAACCTCACCGTCGATCTCGGCCGCGCCGAGGCGGTGCTCAAGCGCGACGAGATGATCCCGCGCGAGACCTTCCGCGCCGGCGACCGCGTGCGCACCTATATCTACGAGGTGCGCCAGGAGCTGCGCGGGCCGCAGATCTTCCTGTCGCGCACCCATCCGCAGTTCATGGCCAAGCTGTTCGGCCAGGAGGTGCCCGAGATCTATGACGGCATCATCGAGATCAAGTCGGTGGCGCGCGATCCCGGCAGCCGCGCCAAGATCGCCGTCATCTCGCGCGATTCCTCGATCGACCCGGTCGGCGCCTGCGTCGGCATGCGCGGCAGCCGCGTCCAGGCCGTCGTCGGCGAGTTGCAGGGCGAGAAGATCGACATCATCCAGTGGGCGCAGGACCCGGCCACGTTCATCGTCAACGCGCTGGCGCCGGCCGAGGTCGCCAAGGTCGTGATGGACGAGGAGCAGCGGCGCATCGAGGTCGTCGTTCCCGACGACCAGCTCAGCCTCGCGATCGGCCGGCGCGGCCAGAACGTCCGCCTCGCCTCCCAGCTCACCGGCTGGGACATCGCGATCATGACCGAGGAGCAGGAATCCGAGCGCCGCCAGGAGGAGTTCCGCGTCCGGACGCAGAAATTCATCGAGGCCCTCGACGTCGACGACGTCCTCGCCCATCTCCTGGTCACTGAGGGCTTCGCGACCGTCGAGGACGTCGCGTTCGTGCCGCTCGAGGATCTCCTGTCGATCGAGGGTTTCGACGAGGGCCTGGCGAGCGAGCTCCGCGACCGCGCCAATGCCTGGCTGGCCGAGGAGGAGGCGCGCAACACCGCCCGGCGCAAGGAGCTCGGCGTCGCCGACGACGTCGCCGCGATCTTCGGCCTCACCGCGCGCATGCTGGTCGCGCTCGGCGAGAACGGCGTCAAGACGCTCGATGATCTCGCCGATCTGTCGTCGGACGAGCTGATCAACGCCGAGGACGGGCTGCTCCGCGACCAGGGTCTCGGCGCCGACGAGGCGAACGCGATCATTCTCGCCGCGCGCGCACACTGGTTCGCCGGCGAGGACGAGGCGGCCGGAGCCGCGGGCGCGGAGTAGCGGCCGTTGGAGAGCGCCGAGGTGACGAGCATGACCAGCGACCCGACCGGACGCGCCCCAACCGGGCGCCAAGAGTCCGGACGCGGGGCGCCCGGGCCGGCCGAGACGCCGGCGCGCGCCGCCCGGCGCGACGCCCGACCGTCGCTCCGCCGCTGCATCGTCACGCGCGAGTCGCATCCGCCGGCGATGATGGTGCGGTTCGTGATCGGGCCGGACGGCCGCATCGTGCCGGACCTGGCGCGGCGCCTGCCGGGGCGCGGATTGTGGGTTCGGGCCGAGCGCGATAGTCTCGACCGCGCCGTCGCGAGCCGCGCCTTCGCCCGCGCCGCACGGGCGGCGGTCACGGTCGAACCCGATCTCGCGCCGCGCGTCGAGGCGCTGCTCGAGGCCCGCGTCCTCGATCTCCTCGGTCTCGCCCGCAAGGCCGGCGAGGCCGTCGCCGGCTACGAGAAGGTGATGGCCGCGGTCCGCCGCGGTCCGATCGCGGCGTTTCTGGTCGCCGTCGACGCCAGCGCCGAGGCGCGGCGGACGGCCGTCGCGACCGCGGGCGACCGGCCGTTGATCGAGGTCCTCGCCGGGGCCGAGATCGGCGCCGTGTTCGGCCGATCGTTCGTCGTGCATGTCGCGCTGCGCCACGGTGCGCTCGCGACACGTCTCGTCGCGGAGGCCCTGCGCCTCCGTGCGTTCCGCGCTCCGCATGCGCTTGGAAAGTCGGATTGACATGGCCGAAGAGAACGAACCGGGTAAGGGCAAGCTCCTGACGCTGTCGCGGCCGGGACGCCTCGAGCTCAAGAAGACCGTCGATGCCGGCCAGGTCCGGCAGAGCTTCTCGCATGGCCGCTCCAAGGCCGTGACGGTCGAGGTGCGGCGCAAGCGGACCTTCACCCAGACCGCCGACGGCTCGATGACCGAGGTCAAGAAGACCCCGGACGCGGTCGAGAGCGCCGGCCAGGCGGCGGCGCGGAGCGAAGCGGCCGAGCGGGCCGCGATGGCTGAGGCCGCGACCAAGGCGCTCGGGCTCCGCACCCTGACCGAGGAGGAGAAGGCGCTCCGCGCCAAGGTTCTCCAGGATTCCATCCTGGCCCAGTCCGAGGCCGACATTGCCGCCGCGCTCGCCCAGGCCGAGCAGGAGGCGCGGCGCGAGATCGAGGTGCGCGAGGAGGCCGCCCGCGCCGCACTCGAGAAGACGCGCCGCCTCGAGGAGGAGGAGGCGCGCAAAGCGGCCGAG
>VGEU01000140.1 GCA_016869145.1 Alphaproteobacteria bacterium | reverse complement strand
CGGCGTGCCGGCGAGCGCGACCTCGGCGCGGGCGAGGCCGCGGATCGCGGCGGTGTTGCCGGCGTCGAGCGCGAGCGCCTTGCGATAGAACTCGGCCGCCTCGTCGTGGCCCTCGAGCGCATTGAGCGCGCCGCCGAGACGGAGCAAGGGTTCGACGCGGTCGGGTGCGGCCTGATGGGCGCGACGATAGAAGCGCGCCGCGGTCTCGTAGTCGCGGATGGCGGCGGCGGTGTCGCCGATGCGGATCATCGCCACGGGAAGCCCGTCGCCGCGCGGCCCGCCGCGCTCGGCCGCCTCGCCGGGTCCGCTCGGCGCCGTGAACCGGTTGCCGCATGCCGACGTCAGCAGGACGGCGGTCATCGCTGGAAGCATCAGCCAGCCGCGCTTCAGTCCCACCTGCAATCCTCCTCGCCAGAGGGCGCCGCCGAGGGGGTCGGCCGTCGCCCGGGATTTGGCCGCGAGGCTAGGACGCGAGCGTCTAACCAATCGCTAATGGACCGCGGCGGGGCGCGGCGGCGCCGACCGGGCGATTTCGGCGCAAATGCGGGGGAAAAGCAGGGTGAATTTGTCCTAAATAGAGCCCAAATAATGCCCAAATAATCGGCTATAAATATTCTATGAAAACTTGACAGTTCTCGCAAGTTGGTGCAGATTTCGCCCGCCCCGCCCCGCGTTCAAGTCGCCCGCGTTCGAGTAGTTGGAGTCCGCCGATGTTCGCCCGCCGCCCGCCCCGCCCCGCCACGGCCCAGAACCCCAAGGCCGCGACACTCCTCGATCCGCGGCGTCTCAAGCGCGCCCAGGGCCAGATGCCCGAGCGCGCCGACGCTCAACCGGCGGCCCCCGGCCCGGCCCCGGCGCCCGGATCGGCGCCAGGGTCGGCAAAGCCATCGGCATCGGCGACTTCGGGCGGCGCGACATCGAGCCCGCCCGCCGCCGCCGCACGCGAGCCGGTGCGCGCCGCCGTCGTGTCCGGGGTGCCGGCGATCCGCGAGATGCCGGGCGGCCACTACCAGCGCATGGCCAAGGTCGTCGCGGAATCGAAGGCGAAGGTGCTGCCGCTCGTGTTCGAGCGCATCGACACCATGCGCGCGGCGGCCCTGTCGCGCGACGAGCTCGCGATCGAGATCGATTCCTATCTCGACGAGATCCTGCGCGAGACGAAGCTGATCCTGTCGTCGACCGAGCGGCGGGCGCTCGTCGTCGTGCTCCTCGACGAGATGGTGGGCTATGGCCCGCTGCAGCCCTTGCTGCACGACGACGCGATCACCGAGATCATGGTCAACGGCCCGCGCCAGGTCTATGTCGAGCGCGACGAGCGGATCGAGCTCACCGACGTCCATTTCTGCGACGACGCCCATATGATGCATGTCGGCTACCGCATCGCGACCAAGATCGGCCGCCGCATCGACGAATCCTCGCCGATGTGCGATGCGCGCCTGCCCGACGGCAGCCGCGTCAACATCATCATCCCGCCTTTGGCGCTCAAGGGGCCGACCATCTCGATCCGCAAGTTCGCCAAGAAGAAGCTGACCATCGACCGCCTCGCCCAGATCGGCGCCATGAACCGCCAGATGGCGGGCATCCTCAAGATCGCGGTCCGCTCCAAGCTCAACATCCTGATCTCGGGCGGCACCGGCTCGGGCAAGACGACGCTCCTCAACGCGCTGTCGCAGATGGTGGAGCCGGACGAGCGCATCATCACGATCGAGGACGCGGCCGAGCTCCAGCTCCAGCAGCCGCACGTCGTCAGCCTCGAATCGCGCGCGCCCAATCTCGAGGGCGCCGGCGCGGTCACGATCCGCGATCTCCTGCGCAACACGCTCCGCATGCGGCCCGACCGCATCATCATCGGCGAGGTGCGCGGCGAGGAGGTGATCGACATGCTGCAGGCGATGAGCACCGGCCACGAGGGCTCGCTCGGGACCGTGCACGCCAACAGCCCGCGCGACGCGCTGATCCGGCTCGAGAACATGATCGCGCTCGCCGGCTACTCGCTTTCGACCAAGGCGATCCGCACCCAGCTCGTCGCCGCCCTCGACCTCATCGTCCAGGTCGGCCGCATGCGCGACGGCTCGCGCCGGATCACCCACATCACCGAGGTGGTCGGGCTCGACAGCGACGTGATCCTGACCCAGGATCTGTTCGTCGGCGTGCTCAGCGACAATGGCAGCCCGGCCGGGTTCGAATCGACGGGCTTCGCGCCGCACTTCATGCCCAAGGCCGCCGCGCAGGGATACGACAAGATGCTGACCGAGCTCCTCCACCTCAAGATGACGCCGCCGAGCGCGAAGGCGAGCTGAGGCGCGCGCGCGGTCAGCCGATCGCGGCGTCGACGGCGGCGAGGAGGAGGGTCGCGGCCGCGCCCCACAGGACGGCGAAGCGGATATTGGGGCCGTAGGCGAGCCGCTCGCGCGGCACCGCGAACATCGCCGCCGCGGTCGCGACCGAGATCGCCGAGATGCCGACCATCGAGGCGAAGCACCAGCCGATCAGCACGGCCTGCATCAGGACGAGGTCGGAGAGCCCGGCGCCGCCGACGACGACGAGCGAAACCGTCGCGGTCACGATCTGGTGCACGCCGACGAGCGCGGCCGCGGTCATGCCGAAGATCATGAGCGCGATCAGGGCTATGGGCGGCAGCGCGAACCCGGCGAGCGCCGCCGCGATGCCGCCCTGGTCGACCGCCGCCTCGAGCGCGCGGCCGAGAACGAGCGCCGCCGTCAACAGCATGATCTCGTCGCCGAGCGTGCCCGCACCCTTCCACGTGGTGGCGAGCGCGCGGGTCAGCGCCTTCCGGCCGAGCGGCACGAGACCCGCGACGCAGACGAGCGGCATGGCGGCGACCAGCGCCTGGAGCGTCGTCACCGGCAGGAGGCTCGTCGTCGCCACGACGACGAGCGCCGCGACCAGGACCGGCGGCATCAGCGGCGATAAGCCGATCGCCGCCTCGGCGAGAAGCCGCGGCCCGGCCGCCCGCGCATAGAGGACATGGGCGAAGACGAGGCCGACGAGCGCGGTCGCGAGCCCGAGCGCCATGATCTGCCACAGCGCGACGCCCGGCAGATGCTGCGTCGCGATGCCCATCGCGACCCAGAACGGCGACCACAGGCAGGCGAGGCACATGCCGCGGAGGCAGACCTCGGCGCCGGCGCGCCGCGCCGCGGCGTCGGCACCGGGGCCGAGGATCGGCGCGGCGATCGCCATCGAGCCGATATTGATGACCACGCCGAGGAAATGCGAGCCGACGAGAAAACCGCCGCTCCGCTGCGCCGGCCCGAACGCGGCGAAGGCGCGCCGCGCGGCGGCGACCTCGGGCCGCTCGTTCGCAGTGCCGCGGAGGAAGGCGACCGCGACGAAGAAGCCGCCGAAGATCGCCGCGGCGGCGAGCGCCTCGAGGAGGACGGAGGGCCGCCCGGTCGCGAGCGCGAGCGGCACGGCGGCGACGAGAAGGAGTGCGGCGAGGACGAGGCTCGGGCGGCGCATGCGGCCGAGCGAGGCGGCGAGATAGGCGAGGAGTGCTGCGGTCGCGATCGCATCGAGGACGGGCGTCCGCCAGGCGATCCCGAGGCAGCCGAGGCCCCACAGGAGGACGGCCAGGGCTTCGATGCGTAGAATGGCGCGCACGGGACCTCGACGAGCGTCGGTTCCGAGACATACCAGCCCCACCCGGCCGGGGCAACGGCGCACGCGGATGTGATGGCAGGGCCGGCCGTTAAGTCTAAATCTACGGAGAGCGGCCAGTCTGGGGGCGATAGCAGCGCGAAGGCGAGGAGAAAGCCGTGGCCCGTCGATTCGAGACCCAGAAGGCGACGCTCATCGAGGAAGTCGCCGCCGGCATCCGCCACGGGCGCCCGGCCGCCGAGGCCGCCACGCTCGATGAGTTCGTCCGCCAATACTACGCGCATGTGTCCCCCGACGACCTCGCGGCCTCGTCGGTCGAGACCCTGCAGCGCGCCGCGCTCTCCTTGTGGGAGCACATCCAGACGCGCAAGCCCGGCCGCGCCAAGATCCGCATCTTCAACACCGATCCCAAGCGCCAGGGCTGGCGCGCCGAGCGAACGATCATCGAGATCGTCAACGACGACATGCCGTTCCTGGTCGATTCGGTGACGGCCGAGCTCAACCAGCAGGGTGTCGCGGTCCACCTCCTGATCCACCCGGTCGTCCGCGTCCGCCGCGACAAGACCGGCCGGCTCGAGGCGCTGCTCGCGGCCGGCGTCGCCGACGAGGCGGCGGTCGCCGAATCGGTGATGCACATCGAGATCAGCGAGCAGACCCTTCCCGAGATGCCGAAGAAGCTCCGCGACGGGCTCGAGGCGGTCCTCGAGGACGTGCGCGCCGCCGTCGCCGACTGGCGCGCGATGCGGGTCAAGATCGCCGATGCGATCGCTGAGATCGACGCGGAGCCGCCGCCGCCCGACGCCGGCGACGTGGTCGAGGCGCGCGACTTCCTGCGCTGGATCGAGAACAACCACTTCACGCTCCTCGGCTGCCGCGACTATGCGTTCGGCCCCGAGAACGAGGGCGGCCGGCGCGCGGTCGTCGCGCGGAGCGGGCTCGGCATCCTGCGGCGCGCCGACGTCGCGGTCCATGACGGGCTCGACGCCGGGGTGGCGCCGGCGGCGGCGGCGGTGATCGACTTCATGAAGCAGCGCCGCCTCCTTCGCATCGCCAAGGCGACGCGGCTCTCGACCGTCCATCGCCGCGCGCCGCTCGACACCATCGCCGTCCAGCACTACGACGCGAGCGGGCGCGTCGTCGGCGAGCGGCTCTTCGTCGGGCTGTTCACCTCGAGCGTGTTCAGCCAGGATGCGCGCGCGATCCCGTTCCTCCGCCGCAAGATCGAGGCGGTCGTCGAGCGCGCGGGCTTCGCCGCGACCAGCCACGACGGCAAGGCGCTCCTCCACATCATCGAGACGCTGCCGCGCGACGAGCTGTTCCAGATCGACGAGGCGGTGCTGCTCGAGACCAGCCTCGGCATCCTACATCTCCAGGAGCGCCAGCGCGTCGCGCTCTTCGTCCACCGCGATCCCTATGGCCGGTTCGCGTCCTGCCTCGTCTTCGTGCCGCGCGACCGGTTCAACACCAAGCTCCGCGAACGCCTGCAGGCGATCGTCGCCGACGATCTCGGCGGCACGGTGACCACGTTCCAGACCCAGGTCGGCGAATCCGTCCTCGCGCGGCTCCATTTCATTGTCAGGCTCGGGTCCGAGCGCGCGCCCGCGGTCTCGGTCGATGCGATCGAGGCGAAGCTCATCGAGGCCGCGCGCGACTGGGTCGACGATCTCGCCCATGCGCTCGCCGAAGACCGCGGCGCCGGGTCCGGCGCGAGCCTGTTCCGCGCCTATGGCGAGGCGTTCCCCGCCGGCTATCGCGAGATCTTCAACAGTCGGTCCGCGGTCCTCGACATCGCGCGGATCGAGGCCGCGCAGAAGAGCGGGCGGATCGCGATGGAGCTGTTCCGCGCCGACGGCGCGCCGGATGACGCGCTCCGGCTCAAGATCTTCCAGCCCGGCGGCCCGGTGCCGCTGTCGGACGTGCTGCCGGTGTTCGAGAATCTCGGTCTCCGCGTGATCGAGGAGGTGCCCTATCGCGTCTCGCCGCGCGATGCGAAGCCGGTCTGGATCCACGATTTCGGCGTCGTCGTCAGGAGCGGCAAGCCGATCGTCGTCGACGCGATCAAGACGACGTTCGAGGACGTGTTCTCGCGCGTGTGGTCGGGCGAGATGGAGAACGACGGCTTCAACCGTCTCGTCATCGCCGCCGGCCTCGGCTGGCGTCCGATCGTGATGCTCCGCACCTATTGCAAGTGGATGCTGCAGACCGGCATCCCGTTCAGCCAGTCCTATATGGAGGCGACGCTCGCCGGCAACGCGCCGATCACGGAGATGATGGTCGAGCTGTTCGAGTGCCTGTTCGATCCCGCGGCGCAAGCGGGCGCGGCCAAGCGCGCCGAGCGCATCGGTGCCCGTCTCGATGCCGCGCTCGACGGCGTTTCCAATCTCGACGAGGACCGCATCCTGAGGCGCTGGCGCGCCGCGATCGAGGCGACGCTCCGGACCAACTACTACCAGCCCGGCGCCGACGGCGCGCCGAAGCCTTATCTCTCGGTCAAGATCGACAGCCGGAGGATCGACGAGCTGCCGCTGCCGCGCCCCTGCGTCGAGGTCTATGTCTATTCGCCGCGGGTCGAGGGCTGCCATTTGCGCGGCGGCAAGGTCGCGCGCGGCGGCATCCGCTGGTCCGATCGGCGCGAGGACTTCCGCACCGAGGTGCTCGGGCTGATGAAGGCGCAGATGACCAAGAACGCGGTCATCGTGCCGGTCGGCGCCAAGGGCGGCTTCGTCGTCAAGCGCCCGCCGGCGGACGGCGGTCGCGAGGCGTTCCTCGCCGAGGGCGTCGCGTGCTACCAGACCCTGATCCGAGGCCTCCTCGACATCACCGACAACCAGCTCCCCGGCCGGCTCGTGCCGCCGAAGGCCGTGGTGCGCCGCGACGACGACGATCCCTATCTCGTGGTCGCCGCCGACAAGGGCACCGCGACGTTCTCCGACATCGCCAATGGCGTCGCCGCCGAATACGGCTTCTGGCTCGACGACGCCTTCGCCTCCGGCGGCTCGGCCGGCTACGACCACAAGAAGATGGGCATCACCGCGCGCGGCGCGTGGGAATCGGTGAAGCGCCATTTCCGCGAGATCGGCACCGACGTGCAGACGACGCCGTTCACCTGCGTCGGCGTCGGCGACATGTCGGGAGACGTGTTCGGCAACGGGCTCCTCCAGTCCGACCGGACGAAGCTCGTCGCGGCGTTCAACCACCTCCACATCTTCGTCGATCCCGATCCCGACCCGGCGGCCTCCTTCGCCGAGCGCCGGCGCCTGTTCGCGCTGCCGCGATCCAACTGGACCGACTACGACGTCGCGACGATCTCGAAAGGCGGCGGCGTGTTCGAGCGCAAGGCGAAGGCGATTCCCGTCTCGCCCGAGATGCGCGCACGCTTCGGGCTTGCGGCGAAAGAGACGATCGCGCCGGCCGATCTCGTCCACGCGATCCTCCGCGCCGAGGTCGATCTCCTGTTCCTCGGCGGCATCGGCACCTACGTCAAGGCCGCGAGCGAGAGCCACGCCCAGGTCGGCGACCGCGGCAACGACGCGCTCCGCGTCGATGCGCGGACGCTCCGCTGCAAGGTCGTCGGCGAGGGCGCCAATCTCGGGTTCACCCAGAAGGCCCGGATCGAGTACGCGCTCGGCGGCGGGCGGATCAACACCGACTTCATCGACAACTCGGCCGGCGTCGACACCTCCGACCACGAGGTCAACATCAAGATCCTGCTCGGCGAGGTGATGCAGGCGGGCGGTCTCGACCGCGCCGGGCGCGATGCGCTCCTCGCCCGCATGACCGACGAGGTCGCGGGCCTCGTCCTGATGGACAACTACCGCCAGTCGATGGCGCTCACCCATGCCGAGGCGCAGGCGGTCGCCATGCTCGACGACGGCGCGCGCTACATGCGGGCGCTCGAGCGCGCGGACAGGCTCAACCGCGCCGTCGAGCATCTGCCCGACGACGAGGCGCTCGCCGAGCGGCGCGCCGCGAGGAAGGGGCTGACGCGGCCCGAGCTCTCGGTCCTCCTCGCCTATGCCAAGATCAACCTCTACGGCACGCTGCTCGAGACCGATCTTCCCGACGATCCGCATCTCGTCCAGGACGTCGGCCTCTATTTCCCGAGCGCGCTCCGCGAGCATCACGGCGCGGCGATCCCGCGCCATCGGCTGCGGCGCGAGATCGTCGCGACCTATGTGACGAACAGCCTCGTCAACCGGATGGGGCCGACCTTCGTGTTCGAGCTCGCCGAGCGCACCGGCGCGACCGCCCCCGACATCGTCCGCGCCTATCTCGTCGCGCGCCAGGTGCTCGATGCGCGCGCGCTGTGGGCGGCGGTCGAGGCGCTCGACAACCGGCTCGAGGCCGGCTGCCAGACGCGGCTTCACCTCGACATCCAGGCCGTCCTCCGGCGCCTGACGCTGTGGTTCCTCCGCAACGCGCCACGCCCGCTCGATGTCGCGGGCGCGATCGCGGCGTTCGCGCCGGGAACGGCGGCGCTCGCGGCGGCGAACGGCTCGCTCGTGCCCGAGGCGATGCGGGCCGAGA
>VGEU01000139.1 GCA_016869145.1 Alphaproteobacteria bacterium | reverse complement strand
GGCGGCACGGCAGCGCTCGCGACCGCGGTCCGGGCGGGTCTTCGCCGCGGCGGTGCGCCGGCGGGGGCCCCGTCGTGGGAGATGCGCGTGCTCGCGACCGATGATGCGTCCCGCGCGCGCATGGTCGCGGCGATCGCGGGCTTCGCGCTCCGTCCCAAGGTCTCGATCATCATGCCGGTCTACAATACGCCGGCCGATCTCCTCGACCGCGCGGTCGCCTCGGTGCGGGCGCAGGTCTACGAGGACTGGGAACTCTCGATCGCCGACGACGGCTCGCCCGACCCGGCGACGCGCGCTGCGGTCGCCGCGCTCCCCGCGCTCGATCCGCGCATCAAGCTCGTCCGGCTCGACAAGAACAGCGGCATCGCGGCCGCGAGCAACCGCGCGCTCGACAACGCGACGGGCGAGTTCGTCGCCTTCCTCGACCACGACGACGAGATTACCGACGATGCGCTCTTCGAGTGCGTCGCCGCGCTCAACGCGCATCCCGAGACCGATGTCTTCTATTCCGACGAGGACAAGATCGACCGCGCGCGCCGCCCGTCGGAGCCGTTCTTCAAGCCCGACTGGTCGCCCGAGCTCTTCCGCGGCGTGATGTATGTCGGCCATTTCCTGTTCGCGCGCCGGTCGCTGGTCGAGGCGGTGGGCCGGTTCGATTCCGCCTATGACGGCGTCCAGGACTACGAGCTGATTCTCAGGCTCTCGGAGCGCGCGCGCCGCATCGGCCACATCCCGAAGATCCTCTATCATTGGCGGAAGATCGCGGGCTCGATCGCGGACTCGGGCGAGGCCAAGGCGCGGATCGGCGAGCGCCAGGCGGCCGCCGTCAACGCCCAGCTCGCCCGCCTCGGGATCGGCGCGACGGCCGCGAGCCATCCGAGCCTGCCGCACCGCGTCATCCTCGCGCCCCATCCGCGCGCGCGCTGGCCGCGGGTCAGCATCGTGATCCCGAGCAAGGACGCGCCCGACTATATCGGCCGCTGCCTGCGCTCGATCTTCGCCACGACGACCTATCCCGATTTCGAGGTCATCGTCGTCGACAACGGGACAACCGATCCGGCCGCGCTCAAGGTCCTCGGCGAGCATCCGATCACCGTCGTCCCGTTCAAGGAGCCGTTTAATTTCTCGCGCGCCAACAATCTCGGCGTCGCGGCGGCGACCGGCGCGTACGTCCTCCTCCTCAACAACGACACCGAGATCGTGACGCCCGACTGGCTCAAGGCGATGGTCCATCTGTTCGACGCGCGCGATGTCGGCGCGGTCGGATGCCTTCTCCTCTACCCCGATCGCACCGTGCAGCACGCGGGCGTCGTCCTTGGCGTCCGCGGCACCGCCGACCACGTAATGCGCCGCTTCCCGGGCGAGGCCGACGGATATGCCGGCTCGCTCGCCTGTACGCGCGAGGTGAGCGCCGTCACCGCGGCCTGCATGATGCTGCCGCGCGCGCTCTACCGCGAGATCGGCGGCCTCGACGAGGCCTTCCGCACGATCTACCAGGACGTCGATTTCTGCCTGAAGATCCGGCGGTCGGGCCGGCGCATCCTGGTCACGCCGCGGGCGCGGCTCGTCCACCACGAGAGCGTCTCGCGCGGCGAGGCCTATGATCACTTCGACCGCGCGCTCCTGGTCGATGCGTGGAAGGACACACTCGCGGCCGGCGATCCCTACTACAACCCCATGCTGTCCTTGGCGCGCGCCGATTACAGCCCCGCTCCCTGAGCCCGGCTCCAATGCGAGGTCGTCGACCGACGTGAACGTTCTTTTCGTCAACTATCACCACTTCGCGTCGAACAGCGCGATCCACATCTTCAACCTCGCGAACCGGCTGGTCGCGCGCGGGCACGGCTCTGTCGTCGCGGTGCCGGACGGGGTGGAGACCGTGGCGACGCTCGGCACGCCGCGGTTCAAGGCGGTGACCTATGAAGACGTGCGCGTCGGCCGCGTGCCGTTCGACGACGGCGGCCAGCCCGCGCTGGTCCATGCCTGGACGCCGCGGGAAGGCGTGCGGCGTCTGACCGAGGAGGCGGTGCGGCGCTGGCGCTCGCCGTATTGCGTCCACCTCGAGGACAACGAGGAGCTGATCGCCGCCGAGCAGCTCGGCACGAGCTGGCCCGCGCTCGCCGCGATGTCGACCGCCGATCTCGACCGCGTGATCGGGCCCGGGCTGTCGCATCCGCACCGCTACCGCGCGTTCCTAGCCGGCGCCGCCGGCGTCACGGTGATCATCGACCGGCTGCTCGAGTTCGTGCCGCCGGGCGTGCCGGGCGAGGTGATCTGGCCGTCCTTCGACGACGAGCTATTCAAGCCGATGCGCCCCGATCGCGAGCTCCGCCGGCGCCTCGGGCTCGCCGATGCCGATCGGGTGATCGTCTATCCCGGCAACGTGCACGCCGCGAACCTCGACGAGATGCGGAGCCTCTATCTCGCGGTCGCGATCCTCAACCGCCGGGGCACGCGGGTGAAGCTCGTCCGCATCGGCGAGGACTTCGCCGACCCGCTCGGCGCCGAGCTCGCCGATCTCCGCGCGCACATCGTGACGGCCGGCCGCAAGCCGCATCTTGACATCCCGCGCTATCTCGCGCTCGCCGACGTCCTGGTCCAACCGGGCCGGAGCGATGCGTTCAACGACTTCCGTTTCCCCTCGAAGCTGCCCGAATTCTTCGCGATGGGCCGGCCGGTGGTGCTGCCGGGCACCAATGTCGGCCGCTTCGTCACCGACGGCGAGGAGGCGGTCGTCCTCAAGGACGGCACCGCGATGGAGATCGCCGACGCGGTCGGGCGCATCCTCGCCGATCCGGACACCGCCGAACGCCTCGGGCGCGGCGCGCGCGCCTTCGCCGAGCGCGCCTTGAGCTGGGAGAAGAGCGCCGACATGCTGAGACGGTTCTGGGAGCGCGTGGCGAGCCGGCTGACGCGCGCCGACGACGAGGCGACGCTCGCCGCCGCGGTCCGCCACTATGCGCAGTTCGTGGTGCCGCCGATCGGCTATGCGACGGTGCGCGATTTCTGCGACAGCTTCGATCATTTGCCGGTGCTCGCTCGGGCCAACAACGACATGAAGGACGTGCAGCGCGCCTGGACGTTCAAGGCGGTCGTTGGCGCGGTCAAGCCGGGCGGCGCGCTCCTCGAGATCGGCGCTGGCACGCCGCTCGTCGCCGATCTCCTCGCCCGCGCCGGCTACCGGGTCTGGGTGCTCGACCCCTATGACGGGCGCGACCGCGGACCGAGCGCGCTCCCGTTCATCCGCGCCCAGTTCCCGCGCGTGCGGATCGTGCGCGGGCTCTTTCCCGACGGCCTCACGCCCGACATGCCCGATCGTTTCGACGGCATATACTCGATTTCCGTGCTCGAGCACCTGCCGGCCGACACGATCGAGCCGGTGTTTCGCGCGATGGACCGCCACCTCGCCGCGGGCGGCGCCTCGGTCCACGCCGTCGATCACGTCCATCTCGGGGCGGGCGATGCCGATCACCTCGACCGTCTGAAACGCATGGTCCGCGCGATGGGCTATGCGGAGGCCGCGCTCGAGGCGGTGCTGGCACGCCTCGCGGACGACGTCGACGCCTATTTCCTCTCCGCCGAGGCGCACAACGCCTGGCGCGGCACGACCGACTACGATAGCTTCCCGATGCGGCGCTGCATCTCGGTGCAGCTGTTCAAGCGGATGGCATGAGTCAGGCGCGGAGCCGCGCGGCGAGCCCGGCGTGGATCTCGCCGACGATGGCGCCGATGTCGTAGCGGAGCCGCCAGCCCGGGAAGTGGCCCTCGAAGCGGCGGATGTCGCTGATCCACCAGATATGGTCGCCGGTGCGGTTGGTCTCGCTGTAGCTCCACCGCATCGGCCGGCCGGTCAGCCGCTCGCACATCGCGATCGCCTCCAGCATCGAGCAATTGGCGTGCCGCCCGCCGCCGATGTTGTAGACCTCGGCGACGCGCGGGGCCTGGAAGAAGTGCCAGAACGCGTTGACGAGGTCGGCGGAGTGGATGTTGTCGCGGACCTGTTTTCCCTTGTAGCCGAACACGGTGTAGGGCTTGTCGGTGATCGCGCACTGGACGAGATAGGCGAGGAAGCCGTGGAGCTCGGTGCCCGAATGGCCCGAGCCGGTGAGACAGCCGCCGCGGAAGCAGGCGGTGCGGAGCCCGAAATAGCGCCCATATTCCTGGACCATGATGTCGGCCGCGGCCTTGGACGCGCCAAACAGGCTGTGCAGCGTCGCATCGATCGACATCGTCTCGTCGATGCCGTCTGCGGCGAAGGGATGGTCGCGGAGCTCCCAGCGTGTCGCCTCCTCGACCAGCGGCAGGACGTTGGGCCGGTCACCATAGACCTTGTTGGTCGAGGTGAAGATGAAGACGGCCTCCGGCGCATGCCGGCGCGTCATCTCGAGGAGGTTGAGCGTGCCATTGGCGTTGACCGAGAAATCGGTGAACGGGTCGCGCGCGGCCCAGTCATGTGAGGGCTGCGCAGCAGTGTGAAGGACGACCGCTATATTCTTGCCATAGCGCTTGAAAATGGCCTCGACGGCGTCCTTGTCGCGGATGTCGACGTCGGCATGGCGATAGCTCGGGACCTCGCGCTCGAGCTTGGCCCGCGCCCAGGCGGTCGAGGCCTCCGCCCCGAAGAAAACCCGCCGCATGTCGTTGTCGATCCCGACCACGTCGAGCCCCCGATCGGCGAAGAAGCGTGAAGCCTCGGCGCCGATCAGCCCGGCCGAGCCGGTGACGATGCAGACGGACATGAACGGGTCTCCGCAATACCGGGCGTCGCGGCCCCTTTTCGACCGGGCCGGACCGTAGCGCGGACCGGATTAATCGTTCAACCGAATCGCGGCCCGGCTCTCGCTCGTGCCCCAGGTCCTCTGCCGGCGTCTTTCGGCAGCGCGGACGGAAAGGGAGCGTGGACGGAGGGCGCCGCCCCTGTTGCCCAAAAGTCACGGTGCCCGGCTCGCTTAACCGTGATTCTCCCAGGGCCTTGGTTGTGATTGATTAACCCTGGGCCGGTATGGTAGTCACACTACTACGTCGATGTCGCCGCGCGCCGCAACGAGCGCGCGAACAAGACGACGAAACTCCTAGGAGGGCACTCCATCATGGTCGCCTATAAAGATTTGTTTGACGAAGCCTTCTACCTTGCATCAAACGCCGACGTCCGGAACGCGATCAACGCTGGCACGTTCAAGGGGACGGGCTTCGATCACTACAACAGCGTCGGGTACAAAGAAGGCCGCGACCCGAACGCGTTGTTCGACACCTCGCACTATCTCCTCAACAACCTCGACGTGTTACGGTCGGGCACAAATCCGCTCTCGCACTACTACCAGTTCGGTGGCTTCGAGGGCCGCGACCCCAGCGCGCACTTCGATTCGAGCTTCTATCTCCAGCGCAACGCCGACGTGGCCCACACTCTCAGCAACCCACTGGTGCACTTCCTGAAGTACGGCGGGAAGGAGGGGCGTAACCCGAGCGCGCAGTTCGACAACTCCAAATACATCACCGAGCACGCGGACGTAAAGGCCGCAGGCCTGAATGGTCTGGCCCACTACCTGAGCTACGGCTCCAAGGAAGGGCGCGCCGCCTACGACACCTCCGGAAACAAGCTGGCCACCAACGCGCTGCCGTCGCCGGTCGACACCGTCGCGGTGTCGACGCTGAAACAACTGACGGTCAACAAAGACATCGTCACCGGCACCGCCAACGCCGACACTATCAACGGCGGCGTGTTCGTCTCCACTGCCGGCACGTTCATCAACACGCTGAACAACGCCGATGAGATCGACGGGGGAGGCGGCACGGACACCCTCGACGCACAGCTCAACGGCGGCGTCACAATCGGCATGGCGGTTTTGAATAATGTCGAGGTCATACAGCTCGAATCCCAGGGCGGCGGTAATGTGCTGAACCTGGCCAACGCCGATGGGTCGATCACGACCGTCCGGAGCGTCAACAGCGGCGCCAACGCCATCACTTTCCAAAACATTAATTCGGTGCCGACGACGTTCGGCATCTCGAACAGCTCGGCCAACTACACGGTGGGCATCACCACCGCCCGTCTGGCCGGGGCCACGGATGCCGCGACGCTGAACCTGGCCAACGTGACCGGCGGTACTGTGTCGATCGCGCCGATGGCTGCGGGCAGCGGCTACGAGACTTTGAACGTCGTCTCGGGCGGAAACATCGCACAGACCATTGGGCAGCTCACGGACGGCGTCGGTACGTCGCTGGCGACAATCAACGTCTCCGGGGCGCAGAACCTCTCGATCACCGCAGCCCTCGACGATACGGTCACCAAAGTCGACGCGTCGGCGATGACCGGGGCGCTGACTATGACGACCGGCACCAGCGTCATGACGGCGACGGGCGGCAGCGGCAACGACACGTTCATCTTCGGCGGCACCTACGTCGGCGGCACCGGCGCGACCGCGGACACGGTGGACGGCGGCGGCGGCTCCTCGGACGCGCTCAGCACCACCTCGGCGATCGCGACGGCGATCGCGACGGCGCAGACCAAGGTGACGAACGTCGAGCAGTTGACGATCTCCGACGCTCTCGGCGCCGCGATCAACACGACGCACTTCGCCAGCGTAACCCGGCTGAATCTGTCGGCTGACCCGGGAAACTTTAACATCACGATCGACAGCGGCGACGAGGTGCGCTTCGCCGTTACCACTACCGCGATCCCGGACTTGGTCGTGAGCGGCATCGCCACCACCGACACCGCGCTGGTCACTTTGGCGTCGGGCATCGCCTTGGCTGGCGACGCATTGACCACGACCGGCGTCGAGACGCTGACCATCAACAGCCTCGGAATTACCGGCACGACAAATACGATCAACCAGTTGACGATGACCAACACCGCCGCGTCGGAAGTGGTGAAACTGACCGGTGCTGCGGCCCTCACCTTCACCTTAACGTCGACCGTGGACTCGATCGACGGCAGCGCGATGACCGGCGCGTTGACCCTCGCTGCGGTAACCACCGCAGCGAGCGGTGCCGGCGTGACCATCACTAGCGGCAGCGCTGCCGACACGCTTCGCGGCTCGACCGGCGCCGACATCATCAGCTCCGGGGCCGGCAACGACGTGGTCCTCAGCGAGGCTGGCGTCGACATCGTCGATCTCGGCGCGGGCGACGACACCCTGGACTTCACGGACAAGGCCGCGGCCGACATGTTGTTGTCGGGCGAGCGCGACAACGTGACCAACTTCACGGCGAACAACACCGCGTACACGGCCGGCAGCGGCATCGACCGCATCAACTTCGGCAACGTCCTGACGGGCCTCGATATCTCGGCCGGCGGCACGACGGCGAACTTCCAGACGCAGGCCGCGCCGGGGGCCGCCACCTTGACCAACGCCCAGGGCTTCATCGAGTTTAACTGGGAGTTCTCGAGCGCCGTCAACCTGAACGACGGGTCGGCGGCCTCGCTCGCCGGCACGACGCTGCTCTCCGCCCTCGGCGGACTCACGGGCACAACGGCGGGTACGATCACCGTCGGGACCAACGACTTCGACGCCATCTTAATCGCGTATCAGGGCGGTCGGGCATTCCTCTACGGTTCCACAAACGCAGACGGCAACACCGGCATCGCCGCTGCGGAAATCGGCCTCATCGGCGTTTTCGAGGGCGTCGCGGTCGGCGGCTTCGCCCCGCAGAACTTCATCTGACGCACATGTTCCCGCTCCGGCGTTAGCCGGGGCGGGAATATCTCGCAGTGTTCCCGCTCCGGCGTCAGCCGGGGCGGGAATATCTCGCAGTGGTGAATGCCGTAGCTCAGATAGACGTAAAACCGCCCAAGCTCACCAAACAGCGTTTCGTTGCTCGGGGAGCGGCGGCGTGGCCTGCTGCCGGTTCGGTTAACACCCGCTTAAGCTAATCCGGCCTGCATCTCGAACTCCATGGGGCTTATATAACCGACTGTCGAGTGCCTGCGTTTGGCATTGTAGAAGCGCTCGATGTAGTCGAACGCGTCGGCCTTGGCCTCGTCTTGTGTCCGGTACGTCTTGCGCGCCGTCCGCTCCGTCTTGAGCGACGAGAAGAAGCTCTCCATCGCGCGTTGTCCCAGACGTTGCCCGAACGGCTCATGGAGCAGATTACGCCGTGATCGGCCATCAGCCGCTGGAACGGCTCGCTGGTGTACTGGCTGCCGCGATCGGAGTGGTGCAGCAGCGCGTCGGGCTTGCCCCGTCGCCAG
>VGEU01000138.1 GCA_016869145.1 Alphaproteobacteria bacterium | reverse complement strand
CCTGCCTCATGCTCGCGCAGCACCGCGATGATCTGTTCTTCCGTGAACCTTGCTCGCTTCATCTGTCCGTCCTTTGAAGGGCCGGACTCTAACTCCGCGTGGAGGAAAAATGCAGAGGCAGGTCAGGTACGGAATGGGGTACGCTGACCAAGTCAGCTTCCCAATCTCAAGCGATATCAATTACTTATTCGGGGCGATTGGCGGAGGGGGTGGGATTCGAACCCACGGTACCCTTAAGGGCACAACGGTTTTCGAGACCGCCCCGATCGACCACTCCGGCACCCCTCCGCAGGCGCGTCCAGACGTCGACGGCGCGCGAAGCTAGCCGATCGGGCGGGGCCGATGCAACCTCGGCCCGCGCGGCGCGACCGCGCGTCGGCACGTCAGCGTGGCGGGCGGCAGCTCAGCCCTTCGCGCGCGCGATGGCCGCGAGGATGCGCTCGGGCGTGAACGGCTGGTGCTCGATCGACCCGCCGATGCCGCGGAGCGCGTCGTTGACGGCCGACCACATCGCCCCCATCGCCCCGATCAGCCCCGCCTCGCCGACGCCCTTGGCGCCGAGCCTGGTCGCGGTCTCCGGCGTCTCGATGTGGCCGACCGCGATATCCGGCATCTCGCCCGCCATCGGCACGAGATAGTCGGCGAGCGTGCCGTTCTGGAGCTGGCCCGCCTCGTCGTAGACGCAGTGCTCGTAGAGCGTCGCGCCGAGGCCCTGGACGATGCCGCCCTTGACCTGTTCGTCGACCAGAAGCGGGTTGATCACGCGGCCGCAATCGTCGACCGCCCAGTGGCCGAGGACGGTGACGAAGCCGGTCTCGCGGTCGATCTCGACATGGGTCCCCTGCACGCCGTTCGCGGTGTAGTACATCACGTTGTTGTCGACGTGGTTCCGCGTCACCGCGAACTCGACCACGGTGTCCTTGGGCAGCGTGTCCTGGCGGAAATAGCCGATATGGCCGACCTCGGCGAGCGGGATGATCTCGCGCCCGGTCGCGGCATCGATCACGTGGCCGTTCCGGAGCGACAGCGCGCTCGGCTCGCGCTGGGTGATCGCGCCGGCGACCGCGAGGATGTTGTCGCGGAGCGCGATCGCGGCCTTGAGCGCCGCCTCGCCGCCAATCGCCATGCCGCGCGAGGCCCACGCGCCGCCGCCATAGGGCGAGATCGCGCTGTCGCCGGCGAGCACCTCGATGTCGTCGTAGCCGACGCCGAGCGCGGCGGCGATGATCTGGCGGAGCCCGGTGAGCGTCCCCTGCCCCTGGTCGGTCACGCTCGTGATGCAGCGCACCTGGCCCGAGGCCTCGAGCCGGAGCGTGCAGCCGTCCTGCACCGAGATGCGCGCCTTGCCCGGCCCGTAATAAGGCGGGCCATAGGCGGTCTGCTCGATGAATGTCGCGATGCCAATGCCGCGGAGCGTGCGCGGGTCGGACCACGCCTTCTGCGCGGCGCGGATCCTGCGGTAGTCCATCAACGCGATCAGCTTGTCGAGACAGGCGTGGAACGAGGCGTCGTCGATCTTCGCCCCGCACGGCGCGACGCACGGAAACGAGGCCTTGGTCCTGAAATTCCTGAGCCGCATGTCGACCGGATCGAGGCCGAGCCGAGCCGCCGCCTTGTCGATCAGCACCTCGGTCGTGACGCACGCGAACGGCATGCCGACACCGCGGAACATGCCGACCTGGGTCTTGTTGTTGTAGACGGTGCGCGTCCGCGCCTTGTAGTTCGCGAACGCGTAGGGCGCGCCCGCCATGGTGATCGCCATCATGCCCTCGGCGACCGAGAAGCGCCGGTGCATGCCATAGGCGCCGACGGCGCCGAGATCGTCGAGCTCCATCGCGGTGATCGTGCCGTCGGCGGCGACCGCGAGCCGGGCGGTGAGCGCATGCTCGCGCGCATGCGTGTCGGAGACGAAGGATTCGAGCCGGTCGGCGAGATAGCGCACCGGCCGGCCGACCAGCCGGCTGATCGCGCACACGGCGAGCTCCTCGCCATAGACGTTGATCTTGGTGCCGAAGCCGCCGCCGATGTCGGGCGCGATGACGCGGATCTTGTGGTCGGGAATGCCGAGATGGACGGCGTAGATGTCGAGCATCTGGTAGGGCGACTGGTGCGACTGGTGCACCGTCAGGCTCTCGGCGCCCGGGTCCCAGTCGGCGATGATGCCGCGCGGCTCGAGCGCGAGCCCGGTCTGGCGGTCGAAGCGGAACGTGTGCTCGACGACGACCGCGGCGGCGGCGAAGGCGGCATCGGCATCGCCGGCCTTGATCGTGTGCTGGAAGGCGAGATTGTCACCGAGCGCATCGTGGATCGCGCCCTTGGCGAGCGCGTCCTCGGCGGTGACGACAGGGGGAAGCTCCTCCCACTCGACGACGACGAGCTCGGCCGCATCCTCGGCCTCGGCCCGCGTCTCGGCGAGGACGGCCGCGACCGGCTCGCCCTGCCACACCGCCTTCTCGACCGCCATCGCCGGCTGCGGCGCCGATTTGTGGCCGGCGCGATGCGCGGCGACGCCGACGAAGGGCGTCGTCACCGGCACGAGGTCGCGCCCGGTCACGACGCGAACGACGCCCGGCATCGCGAGCGCGGCCGCGGCGTCGATCGCGCCGATGCGGGCGTGCGCATAGGGGCTCCGCACGAAGGCGAGATGCAGCATGCGCGGCAGCCTGATGTCGCCGATATAGCGGCCGCGCCCGCGCAGGAGCCGGCGCGATTCGGTGCGCGGCTGGCGCTTGCCGATCGGGGATGCGGCGCCGAACAGATCGGCCGGCATCTCGCCTGCCATCGTCTCCTCCCTCAGCGTCCGCGGCGTCGGGCGACCGCCTCGACCGCATCGACGATCGCCTGGTAGCCGGTGCAGCGGCAGAGATTGCCCGACAGGTGATCGCGGATCGCGGCCCGCGTCACCGGCCCCGGACCGTCGAGGAGCGCGTGCGCGGTGATCAGCATGCCCGGGGTGCAGAACCCGCACTGCGCGGCGTAGCGGGCGAGGAACTCCTCCTGGAGGTCCTTGAGCGCGCCCATGTCCGACAGGCCCTCGACGGTCTCGACCGTGCCGCCGTCGGCCTGGACCGCGAGGACGAGGCAGCCGCGGACGATCACCCTGTCGAGACGGACCGTGCAGGCGCCGCAGATGCCGTGCTCGCAGCCGAGATGGGTTCCGGTCAGCTCGAGCTCGTCGCGGAGGAAATCGGCGAGGTGCTGGCGCGCCGCGACGCGCCGGCGGACCCGGGCGCCGTTGACGGTGAGATCGATATCCTGGAAGTCGGTCATGGCCCACCCGGACCGGTTGCGGGCCGCCGTCGGGGCGGCGGCCGGAGAGGCTGAGAAAACCCGAAAGAGCCTGAATTGCAAGGGGGTTCCGCCACCGGGCCGAGCCGCCTTCGGGCCCGCGGCGGTTGACAGGACGGCTCCCGGTGGCCTATATCCCCGTCTTCCCGCAACGGCGCGTTGCACCCGGGCGCCGACCCGTGCGCCTCCATCCGTGGTTCGACCATGTATGCTGTGATCAAGACCGGCGGCAAGCAGTACCGCGTAGCGCCGAACGACGTGATCGTGATCGAGAAGCTCCCCGGCGAGGCGGGCGCCGAGATCGCGTTCGACACGGTGCTCGCCGTCGACGGCGGAACCGGTCTCAAGATCGGCACGCCGCATGTCGCGGGCGCGCGCGTGCGCGGCAAGGTGCTCGCCCAGGATCGCGCCGAGACCGTCATCGTCTTCAAGAAGCGCCGGCGCAAGAACTACCGCCGGCGGAACGGCCACCGCCAGTACCAGACAGTGGTCCGCATCACCGACATCCAGGGCTGACCCGACCGGCGCGGGCGCAGCGGACCGAGGAGAGCAGCATGGCACACAAGAAGGCAGGCGGCAGCTCGCGCAACGGACGCGACAGCCCGGGCCAGCGCCTCGGGGTGAAGCGCTTCGGCGGCCAGATCGTGGTGCCGGGCAATATCCTGGTGCGCCAGCGCGGCACCCAGTTCCACCCGGGCAAGAATGTCGGCATCGGCAAGGACCACACGATCTTCGCCACCGTCGAAGGCCGGGTGACGTTCACGCGCGGCGCGAACGGCCGCACCTTCATCTCGGTCGTACCGGTCGCCTGACGCGAGGCCGCCGATCCCCGACAGGCGAAGCCGCGAGGGATCGGCGCGGCTTCCGGCCGGCGTGCCCGATCCCCCGCCATGAAATTCCTCGACCAGGCCAAGGTCTATATCAAGAGCGGCAACGGCGGGCACGGCTGCCTCAGCTTCCGGCGTGAGAAGTTCATCGAGTTCGGCGGCCCCGACGGCGGCGACGGCGGGCGCGGCGGCGATGTCGTCGCCGAGGCGGTCGACGGCCTCAACACGCTGATCGACTTCCGCTTCCAGCAGCATTTCAAGGCTGGCAACGGGCGACCCGGCGAGGGCTCGCAGCGCACCGGCGCGGCCGGCGCCGACAGGATCCTCCGCGTGCCGGCCGGCACCCAGATCTACGCCGAGGACAACGAGACGCTGATCGCCGATCTCCGCCGCGTCGGCGAGCGCGTCGTCCTCGCATCGGGCGGCAGAGGCGGGCGCGGCAATCTCCACTTCAAGTCGTCGACCAACCGCGCGCCGCGCCGGACCGAGACCGGCGCGGACGGCATCGAGATGACGATCTGGCTCCGGCTCAAGCTGATCGCCGATGCCGGGCTGGTTGGCCTCCCCAATGCCGGCAAGTCGACCTTCCTCGCCGAGACCTCGCGCGCGCGGCCGAAGATCGCCGACTATCCGTTCACGACGCTCGCGCCCGCGCTCGGCGTCGTCCGCCGCGGCGAGGAGGAATTCGTCCTCGCCGATATTCCGGGCCTGATCGAGGGCGCGCACGAGGGCGCCGGCCTCGGCGACCGCTTCCTCGGCCATGTCGAGCGCTGCCGCGTGCTTCTCCACCTGGTCGACGGCACCGCCGAGGACGTCGCGGAATCCTACGCGATCATCCGGGGCGAGCTCGAGGCCTACGGCCACGGTCTTCCCGAGAAGCCCGAGATCGTCGCGCTCAACAAGATCGACGCGCTCAGCGCGGAGCGGATCGCCGAGCACGAGGCCGCGCTCGCCGCCGCCGCGGGTGGGGCCGTGCTCCTCGTCTCGGGCGCGACCGGCAAGGGCGTCGATGCGGTGCTCACGAGGCTCCTCCACGCGATCCGGACGGCCGAACGCGCGGAAGCCGAGGGCGCGCACGCGGACGCGTTTCGGCCATGAGCGCCAAACCCGTCGCTTTGCCCGCCCGCGTCGCCGATGCGCGTCGTCTGGTCGTCAAGATCGGCTCGGCGCTTCTCATCGATGGTGCCAACGGCCACCTCCGACGCGCCTGGCTCGATGCACTCGCCGACGATGTCGCGGCCCTTCGCGCGCACGGGGTCGAGGTCGTCCTCGTGTCCTCCGGCGCGATCGCGGCCGGGCGCCTCCATCTCGGGCTGACGCGCCCCGTCCTCAAGCTCGAGGAGAAGCAGGCCGCCGCTGCGACCGGCCAGATCCGGCTTGCTCACGCCTACCAGGAGACCCTCGCCCAACACGGCATCACGGTGGCGCAGCTTCTCCTCACGCTTGCCGACACCGAGGCGCGGCGGCGACATTTGAACGCGCGCAACACGCTCGACACCCTCCTCCGCCTCGGCGCGGTGCCGGTCATCAACGAGAACGACACCGTCGCGACCGACGAGATCCGGTTCGGCGACAACGACCGTCTCGCCGCGCGCGTAGCGCAGATGTCGGGCGCCGACACGCTCGTCCTCCTCTCCGACATCGACGGCCTCTACGATTCCGATCCGCGCTCGAACCCGGACGCACGCTTTCTGCCGGTGGTCGAGGAGATCACGCCCGAGATCGAGGCGATGGCGGGCGAGGCGCCGCCCGGCTATTCGTCCGGCGGCATGGTGACCAAGCTCGAGGCGGCGAAGATCGCGCTCGGCGCCGGCTGCCGGATGGTGATCGCGCGCGGATCGGCGATGCATGCGCTCGGTGCGATCGACGACGGCGCGCGCGTGACGTGGTTCCTGCCGTCGGTCGAGCCGCGTGCGGCGCGCAAGCGCTGGATCGCCGGTGCGCTCAAGGCGGGCGGCGCGATCACGGTCGATGCCGGTGCGCTCAAGGCGCTGCGCGACGGCAAGAGCCTCCTCCCTGCGGGCGTCACCGCGGTCGAGGGCGCCTTCCAGCGCGGCGACGCCGTTCTCGTCCGCGGCCCCGACGGACGCCGTCTCGGGGTCGGGCTCTCGGCCTACGCGGCCGCCGATGCCCGCCGGATCATGGGCCACAAAAGCGGTGAAATCGAAACCCGGCTGGGCTACCGTGGTCGCGACGAGATGATCCACCGCGACGACCTCGTGCTCGATTGAGGACGGTCCGCGCGGCGGGGAACCAGCGATGAGCGTCGCCGAAGCACGGGTGAACGAGGACATTGAGGCCGTCATGCGCGACATGGCGGGCGCCGCGCGCGAGGCCGTGCGGGCGCTCGCCGTCGCGCCGTCCGAGGCCAAGGCGAACGCGCTCCGCGCCGCCGCCGACGCCCTCCGCACCGATAACGCTGCGCTTCTCGACGCCAATGCCCGCGACCTCGAGGAGGCACGCCGGCGCGAGCTCGGCGGCGCGATGCTCGACCGTCTCGCGCTCGATCCGAGACGGATCGAGGCGATGGCCAACGGCCTCGACGAGATCGCGGCACTCCCCGATCCGGTCGGCGACGTCATGGCGGAATGGATGCGGCCCAACGGGCTCCGCATCGCGCGCGTCCGCGTGCCGCTCGGCGTCATCGGCATCATCTACGAATCGCGGCCCAACGTGACCGCGGACGCCGGCGCGCTTTGCCTCAAGGCGGGCAACGCCGCGATCCTCCGCGGCGGGTCGGAGAGCTTCCACTCCTCGCGCGCGATCCTCACAGCACTCCGCCACGGCCTCGCGCGGGCGAAGCTGCCTGAGGCGGCGATCCAGCTCGTGCCAACGCGCGATCGCGCCGCGGTCGGCGCCATGCTCAAGATGGCCGAGCTCATCGACATCATCGTGCCGAGGGGCGGCAAATCGCTGATCGAGCGCGTCCGGCGCGAGAGCCGGATCCCGGTCATCGCCCATCTCGAGGGCATCTGTCACACCTATGTCGACGGCGAGGCCGATCTCGACACCGCACGCAAGGTCGTGCTCAACGCCAAGATGCGGCGGACCGGCGTGTGCGGCGCGACCGAGACGCTCCTGATCGACCGCCGGATCGCCGCGCGCGCGGTGGCGCCGATCCTCGAGGATCTCGCCGCCGCCGGCTGCGAGATCAGGGGCGATGCGGCGACGCGGGCGCTCTTTCCGGCCGCACTCGTCGCGACCGAGGCCGACTGGACGACCGAATATCTCGAGGCGATCATCTCGGTCCGTGTCGTCGACGGCGTCGACGGCGCGATCGAGCACATCAACCGGTTCGGCTCGCATCATACCGACGCGATCGTCACCTGCGACGGCGCGGTCGCCGAGCGCTTCCTCGACCGCGTCGATTCCGCGATCGTGCTGCACAACGCCTCGACCCAGTTCGCCGACGGCGGCGAGTTCGGAATGGGCGCCGAGATCGGCATCTCGACCGGGCGGCTTCACGCACGCGGGCCGGTCGGCGTCGAGCAACTCACGACCTTCAAATACGTCGTCCGCGGCGACGGGCAGGTCCGGCCCTGACGATCCGGACCACTATCCGCCGCGGCCAGGGCGCGCCCGGCATGCGGATCGGACTGCTCGGCGGATCGTTCAACCCCGCCCACGAGGGCCATCGCCATATCAGCCTCTTGGCCTTGAAGCACCTCCACCTCGACGAGGTGTGGTGGCTGGTCTCGCCGCAGAACCCGCTCAAGTCGAGCGACGGCATGGCGCCCTTCGCGGAGCGGATGGAGGGCGCGCAGCGCATCGCGCGACATCCGAGCATCCTGGTCAGCGACATCGAGCAGCGCCTCGGCACGCGCTACACTGCCGACACGCTGAAGGCGCTCCGACGCTGCTTCCCGCGCATCGAGTTTGTGTGGCTGATGGGCGCCGACAACCTGGTGCAGATCTCGCGCTGGCAGCGCTGGACCAAGATCTTCGGCATGATGCCGATCGCGGTGTTCGACCGCGCGCCCTATTCCTTCGCCGCGCTCGCCGGCAAGGCCGCGCACGCGTTCGCGCGCTTCCAGGTCAAGGGCCGCCACGCGCACGGCCTCGCCGACCGCAAGGCGCCGGCCTGGATCTTCTTCCACACCCGCCTCCACCCGGGCTCGGCGACCGCGATCCGCGCGCGACGGGCGCGACCCGGAGA
>VGEU01000137.1 GCA_016869145.1 Alphaproteobacteria bacterium | reverse complement strand
GGTCGTCGGGGCCGGGCCGGGGCGCGCAGCCGGCGACCAGGCCAGCGACCAGGGCAGCGGCAAGGGCGGCGACGGGGGCGGCGAGCGCGACGGCGTTGAACGCGGCCGGCCGGTCAGTTCTCGCTGCGCGTCTCAACCAGCACCCAGTTGGGATCGCGCTCCCGGGTGTTGCGGGCGAAGGTCCAGATGTCGGTGACGGTGGTGACCTGGTTGGGGTCGCCCTCCACCACCTTGCCGCCGGCATCGCGCGTCACGTTGACCTGCTCGGACACGAACTTGATCGTGACGATCGCGTTGCGCCCTTCCATCCGGGCGTCGACGACGTCGGCCGACTTGATGCCGATGATGGTGGTCTCCAGCGTCTCGCCGGCCTTGACGCGCCGTTGCAGCGCATGGGTGAAGTTGCCGTCGACCTCGTCGCTGAGGAGCCCGCGCAGCGTGCCGGTGTCGCCGGTGGCGAAGGCGTGCACGACCATCTCGAAGGCGCGCCGGGCGCCGGTGACGAAATCGTCGCGGCCGAAGCTCGGATCGGCGAGCTGGATCTGGGCGAGGCCAGCCTCGATCGGATCGCGCGGGGTGGCCGGCGCACCGGGCACCGACGGCTCGGGCGCGTCGAGCGCCGGCTTGCCGCGCTCGGGCAGCTGGACGACGGTGCCGTTGTCGGCCGGGCGGCGCGATGCGAACGGGTCGCGCGGCGGGCGCGGCTCGTTGCCGGTGCGGCGGCCGAGCACGCTCCTGAGGCGCAGCACCAGGAAGGCCGCCACCATCGCGAAGAAGATCAGATCGAGAAAGGTGTCGCTCATCGCATCCCGACCCGCGAGTCCCGACCCGCAAGTCCCGACCGGCACACCGCCGGTCCACGAGTGCGCCGATCGGCATTGGCCGAGGCGCCGCGTGGACCTATGCTCAACGCGGGTCGCCGGATATCCCGGGCTGGGCTGGGCGTTACATAGGCTGTCCGTGGAGATTTCGCAAGCATGCGCCGCCTGATTCCGGCCCTTCTCCTCCTCGTGCCGCTCGCCGAGATCGCGCTGTTGATCCTGGTCGGCGATGCGATCGGCGTCGTCGCGACGCTCGCAGCGGTCGCGGCGAGCGCGCTCGTCGGCGTCATTCTGTTGCGTGCGCAAGGGGTTGCCACCATCCGGCAGATGCGGGGCGCATTCGATCCGGCGAACCCGCCGGTGCGCGCCGTGGTCGATCGCATCGCGCTCGCCGTCGCCGCGATCCTCCTGATCGTGCCGGGCCTCCTCAGCGATCTCGCGGCGCTCCTCCTGATCCTGCCGCCGACCCGCCGGCTCCTCGCCCGCTTGGTCGGGCTGTGGTTCGTGGTCCGCGGGCTCGGCCGTCGCCCGGGCGGCGCCGGCGGGCCGGGCGGGACGATCGACGGCACCTGGCGCGAGGTCGACCGCGACGATCCGGCGCTCCGCGACGGCAACCGGCCGTGATCCTGATCCGCCACGGCCAGACGCTGTTCAACCTCCTGTTCGGCGCGACGCGGATCGATCCCGGGCTGATCGACCCGCGGCTCACCCCGGCCGGCCGCGCCCAGGCCGCCAGCTCGGCCGACGTGCTCCGGAGCCACGGCGTGACGCGCCTCGTCGCGAGCCCCTATACGCGGGCGCTCGAGACCGCCCACATCATCGCCGCCCGCCTCGACGTGCCGGTCTCGGTCGATGCGCGGGTGCGCGAGCGCTGCGCCTTCGTCTGCGACATCGGGACGGTGCGCTCGGCGCTGCGCCGCACCTGGTCCCATTTCGACTTCGCGCCCTTCGGCGAGCAGTGGTGGGAAGACGAGGAGGAGCCCGAGCACCGGGTCGCGGCGCGCACCGCCGCGTTCTGCCGCGACGCCGCCGCCGACCCGTCCGCCGCGACCACCGCGGTCATCACCCACTGGGGCGTGATCCGCGCGCTCACCGGCCAGCGGGTGCAGAACGCCGAGGTCGTCCGCTTCGATCCACGCGCGGCCGCTCGGGTTGTCGGCCGCGCCGATCCGTGTTAGCCACCGAGCACGCGCCGCGACAGCGGCCGCACCGAGAGGAATTCCACCATGGCCGAGACACCCGCCGCGCCCGACGAGGCCGTGGAGCCGCAAGGCGCTCCGATGGTCATCGAGGGGCAGTACATCAAGGATCTCTCGTTCGAGAACCCGGGCGGGGTCGAGAGCATCGCGCTCGTGCAGCGCAATCCGCGCGTCAACGTCGAGATCAACACCCAGGTCCGCCCGCTCGCCGACAACCGCTACGAGGTGAGCCTGTTCATCCGCGGCGAGGCGCGGCACGAGGAGCGCTCGCTGTTCATCGTCGAGCTGACCTATGCCGGGCTCTTCCATGTCGTCAACATCCCGGCCGATTCGATCCGTCCGGTCCTGATGATCGAGGGGCCGCGGCTTCTGTTCCCGTTCGCGCGCAACATCGTCGCCGACTGCACGCGCGACGGCGGCTTCCCGCCGCTCTTCATCAACCCGGTCGACTTCGTGACGATGTACCAGCGCTCGCTCGCGGAGGGCCAGGCGCAGGCCTGAGCGCCGCGGTCAGTTGCGCTGCGCGAGCAGCCGGTCGAAATAGGCGATGGTGCGGTCGAGCCCCTGGTCGAGGGGAACGCTCGGCGCCCAGTCGAGCGCGCGCCGGGCGAAGCCGATATCGGGCTGGCGCTGGACGGGATCGTCCGACGGCAGCTCCTTGAACACGATCGCGGAGCGCGAGTTGGTCTTGGCGATCACCTTCTCGGCGAGCTCGAGGATGGTGAACTCGCCGGGATTGCCGAGATTCATCGGCCCCGTGATGTCGTCGCCGGTCCGCATCAGGCGGATGAACGCCTCGACCAGATCGTCGACATAGCAGAACGAGCGCGTCTGCGTGCCCTTGCCGTAGACGGTGACGTTCTCGCCGCGCAGTGCCTGGACGATGAAGTTGGAGACGACCCGGCCGTCGTTCGGGTGCATGCGCGGGCCGTAGGTGTTGAAGATGCGCGCGACCTTGATGCGGAGCCTGTGCTGGCGCCAATAGTCGAAGAACAGCGTCTCGGCGCAGCGCTTGCCCTCGTCGTAGCAGGCGCGCAGCCCGATCGGGTTGGAATTGCCCCAATAGCTCTCGGGCTGCGGATGCACCTTGGGATCGCCGTAGACCTCGCTGGTCGAGGCCTGGAAGATCGTCGCCCGCACGCGCTTGGCGAGCCCAAGCATGTTGATCGCGCCGTGCACGCTGGTCTTGGTCGTCTGCACCGGATCGAACTGGTAGTGCACCGGCGAGGCGGGACAGGCGAGATTGTAGATCTCGTCGACCTCGACATAGAGCGGGAAGGTCACGTCGTGACGCATGACCTCGAAGCGCGGATTGCCGAACAGATGCGCGATGTTGTCCTTGGTGCCGGTGAAATAGTTGTCGACGCAGAGGACGTCGAAGCCGTCACCGAGGAGCCGCTCGCAGAGATGCGATCCGATGAAGCCGGCGCCGCCGGTGACGAGGACGCGTTGCGAGGTTTTCATGGGGGGTTTCCCGTGTTGCCGTCCGCCAGCGTTCAGGTCTGGATCAGCCGCTGCGACCGGCCCTCGAGGACGAGGCAGGTCAGCCGGCCGCTGAAATAGGCGCCGGTGTCGATGCCGATGCGGTTGTTGCGCACGTCGGGTGTGCTCGAGATCGTGTGGCCGTGCACGACGCAGTGGCCGTGGTGGTCGCCCGAGCCGAGGAACTCCTCGCGGATCCAGAGGAGATCCTCCTCGGTCTGCTCGTCGAGCGCGCGGCCGGGGCGGATGCCGGCATGGACGAAGAGATAGTCGCCGGCGACGTGGTAGAGCGCGAGGCTGTCGAGGAAGGCGCGGTGGGCCGGCGGCAGCGCGGCCTCGAGCCCGTCGCGCATGCGCCCGAGCCGCTCCTCGCGATTGGCCGCGCTCTCGAAGCCGACGCCGTAGCTGTAGAGCGTCGCGTCGCCGCCGTTGAACAGCCAGCCCCGCCCGACCAGCGGATCGTCGAGGAAGTCGAGCATGATCGCCTCGTGGTTGCCCTTGAGGAAGACCCGCTCGAAGCCGGGCAGCGGCTCGCCGATCAGATGGTCGATCACCGCGCGCGAGGCATCGCCGCGATCGACATAGTCGCCGAGATAGACCGCGATCTTGCGCAGATCCGGCGCGGCCGCTGCGGCGTCCTCGCGCATCTTCGCGTGGAGGAGCGTCAGGAGATCGATGCGACCGTGGATGTCGCCGACCGCGTAGAAGCGCATCCCGGCCGGAGCCGCGGGCGGCTCCGAGACCTCGCGACGGCGGCCGAACAGGCGGGAGAACATAGCCGCACTATGCCGTGCGGCGGGGACGATTTCCACCACGGCCGCGCGACCTACATCACCGCGTGGCCGGGTTCGGGGGACCACGCCTCGCGCGCGCCGCGGTTCTCGATCAGGTGACAGAGCGCGACGACGATCCGCCGGTCATAGGCGGCGCCCGCCATGCTGGTGAGCGTCGTCATCGCCTCATCGAAGCTCATGCCGCCGCGCCAGGCGCGCGGGCTCGTCATCTTGACGAAGGCGTTGGCGACCGCGGCGATGCGGGCGCCGATCAGTATCTCGTCGCCGCGGAGCCTCTGCGGCTCGCCGCCGCCGTCCCAGCGCTCGTGCAACTGGCGCATGATCTCGACCACCGGGCCGTCGAACTCGACGTCCTCGAGGAGGTCGGCGCCGGCCTGGATGCTTTCGCGCACGCGGCGGAGCTCGTGGGCATCGAGCGTGCCGACCCGGGTGAGGAGGCCGGACGGCACCAGGATCTTGCCGATGTTCATCAGCCGGGCGGCGGTCGTCACCGCCTCCTCGTCGACCGGGTCGAGATCGAGCTCGCGGGCGCGCGCGCGACCTCGGCGGTGCGCTCGGAATGGTGCGCCGAATAGGGATCGCGGCGGTCGAGGAGCGTGACCAGAGTCGCGACCAGGCGCTCGAGCGTCCACGGTGCGCCGGCGACGGCGCGGCCGGTGACCAGCACCTCCTCGGCGCGCCAGTCGCGGCGGATCGCGAAGCCGCCCGGATTGGCCTGGGCGTAGGCGGCGGCGAGCCGGTCGGGCTCGAAGGCGAGCACGCGCTCGAGCGCGCCGCGCGCCTCGCGCGTCGAGGCGAGATATTCGATGCCGGCGCCGGCGCGGCGGACGAGGAGGGCTTCCGCCGTCGTCCACGGCGCGCCCGGTTGCTCGAGCAGCGGATAGAGCTCGCGCGCGACCTCCTTGACGCCGAGCACCCAGCCGACCTGGCGCGCCGGCGAATCACCGCCCGACGGCACCAGGAGCGGCACCGCGAAGGCGATCGAGGTCGATCCGGCCGCGCCCTTGTGCAGATCGAGGAGCGCGCGCCGGCCGCGCGCGCTCGCGGCGAGGAACTCGGCGAGCGGGCCGGCGAGCGGCGGCATCGCGTCGGTCGCGACGACGATCCCGCCGGCGAGATCGACGAGCGCGAGCCCGGCGACGCCGACGCGGCGCACATTGGCGTTGGCGTCCGCGCCGGTCGGGCGGCCGTGGAAGCCGGCGCGCTCGGCGACGACGGCGAGGAGGTTCTTGAGATAGTCGGCGAAGGCCATCGCCTCGGCGACGCGGCGCGGCTCGCGCGAGCCCTCGATCATGGTCGCTGCGTAGAGCTGGAGCGCCTCGTTGTCGGCGAGGCTGCCGAGCTCGTCGAACTGACGCGCGAGCCAGGCGTCGATCGCACTCGTCCGCGTCTCGGCGACGAGGCCGAGGCGCCCTTCCCACGCCGCGAGTGCCCGCGCGCGCTCGTCGTCGGCGTGGCGGAAGACGAAGAACGCGGCGACGAGGCCGGCGGCGAGGATCGCGATCGCGACCGTCGCCATCGCCGCGATCGGGCCGCGTGTCGTCGCCGCGACCGGTGCTGCGGGTTCCGCCATGGGGCCTCCGTGCGGCTGGCGTGGCCGCGTCTGATGTCTTGCTTTCGACGAAAATGCCGCCCGGCGGTTAGGAACCCGTTAACGATCGCGGCCTAGCGTCGATGCGGGCGCCCGTCGCGGCGCCGGCGTTCAGGGTGTCCGCGATGCGTGCGAACGAGAACCGAAGCTCCCGCTCTTGGGCCCAGTCCAGAGCCCAGTCCCGGGCCCGGTCCCGGGCTTGGTCCCGGCCGGCGGCCCTCGTTGCGGCGCTCGCGGTCCTCACCTTCGCCGCGCCCGCGCTCGGCAACGGCGTCGGCGCCGTCCCGTCGCTCTTCGGCACCGTCGAGGTGCGCTCGCCCGCGATCCAGAACTTCCCCAAATGGACCGCCGTCCTCGACCGCATGGCCGACGAGCGCACGGTGGCGGAACAGCCCTGCACGCCGTCGTTCTTCACCCGCTGCAACCTCGAGGAATGGCGGGCGCTGATGCAGGAGCTGCGCGGGCGGCCGCCGCTCGAGCAGATCGAGGCGATCAACGATTTCATGAACCGGGTCTCGTACATAACCGACCCGGCCAACTACAACATGCCCGACTACTGGGCGACGCCGCGCCAGCATCTGACGCGCCGCGGCGATTGCGAGGACTACGCGATCGCGAAATACGTCTCGCTCCGCGCGCTCGGCTTCCCCGAGGAGAGCCTCCGCATCCTCGTCCTCGACGATCTCAATCTCCGCATCCCGCACGCGGTCCTGGTCGTCATTCTCGACGGCCGGGCGCTCCTCCTCGACAACCAGATCCGCTCGGTCGTCGAGGAGCGCGCGGTGCGCCACTACCGCCCGATCTATTCGATCAACGCGACCGCGTTCTGGATCCACCGCAGCCAGTAGGCGCCCGGCGGTTCAGACGCGCTCGGTTCAGACGCGTTGGCCCTCGCTCAGGGGAATGTCGCGGCGCGTCGACGGCGCGAACAGCGCCTCGGGCGTGAGCCGGCGGCGGGTCAGCCCGTGCTCGTCGGCGTATTGCAGGAGCGCCTCCAGGGTCGGCCGGTTGGCCTCGATGCCATAGGCGTACCAATCGGGGCCGAAGATCCGCCGCTCCTCCTCGAGAAGCGGTTGCAGCCACGCCGACGACACCTTGGGTGATCCGGCCTCCATCAGCATCGCGAAGGCGCGCTCCTTGGCCGCGACGAACGCCTTGTAGAGCGACAGCGCCACCCACGGATCGCGCTCGAGGATCGCGCGCTTGATCACCACCGTGTGCATGATCGGGTAGATGCGGGTCTTGCGGTAATACGCCTTCTCGCGCTCGACATAATCCGGAAACAGACGCGCGACCTTGGGCGAGCCGCGGCGGAACGACAACGGGTTGTTCGCGGTAATCAGGAAATCGAGCTCGCCCTGCTCGAGGAGATCGCCGAGCTCGGTGCCGGGTGGCGCCTGCTCGAGGCGCACGCCCGCGGGCAGCGCGAGCTTGATGCGGTCGGCGCGGCCCTGGAGCCACGATATCTGGTCCGGGCGGACGCCGTATTCGTGCTGCAGGAGGCCGCGCATATAGACCGCGGCCGTCATCGAGTATTCCGGCACGCCGCCGCGCTTGCCGACGAGATCGGCCGGGCTCCGGATGCCCTTCTCGGTGTTGACGAAGAAATAGCCGTGGCGGAACACGCGCGAGGGGAAGACCGGGATCGCGACGTAAGGCGGATCGTCGCCGCTCGCCAGCATGGTGTAGTTCGACAGCGACATCTCGCAGGCGTCGAACTCGTCGTACTGGAGCTGGCGCCAGAAGATCTCGGCCGGCTGCAACGCGACATAGACGAGATCGATGCCCTCCGGGCGGATGGTGCCGTCGATCAGCGCCTGGGTGCGGTCATAGGGCCCGCAGGCGAGCGTTAGGCGGAGTCTGGTCACGGTGTGGTCCCGTCCTGGTCGGCGATCGCGCGAGACTAGCGCGCCGGCGCGCCCGCCACACCTGCCCGAATCGGGCGCCCCGGCCTTCAGCGCCCGAGCGTGAAGCGGCGGTAGAGGGCGCGGGCGGCGTCCGGGCTCTCGCCGTAGCGGAGCGTGAAGGCGGGAACGTCGGGGAACGCCGGATCGCCCGACGCGGCCGCCTCGAGGCGGCTCGCGCCGCCCTCGCGGACGAGTCGGACGACCGCCGCGATCGCCGCCTCGTCGCCGAAGCCCGCCGCCTCGCCCGACCACAGCTTGAGCCAGCCGCTATCGCCCTCGCGGATCTCGAGATAGCCGTCGACGAACTCCGCGAGCGCGGGGCCGGCATCGGCGGGGAGCGGCAGCGCGAGGCGCGGCGTGAGCCCGAGGCAGAAGCCGATCGGCGCCGCAGGCCCGGTGCGCACCGCGAGCCAGTCGTCGGCGAACAGCCGCTGGCCGATCGCCGCCATCTGGAGGGCAAGGAGGGTCTTGCCGGCGCGCGCCGGCCCGACGAGGA
>VGEU01000136.1 GCA_016869145.1 Alphaproteobacteria bacterium | reverse complement strand
CCGTGCCGGCGGTGGCGGTGGCGGCCGCGACGGCGATCGCGGCCAGGACGGCACGCCGGCCATGGCCCGCGCCGGGCCCGCGATGCGTGCGCTCGTCATCGACGCTCATGGTTCGATCAACCTCCGGACGATCGCCGCATGGTAGTCGATCGCAAGGCGGCGCAGAACCCGGTGCGGGCCTTGACGGGCCCGGACCGCGGGTCTCAGATGGCGCGATGGCCCGCGTCGCCTTCACCGACAATCTGAAACGGCACATCGCCTGCCCGGTAGTGCGCGCCGACGGGCGCACCGTCGCGGCGGTGCTCGACACGGTGTTCGCGGCCAATCCGCGGCTCCGCTCCTACGTCCTCGACGACCAGGGGCGGCTCCGTCGCCACGTCCATGTCTATGTCAACGCCGAGCGCATCGCGGATCCCATCGCGCTCTCCGATCGCGTGCGGCCCGACGACGAGGTGTTCGTCTTCCAGGCGCTTTCCGGCGGCTGAAGCGAGAGGATCAGACATGAGCGACCGCATCCTCCTTGCGACGCGCAAGGGCTTCTTCGACGTGCGCCGGGTGTGCGGGCGCTGGCGCATCGCCGCGACCGCGTTCCTCGGCGACCAGATCTCGATGGTGCTCCGCGATCCGCGCGACGGCACCGTCTATGCCGCGCAGGCGCTCGGCCATTTCGGCGTCAAGCTGCAACGCTCGGAGACCGAGGGGCGGACCTGGCACGAGGTGCCGGCGCCCGCCTTTCCGCGCGCGGCCGATGCCGAGAAGGGCCCGAGCGTCGACTACATCCTCGCGCTCGAGCCGGGCGGCGCGGCGGCGCCGGGGCGGCTCTGGTGCGGCACGATCCCGGGCGGGCTGTTCCGCTCCGATGATCGCGGCGCAAGCTGGCGGCTCGACGAGGCGCTGTGGAACGCGCCCGGCCGCGCCGAATGGAGGGGCGGCGGCTTCGACAAGCCGGGGATCGATTCGATCTGCGTCGACCCGCGCGATCCGCGCCATGTGACACTCGCGGTCTCGACCGGCGGCGTGTGGCAGACGGCCGACGGCGGCGGCTCGTGGCGGCCGACCTCGGAGGGGATGTTCGCGGTCTATATGCCGCCCGAGCGGCGGAAGGACCCGCTGGTGCAGGACGTCCACCGCCTCGTCCAGTGCGCCGCCGCGCCCGAGGGGCTCTGGGCGCAGCACCATAACGGCGTCTTCCGCTCGACCAATGGCGGGCGGCGCTGGCGCGAGGTCAAGGCGATCCGCCCGTCGAAATTCGGCTTCGCGGTGCAGGTCCATCCCGGCGACCCCGACACCGCGTGGTTCGTTCCCGGCGTCAAGGACGAGTGCCGCATCCCGGTCGATGCCAAGCTCGTGGTCGCCCGCACCCGCGACGGCGGCGCGAGCTTCGAGGTCCTGACCCGCGGCCTGCCGCAGAAGGACGCCTACGATCTCGTCCACCGCCACGGCCTCGCCGTCGACGCGACGGGAACGCGCCTCGCCATGGGCTCGACCACCGGCCATCTCTGGGTGTCGGAGAACGCGGGCTCGCTGTGGACGCTGGTCTCCGGCAACCTGCCGCCGATCGCCTGCGTCCGCTTCGCGTGACGCGCGCGCGCATGATCCAGCGGGGCCGGCACCGGTTCGCGGTCGAGAACCCGACCGCCGGGCCGCCTTGCGGCCGATTTACCGCCCCGGGGGCGGCCACTATCATCGCGGCTGGGCGCCACGCGAGACCGGCGCCCGGACACACAACGGGAGGGCCGCGATGGCCGTCAAGACCGGTGCCGATCATCTGAAGTCGCTCCGCGACGGGCGCGCGGTCTATCTCGACGGCAAGCGTATCGACGACGTGACGACGCACCCGGCGTTCCGCAACGCCTGCGCCACGATCGCGGCGATGTATGACTACCAGGCCGATCCGGCCAACATCGAGAAGATGACCTTCGCCTCGCCGACGACGGGCGACCGGGTGAGCCGCGCCTGGGAGCTGCAACGCTCGCTCGCCGAGATGCAGGCGCGGCGCGACGCGCTGATGGACTGGGCGCGGCTCCATTTCGGCTTCATGGGCCGCTCGCCCGACTTCATCGCCTCCGGCCTCGCCGGCATGCGGATGGGCTATCCGATCCTCGCCGGCCTCGACAAGAAGCGCGCCGACGCGGTGCGCGGCTATTACGAGTTCGCGCGCGACCGCGACCTCTTCGTCACCTATGGCGTCGTCAACCCGCAAGGAGACCGCTCCAAGGGCGCCTCCGACCAGGGCGATGCGTTCCACTCGGTCGCCGTCGTCGACGAGGATGCGGCCGGGATCACGGTGCGCGGCGGCAAGATGCTCGGCACCTCGGCGATCATGGCGAACGAGGTGTTCATCGGCAATGTCGTGCCGCTCCGCGACGGCGAGGAGAACTATGCGGTCGCGTTCTGCGTGCCCTTGAACGCCAAGGGCCTCAAGATCCTGTCGCGCAAGTCCTACGAGGGATCGGCGACGAGCGCGTTCGACAACCCGCTGTCGAGCCGGCTCGACGAGAACGACGCGGTGTTCTGGCTCGAGGACGTCAAGGTGCCATGGGACCGCGTGTTCGCGACCCGCGACATCAAGATGTCGCGCGACATCTTCCACGCGACGCCGGCGCATGTCAGCCACAACTACCAGTCCCAGATCCGGCTGGTCGTGAAGCTCCAGTTCCTGCTCGCGATCGCGCGCCGGATCGCCGAGGTCAATGGCATCATCGCCTTCCCGCAGGTGCGCGAGACCCTGGGCAAGCTCGCCGCGCAGGCGACCATGGTCGAGGCGATGCTGAGCGCGATCGAGACCAGCGGCCAGACGACCGCCGACGGCGCCTATTATTATCCGAGCCGGCAGTTCCTCTACGCCACGCTCTGCGTCACCCAGACGCTCTATAACGGCTTCGTCAACGACATCCGCGAGCTCGCGGGCGGCGGGCTCATCATGCTGCCGTCCTCGATCGAGGACTTCGCGAGCCCCGAGATCGCGCCCTGGATCCGGCGCACCCAGCGCTCGGGCGTCACCGATGCGGAGGGCCGCGTCAAGTTCTTCAAGCTCGCCTGGGACGCGCTCGGCTCGGAGTTCGCCTCGCGCCACGCCCAGTACGAGATGTTCTATGTCGGCGCGAGCTTCGTCACGCGCGGCTACATGTTCGCCAACTATCCGTGGGCCAAGGGGGAAGCGATGCTCGACGGCATCCTCGAGAGCTACGACGTCGCCTCCGAGCTCGCCAAGACCGGACGCAAGCCGGCCGACCGGCGCGACGGGGGCGAGCGATGAAGGCGCGCGCGTTCCGCATCGAGCGGCCGGGCGGACCCGAGGCGATGACGTTCGTCGAGATCACGCTCGGCCGGCCGGCCAGAGGCGAGGTGCTGGTCCGCCACACCGCGATCGGCGTCAACATGGTCGACGTCTATATGCGCGAAGGAACCCACCACACAAACCCATTCCCGGCCGGCATCGGCATCGAGGCGGTCGGCGTGATCGAGGCGATCGGGCCCGGGGTGACGCGCTTCAAGCCCGGCGACCGGGTCGCCTATTCGGGCGGCCCCGGCGCCTATGCCGAGGCGCGCGTGTGCGCGACGCGCTCGATGGTGAGATTGCCGTCCTGGCTCGACGACCGCAGCGCCGCCGCGCTCTATTCCAAGGGCAAGACCGTCCACTATCTCTTCCACCGCACCCATCGGCTGAAGCGCGGCGAGACGATCCTGTTCCACGCCGCGGCCGGCGGCGTCGGGCTGATCGCCTGCCAGTGGGCGAAGGCGATCGGCGCGCGCATGATCGGCACCGTCGGCACCGAGGAGAAGGCTCGCCTCGCACGCCGCTATGGCTGCACGCACCCGGTGGTGCTGTCGAAACAGGATCTCGTCGCCGCGGTGATGCGGCTCACCAAGGGCGCGGGCGTCGACGTCGTCTACGATTCGATCGGCAAGGACTATTGGCAGACCTCGCTCGATGCCGTGCGCCGGCTCGGGCTCGTCGTCTGCTTCGGGTTCTCCTCGGGCCCGCCGCCGCCCTTCGACATCGACCACCAGGGCTCGATGAAATCGATCTACGTGACGCGGGCGACGACCAAGAACTACATGGTGAGCGATGCCGACGACGCGGTCTCGGCACGGGCGCTGTTCGCCATGGTGCGGAAGGGCACGATCAAGGCGCGGATCGGCCAGACCTACGCGTTGAAGGACGCGGCCCAGGCGCACCGGGATCTCGTCCAGCGGCGGACGACGGGCTCGACCATCCTGATTCCATGATTTGGGCAAAGACGAGGGAGAAACGGCAATGAGTGGCGTGCTCGCGGGCAAGACAGTGATGATGACGGGTGCGGGCCGCGGCATGGGCCGCGCGATGTCGATCGGGCTCGCGCGGGCCGGCGCCAAGGTCGCGATGATCGACATCGACGAGGACGTCCTGAAGGAGGCGGCCGGCCTCGTCGACCAGGCGGGCGGCCAGGGCGCCGGCCTGCCGCTCCGCGCCGACGTCACCGACGCCAAGGCGGCCGAGGACGCGCTCGCTCGCGCCATCGCGCGCTTCGGCCGGGTCGATGTCCTCGTCAACGACGCGGTCGTCGGGCCGGAGCGGATCGGGCCGCGCTATCTGATCGAGCCGCCCCGGTTCTGGTCGTTCGACGACCGCCTGTTCAAGGAGATGCTCACCGTCAACATCTTCGGCCCGCAGCTCATGGCGCGCACGCTCGCGCCGCACATGATCAGGAACGGCTGGGGCGGATCATCAACGTGACGACGAGCCTCGACACCATGTACCGCTCCGGCGTCGGCGCCTACGGCCCGACCAAGGCCGCGCTCGAGGCGATGACGCGGATCATGGCGCAGGACCTCGAGGGCAGCGGCGTTTCGACCAACGTGCTCGTCCCCGGCGGGCCGGTGAACACGCGGATGATCGATCCCTCGAACGAGATCCCGCGCGACAAGCTGATCCAGCCCGAGGTCATGGTGCGCCCGATCGTCTGGCTCGCCTCCGACGATTCGAACGGTGTCAACGCGACGCGCTTCATCGCCGCGCATTGGGACGAGGGCCTACCGCGCGCCGCGCGCATCGCCAAGGCCGGCGCGCCGGTCGCCTGGACGCAGCTCGGCGCGCAGGCGATACAGCCGACATCGTGACTGGTCTCGGGCCGAGCGACACAATAGCGCGCCGGCCCCGACACGTGGCGCGCGAGGATCGCGGCGAGCTCCGCCGCCGTGACGGGCTTGCCGATCACGCCGTCCATGCCGGCCTCGCGCGCGCGGCGCAGGTCCTCCGGCACCGTGTTGGCGGTGAGGGCGACGATCGGCGTCGGCGGCGCGCCGGACGCGCGCTCGGCGGCACGGATCCGCCGCGTCGCCTCGAGTCCGTCCATCACCGGCATCTGGCAGTCCATCAGGACGATCGCGAACGCGCCGGGCGCGTAGGCCGCGACCGCCGCGGCGCCGTCGACGGCGCACGTCACGACGCAGCCCTCCGCCTCGAGCATCGCGCGCGCGATCTTGGTGTTGACCGGGTTGTCCTCGACGAGGAGAACCGCGCGCCGGGCCGCGTCGGCGGGTGCGGGCAGCGGCGCCGCGGCCGCCGGCGCTTCGGTCGGGATCGTGAACCAGAACCGCGAGCCCGCGCCCGGCGCGGACTCGACGCCGATGGTGCCGCCCATCAGGTGGACGAGCTCGCACGCGATGGCGAGCCCGAGGCCCGAGCCGCCGAAGCGCCGCGTCGTCGAGCCGTCGGCCTGCTCGAACGGCGCGAACACGCGCGCGGCCGCCTCGGCTGTCATGCCGATGCCGCTATCCTCGACCGAGAAGCGGAGGAAGCCGTCGGCGGCGCCAATCCCGACCGTGACGCGGCCGGCCTCGGTGAACTTGATCGCGTTGCCGACCAGATTGACGAGCGCCTGCATCAGCCGTCCGGGATCGGCGGCCACCTCTGCCGGCACGTCGTCGTCGACCGCATGCTCGAGCCGGAGACCCTTCGCCGTCGCCTCGGCCGCGAAAACAGCGACGAATCCCCGACGAGCGCGCGCGGATCGACGGCGCGCTTGTCGAGCGCGAGCTTGCCCGCCTCGATCCGCGACAGATCGAGGACATTGGTGACGAGCGACAGGAGAAGACGCGCCGAGCGCGCCATGGTCTCGGCCTGGCGCGCCTGGCGCGCATCGAGCGGCGTCGTGCGGAGAAGCTCGAGCATCCCCATGATGCCGTTGAGCGGCGTGCGGATCTCGTGGCTCATCGTCGCGAGAAAGCGCGATTTCGCCTCGCTTGCCGCTTCCGCGCGATCCTTGGCGATGCGGAGCTCCTCGGTGCGCCGGGCGACGCGCTGCTCGAGCGCATCGTTGGACCGGATCAACGCGGTCTCGGTCTCGCGGAGCGCGGCGTTGGCCACGGCGAGCGATTCCTCGCGCTCGGCGTCGCGTGCGATCATCTGGTTGAAGGCGACGAGGGCGGTCGAGAGGATCAGCGAGCGTCGCAGCGCCGCGGCCTCGGCCACCTCGGCGCCGGTGAAGCGGATGTGGAGCATCGCGCGGTCGGCGCCGAGCGGCGACAGGAGGTGGGCGCTGAGGCCCGGCGCGCCCCCGTCGCCGAACTGCGACAGGCCGACGGCGGTACGCGCGAGGAGATTGCCGATGCGCGCCGCCACCGCCTCGCGCTCGCCGCGGAGCTCGTGGTCGATGAGAAGCCACAAGCCCGGTCCGCCCGCCGCCGCGAACAGCGGCACGAGCACGAGCACGAATCGGAGCGAGAGCCGCCGCCACGGCAGACCCTGACGCATCGGACGGACCGTGCCCGCCGGGCGAGGCTACTCGGCGCGGGCGACCTTGCCTGCGGCCATCAGCTTCTCGAGCGCGCCGCGGTCGTCGACGACGCTCTGGAACACGACGAAGGAGGCGCCACGGCGGGCGATGTAGAAATCGACATTGACCGCCTTGCCGCCGCCGTCGCGGAAGTCCGCGCACAGGACGAAATGATCGCCCATGCGCAGGATCATCGGATGCGCGGTGACGGGGTGCAGCGCCTGCACCGCCCCTGTCTTGAGATCGAGGCGGCGATAGCGGCCGTCGACCAGCGCGCGGTCGATATGCTGCTGCATCGTGACCTGGAGCGCCGTCTTCTCGGCCATGGTGACGGGCGTGGCGGCATGCGCGGCGACGGCGAGTACGGCGGCGGTCGCGATCCCGGCGAGGGACGACGTGGCGAATTTCATGACAACCCTCTGATTCTGACGATCGGCACGAGAGTCGGTCGATCCCGTTAACAAAGCGGAAGAGTACCTATCGGGGGCCTCGGCCCCGGTCGCCCGCGATCAGCGCCGCAGCGCGCTCGGCCACCATCAGCGTCGGGATGTGGAGGCTCGCCCGCGTGATCGCGGGCATGACCGAGGCGTCGACGACGCGCAAGGATTCGACGCCGCGCACCCGGCATTCCCAATCGAGCACGGCCATCGGGTCGTCGGCGGCGCCCATGCGGCAGGTGCCGCAGGCGTGGAGGAAGCTCCGCGCATTGGCCCGGATCCACGTCTCGAGGCGCGCGTCGTCGGCGCCGAGTGCGGCGACCGTCGCGCGGTCGGCGACGAGGTGATCGACGAGCCGGCGTCGGAACGGCGCGAGGTCGAGGAGGGGCGCGGCGAGCCGGGCGAGCGCGCCGTTCCGCGCCGAGTGCACGTTGAGCCGGCGCGCGCGGTCGGAGAACGAGGCCGGGAACGTGCCGAGGAGATGGGGCGCGAGCGCCGGATCGGCGGCGAGCGCGAGGGCGGCGCGGAAGCCGGTCTTGAAGCGGGCGAGATCGCGCGGATCGGCGAGCGTGCCGAGGACGATGTCGGGGGCGGCGCGCGGATCGGGCGAGACGAGCCGGATGCGCCCGCGCGAGAACGGCTTGTAGAGGACGACGAGGATGAGCCCGATGCGCCGGCCGATCGCGTGCCAGGTCGTCTTGTTGTAGACCGGCATGTAGAGATCGTGCGCCGGCGCGCCGGCGGCGCCGGAGGAGAAGCGGAGCGTGAGCGTCGCCGCCGGACGCATGCCGCGATCCTGCACCGCGCTGCGCCGGAGGAGGAGGCCGACGCCCGCGCTCGGGTGGTCGTGGAGGTTCCGCCCGACGCCCGCGAGATCGGCGACCGGCGCGATGCCGAGTGCGGCGAGCTCGGCCGCCGGCCCGATGCCCGAGCGCATCAGGAGCATCGGGCTTCCGAGCGCGCCGGCGGCGAGGATGACGGTCCGCGCCGGCACGATCTCGCCCGAGACGAGGCGGACGCCGGTCGCGCGCCGCCCCTCGAACAGGATGCGGGCGACCTCGCAGCCGGTCCGGATCGCGAGGTTGGGCCGCGCCCGCGTCGCCCGGTCGAGATAGGCCATCGCGGCCGAGACGCGGCGGTCGGGCGTGTTGTTGAGCGGCACGCGCGCGAAGCCGTCGGCGGGTGGCGCGTTGAAGTCCTCGAGATAGCGATAGCCCTTCGCCGCGAGC
>VGEU01000135.1 GCA_016869145.1 Alphaproteobacteria bacterium | reverse complement strand
GCCGGGCGCCCCGCCCGAACGCATCGCCCGCGTCGTTGCGACCATGGCGGCGGTGCGGCCCGAGGGCTACCGCGCGATGGTCGCGATGCTGGCGCGGTCGGACGTCCTCGCCGAGGCGGCACGCATCACGATGCCGTCCTTGGTGATCGCCGGCGGCGCCGACCTGGTCGCGCCGGCGGCGAGCGGGCGCGCCGTCGCCGCGCGTCTCGGTGCGCCCTGTGTCGTGATTCCCGGCGTCGGACACTATGGCTGCCTCGAGGATCCGGCGGCGTTCGACCGCGTGCTCGGCGATTTCCTCGACCGCGTGTCGGTGGTAGAACGCGCGCCATAACGGAACCGGGGAGACCGCCATGCCCTTCGTCGAGACCGACGGTGAACGGATCGCCTATGTGAAGGAAGGGACCGGGCCCGCGCTCGCCTTCGTGCATTCGCTCGGCACCGGGCTCTACATGTACCGCGACCAGATCGCGGCGCTGAAGGACCGCTATACCTGCATCGCCTACGACACGCGCGGCCACGGCGATTCGACCTGCCGCACCGGCTGGACGGTCGCCAAGGCGGCCGCCGACCTCAAGGCCGTGCTCGATGCCTGCGGCGTCGCGCGAACGCATCTTCTCGGCCTCTCGATGGGCGGGCCGATCGCGCTCGCCTTCTACGACCGCTTCCCGCAGATGGTGCGCTCGCTCGTCATCGCCGACAGCTTCTGCGAGCAGAACGCCGGCGGCAAGGACCGCATCAAGGGCATGGGGGACGCGCTCGCCAAGCAGTCGATGAAGGATTTCGCGGTGTGGTACGCGAACGACCGGCTCCTCAAGTCGACGTCGAAGAAGGCGCATGACGAGCTCATCGCCGCGCTCGGCAAGATCGACAAGGACCATTATCTCCAGACCGTGCGCTCGATCTTCAGCGAAGACCTCTCGGGCGTGCTCGCCAAGGTGAGCGTGCCGGCCTATGTGATCCTCGGCGATCAGGACAAATCGACGCCGATGCCGATGTCGGAGAAGATGGCGAAGGGCATCAAGGGGGCGCGGCTCGAGGTCATCCCCGATGCCGGCCATCTCGCCAATATCGACAACCCGGCCGTCTTCAACCGGATGATCGCGACGTTCTTCGACGCGCAGACGCGCTAGCCGACCGCCTTCTTCAGGGCATCGCGCCAGAAACGGTAGAAGCCGACATAGACCGTCTCGTGGTCCCAGCTCGCGCCGCGCAATCCGGGCGCGATGCCGATCTCCTCTGCCGCCGCGTCGACATCGGTCGCGAGATAAGCGAGCCCGCGCGACATGTCCGACCAGCGCGCATGCCGCGCGTGGTAGCCCTCGTGCGCGGTATCAAGCGAGATCACGTCGTCGGAGGTCGACATGCCGGTGACGAGGAAGAAATCCTCGAACTTGCGGAGCCGCGCATACCGCGCCTCCCTGGGCTCGCCCTTCGGCGCGATGCACCAGATCGTCACCTCGGTCTTGTCGACCGCGAGCGGGCGGTGGGTGCGCATATGCGTCGCGGCGAGATCGTTCAGCACCATGTTGGGAAAGACGAGGAGGTTGCGGCCGCGCTTCAGCATCCACTTGGCGCGTCCGGGCGGCAGCCGCGCCTCGATCTCGGCCGCCGCCGGCGCGATCGGCGCGGACTCGGGGCTCGAGCGGTCCGCCCAGATCGCGTTGTGGCCGTTGCCGAGATCGTACTGGCCGTTCATCACGCCGCCCTTGATGCGCCCGACCTCGGTCTTGAGGAGGCCGCCGGTCTGGTCGCGTTCCTCGCGGTGCATGACGGTGGTCATGAAGTTCCGGTGCACGGTCGAGACGTGATAGCCGTCGGTCACGTTCTCGGCCTGGAGCTTCCAGTTGTGGTTGCAGACATAGGTCTGTGCGCCGGGCAGCACCTCGAGCCCGTCGCGCGACTGGTCGGCGAAGAGATCGATGAAGGCGCGCGTGTCGCCGAGATGGTCGGCGAGGCTCGGCGCGTCGGCGGCGAGCGATCCGAACACGAAGCCACGATAGTCCTCGACGCGCGCGACCGCCTTGAGGTCGTAACGGGCACGGTCGAAACCGGGTGACGGGAAGCCGGTCTCCTCGTTCTTGATCTTGAGGCAGTGGCCGTCGAGGCCGTAGGACCAGCCGTGGAAGCGGCAGGTGAACGCGGTGGCATTGCCCTGCTGATACGGGGTCAGCACCGCGCCGCGGTGGCTGCACGCGTTGATGAAGGCGGCGAACCCGCCGTCCTTCCGCCGCACGACGACGACCGGCTGGCGGCCGATCCATGTCGCGAGATAGTCGCCCGGCCGCGCGATCTGGCTCTCATGGCAGAGGAACACCCAGTTCCGCTCGAAGAACAGATCGACCTCCGCCTCGTAGAGCGCGGGATCAAGATAGATCGCGCGGTCGACGCGGAAGACGCCCTGATCGACGCGGTCGTCGACCAGCGCATCGAGATCGAGATCGAGGGGGCGGCGTCCGTTTCCGTCCATGGCGGCGTCTCCGGCTGTCCTGCGGCGCCGAGTCTGGCGGGCGCGGACGGGCGCGGTCAAGCTGGCTTGATCGCGACTTCGGTCGGGATCAAAGTGCCGGCGATCCGAACGAGGGAACCCAGGGATGACCCGCGAACAAGCGTTGAAGAGCCTGCGCGCGACGCTCGACTGGCTCGGCGACGACGTCAAGACCGTCAAGGGCGCGGTCGACCCCGTGCTCGAGGCGACGGCGATCAACAAGGCCTTCGACGACGGCCCGGCCTTCCTGATGGAGAACGTCAAGGGCTATCCCAACGCGCGCCTGATCGCGAGCCTGTGGGGCCGGCGCCAGCGCCTCTGTCGGCTCCTCGGCGTCGACCACATGAAGGACGCGAAATTCCGCGTGCTCGAGGGGATCAAGAACCCGCTGCCGCCGGTCGAGGTCGCCGCGGCGCCGGTGCAGGAGGTCGTGATCCCGCGCGAGCGGCTCGATCCCTTCGCGGTGCTGCCGATGGTGCAGCACACCGAGATCGACGGCGGGCGCTTCTTCGGCTCCGGCGTCCACTGCATCACCGGCAAATGGGCCGGCGGCGGCAGCCAGCTCTCGTTCTACCGCATGAGCTTCCGCGGCAAGGACTTCGCCTCGATCAACATGGTGCCGGGCGGCCACGGCGACCAGATCGCCGAGCACAACTACGACCAGCGCATCCCGTGCACCGTCAACGTCTCGCCGCCGCCGATGGTCGAGCTGATGGGCATGGGCTTCCTCAACGCCGCGATCTTCCCGACCGTCGACGACGAGCTCGGCTGCGCCGGGCGGATGGGCGGCGCGCCGGTCGAGATCGTCAAGGCGAAGACCGTCGATGCCTACGCGGTCGCCAACGCCGAGTACGTGATCGAGGGCTATATCGTTCCCAACCAGCGTGTGTGGGAGACCGAGGAGGCCGAGCGCGCCGCCTCGCAGGGCACCGCGATGTTCCACCCCGAATGGGCCCGCTATATGGGCCGCGCCTATCGCGCGCGCCGCTTCGAGGTGACCGCGATCACCCATCGCCAGGACAAGCCGATCTATTTCGTGCCGCATCTCGGCTCGATCTGGCAGTGGGTGCCGTTCGCCGCCGCCAACTATTACGAGCTCTGCGAGCGCATCGCGCCGGGCTTCGTCCTCGACGTCACCGCGCCGACCGCGTTCATGATGTGGGGCGGCGTCGTGATCCAGGTGAAGAAGCGCCGGCGCTCCGACGAAGGCATGCAGCGCAACATCCTCGCCGCCGTCATGGGCCTCGCGCGCGGCATGCGCATGGTCGTCGTCGTCGACGAGGACGTGAACATCTACGAGCCCGAGGACGTCCTGTGGGCGATGACGACCCGCGTCAACCCGCACACCGACATCATCCAGGGCAGCGCCGGCGGCAAGGGCCACGCCTATATGCCGGCCGAGCGCATGTCGGCGGCCGAGCAGGTCTCGATGTTCGACGGCGGGCTCGGGATCGACGCGACCGTGCCGCTCGCCGCCAAGGAGCACTTCACCCGCGCCCGCTACCCGGTCGACAAGATCGATTTCACGCGCTGGTTCTCGGAGAAGGAGATCCGCGAGATGAAGGCGATGCAGTCGGAATATCTCCGCTTCATGGGCGATTCCGGCTATGCGTGAGAGCCGGCCGAGGCCGAACGCCGACATCGCGAGCGCGCCGGCGCCCGGCACGTTCCGGAGCGTCGAGCACTGGCTCCGGACCTGGGCGGCGGCGAGCCCGGAGAAGACGTTCCTCCAGTCGATCGATCAGGGCACGTCGATCAGCTGGGGCGCGCTCGCCCGCCTCACCGACCGCTTCGCGCGGTTCTGCCAAGCGCGCGGCATCAAGGCCAACGACCGCATCGCGGTCCTCACCGACAACTCGCTCGAGAACCTCGTCCTCTATTTCGCGGTGATGCGGACGGGCGCGACCTACTGCACGGTGAACGTCGAGATCCAGGAAGCGCATCTCCGCGAGATGCTGACGCGTCTCGAGCCGAAGCTCGTCCTCTGGGACAAGACGCTCGACCCCGCGCTCCTCGGCGTCGGATCGCCGGGCGCGTGGATCCCGTTCGGCGCCTGCGATCCCGGCGGCCATGCGACGGACGGCGGGCTGTTCGAGGCCGTCGATGCGCTCGGCGACGGCCCGGCCCTTCCCTCGCTCGGCGGCCCCGACGATCTCGCGCTGATCAGCTTCACCTCGGGCACCTCGGCCAAGCCCAAGGGCGTGATGCACAGCTTCGACGACTATCAGCGCATCGCCGAGCAGACGATCGCGATGTGGGGTCTCGGGCCGCGCGACCGGCTCCTCGAATACCGCTCGTTCAGCTGGGCGTCCTCGCACATGCTGTGCCTGCACCCGTGCCTGATTGCCGGCGCGACGCTCCTCTTCGCGCGGCGTTTCTCGCAGAGCCGGTTCTTCGACTGGGTGCGCGATTTGAAGCCAACGATCTCGATCGGCGTGCCGACCGTCATCAACATGCTGCTCGAGCGCCCGATCGACGTGCGCACGCGCGACCTCGCGAGCCTGCGCTTCATGTCGTCCTCGACCGCGCCCTTGATGCTCGAGCAGCATCGCCGCTTCGAGGAGACCTACGGCATCCGCCTCGTCCAGCTCTACGGCATGAGCGAGGGCGGCGTCGTCGCCGGCAACCATCCCGACACGCGCCGCATCGGCAGCGTCGGCCGGCCCGGGCTCTACCAGAATCTCCGCGTCGTCGACGAGACCGGCGGCGCGCTGCCAGAGGGCGCGGTCGGCGAGATCGAGATCGGCGGCGCGCAGACCGCCTACGGCTATCTCCTCGAGGACAAGACCGTGCAGGTGATCCGCGGCACGCGGCTCAAGACCGGCGATCTCGGCTATCTCGACGGCGACGGCTTCCTCCACGTCACCGGTCGCGCCAAGGACCTGATCATCCGGGGCGGCGTCAACATCGCGCCGCTCGAGATCGACAACGTGCTGATCGAGCACCCCGACATCGCCGAGGCGGCGACCGTCGGCGTTCCCGACCCGATCTACGGCGAGGCGGTGGTGTGCTATGTCGCGCCCAAGGCCGGCCGCGCGCTCGACGAGGCCGCGGTCCGCGCCCACACGATGCGCCATCTCGCCGAGTTCAAGCAGCCCAAGGCGATCGTCTTCGTCGCGGCGATCCTCAAGAACGACCGCGGCAAGGTTGACCGCAACGGCCTCGTCGCAGCGTGGAAGAAGACGCAACCGCCCGGTTGACGGTCTTTTCACCTCGGCGCGGCAGGCTCGGCCATGTGGTTCCTGGTGAAACTCGTCTTTGCCCTTCTCGTCCTCGCCGTGATCGGCGCGCCGATCGCGCTCGTCGTCTACGGGCTCGACGATCGCCCGATCACGGCCAAGACCGGCGATCTCGCCTTCGATGATGTCCGGCGCGGCAAGGAGCTCCTGCAACGCGCCGACCCGCGCCAGATGCCGGCCGATCGCGTGACGACGGTCCGGGCGACCGATGCCGAGATCAACGCCGCGCTCTCGACCGCGCTCGCGGCCTTCTGGCGCGCCTCCGCCGGCGTCGCGGCGGGGCGGAACGGCGTCGCGCTCTCGTCCTCGATCGAGCTTCCGGGCAAGGTCACGATGCTCGGGCGCTATCTTAATCTCCACGCGGTCGTGCGGCCGTCTTCCTCCGGTCTCGACATCGCGCAGGCCTCGATCGGCCGGATCGAGCTGCCGCCGTTCCTGGTCAAGGCCGCGCTCGGCTTCGCGCTCGACCGCGCGCTCGGCACCGGTGAGGGCGATCGCGTGCTCGCCTCCGTCACCTCGGTCGCGGTCGAGGGCAACCGCATCGCGGTCGGCTTCAGGCCGCCGGCCAATCTCGTCGCCGACGCGACGCGCGCGGCGCAGCGCCTTCTCGCCGTCGCCGAGCCGGCCGCCGTCCGCGCCCAGCTCCGCCGCATCCAGGAGACGGCGAAGACGCGTGGCGGCCCGCAATCCGTCTCGTTCGCGGCCTTCCTCGCGCCGGCGATGAAGCTCGCCGCCGAGCGCGGCGGCGATCCGGTCGCCGAGAACCGCGCCGCGCTGATCGCGCTCGCGATCGCGTTCGGCGATGCGCGCTTCGAGCGCCTCGTCGGCGAGGTGCGCGCGAGCGAGCTCGGCCTGCCCGATCTCAACCATGTCCGCCTCGAGGGTCGGCGCGACTGGGTGCAGCATTTCACCGTCTCGGCCGGGCTCGTCGTCGCCGGTGGCGCCGGCGTCGCCAACGTGATCGGCGAGGCGAAGGAGGTGAAGGACGCCGACGGGCCGAGCGGCTTCTCGTTCACCGACATCGGGGCCGATCGCGCCGGCGTGCGCTTCGCCGAGGCCGCACTCGCCTCGCCCGAGGCCGCACGCCGCGTCCAGGCCGCGCTCGCCGCCGCGCGCGAGGCCGACTTCTTTCCCCGCGTCGGCGACCTGCCCGAAGGCCTCTCGGAGGCCGAGTTCAAGCTCCGCTACGCCGACATGACGAGCGCGGCCTACCAGGCCCATATCCGCGAGATCGACCGCCGCCTCGCCGCGATCGCGCTCTACCGCTGAGGCGGCGTAATCGCGCCGGGCGGTCGTCTACTCGAGCGCGTAGACGACCGTGACGCTCGCGTGGAGCGCCTGCTCGCCGGCGGCGATCGGCACCGCCTCGGCGGCGCGGGCCTGGGCGAAGACGGGGCGCGGCGACGCGGCGCCGGTCTCGGTGATCGCGAGGACGCGGCCGATCTTGACCCCGCCGCCCGCGGCGAAGAGCTCGGCCTTGCGCCGCGCGTCGGCCATCGCGCGCCGGCGCGCCTCGTCGAGCGCGGCCGCGGGGTCGGCGATCGTGAAGCGGATGCCGTGCACACGGTTGGCGCCGTCGGCGACCAGCTGGTCGATGATCGGCCCGGCCTGGTCGAGCGCGCGGAGCCGTATCTGGATCGTGTTCGAGGCCTCGTAGGCGGCGACCGCGCCGCGGCCGCGCGGCGAGGGCTCGTAGCGGGGCACCACGGAGAGGCCCTGGGTCTCAATGTCGCGGGGGGCGACCCCGAGAGCGTTAAGCCTCTGGAAGAGCTTGGCCATCGCCTCGCTGGCGGCGGCGAGCGCCGCAGCCGCGGCGGGCGCCTCGGCGACGACCCCGAGGGTGATTTCGGCCATGTCGGGCGCGACCGTGACCGAGCCGGCGCCGATCACGGTGATGCCGCGGGGCGCCGGCTCCAGCGCTTGCGGCGCGGCCGGGGCGGCGAGGACCACGAGGACGGCGGCGATGAGGGCGGTGGCAATGGTCCGGATCGAGGGCGTCATGGAGCCTCGCGCTTGAATTCATGCAGGTTTGAAACGATACAGAAAGGGACTTCGGGTAGTTACTGCCTCCCGTGGCAGAAGGTCCAGTGATGATGATCGCCTCGTCTCGCAGCGCGCGCCGCGCCGTCCTGACCATGGTCCTCGCGGCGGGGCTCGGCCTCGGCGCGCCCGCCTTCGCCGACACCCGGGTCGGCAACGACGCCTATATTCGCGGCGACTACGAGACCGCGCTCCGCGAGTTCACGCGCGCCGCCGAGCGCGGCGACGCGCTCGCCCAGTTCAACCTCGGCGGGCTCTATTTCGAGGGCCGCGGCGCCGGCCCGCAGCGCGACTATCCCGAGGCCGCGCGCTGGTTCCGCGCCGCCGCCGAGCAGGGCCTGCCCAACGCCCAGTTCAATCTCGCCGTCCTCCATTATCGCGGCGAGGGCGTCAACCGCGACTATCCCGAGATGATCAAGTGGATGCGGCTCGCCGCCGACCAGCAGTTCGCGCCGGCGCTGTTCCAGATGGGCGTGATCTACGAGAACGCGATCGGCGTCGAGGCGAACAACGCCGAATCGCTCCGCTGGTACCGCCGCGCCCACGGCGCCGGCCACCCGCGCGCCCAGGCGAAGATCGAGGGTATCCTCGCCAAGACCGGCATCGCCTACGCCGACCAGGTGGATGGCCAGACCGCGGCGGCCGCAGCCCGGTCCGACCCGCGCGGCAACGAGGCGCTGGGCGGCGTGCCGACCTTCCTCGAATCCCTGCCGCCGGCAAGGCGCGCGGTC
>VGEU01000134.1 GCA_016869145.1 Alphaproteobacteria bacterium | reverse complement strand
CGCGACGGAGACCGCGGCAAGCGCGACGGTGGACGGCACCGAAATCGGCACCGTTGGCGGCACCGGCGAGACGCCCGCGCCGCCGAGCGCGCCGACACCGGCGCCCGAGGTGCCGGCCGTCCTCGCCAACCGCGCGCCCGATGCCGGCGACGATGCCGGGCGACTCGGCCAGGGCGGCACGCTGGTGTGGAACAACAACGGCACGTTCACGTACACGCCGCATGCTAACTACAGCGGCACCGACTCGTTCACCTATTCGGTCAGCGACGGACACGGCAACACGGGCTCGGCCGCGGTCTCCCTCACCGTCAACCCGCAGAACGATGTCCCGGTCGCGGTCGGCGACGTCCGGTCGTTGAACGAGGACGCAAGCCTCACGATGACGGCGGCCTCGCTCTTGGCCAACGATACCGACCTCGACGGCGATACGCTCGCGATCTCGGGCTTCACCCAGCCCGCCCATGGCGTCGTCGTGCAGAACGGCGATGGCAGCTTCACCTACACGCCGACCGCCAACTATGCGGGCGCCGACTCCTTCACCTACACCGTCTCGGACGGCAATGGCGGCACCGCGACGGCAACGGTCTCCTTGACCGTCAACCCGCAGAACGATGTCCCCGTCGCCGTCGGCGACGTCCGGTCGTTGAACGAGGACGCGAGCCTCACGATGACGGCGGCCTCGCTCTTGGCCAACGATACCGACCTCGACGGCGACACCCTCGCGATCTCAGGCTTCACCCAGCCCGCCCATGGCGTCGTCGTGCAGAACGGCGATGGCAGCTTCACCTACACGCCGACCGCGAACTACGCGGGTGCCGACTCCTTCACCTACACGGTTTCGGACGGGAACGGCGGCACCGCGACCGCGACGGTCTCCTTGACCGTCAACCCGCAGAACGATGTCCCCGTCGCCGTCGGCGACGTGCGGAGCCTCAACGAGGACGCATCGCTCACCATGACGGCGGCCTCGCTCCTCGCCAACGACAGCGACCTCGACGGCGATACGCTCGCGAGCCTCGCGCTCGCCGGTCTCGCCCTCCTCGCCCTGGCGCACCAGCGCGCGCGAACGCGCGCTGTGGGACATGTTCCAGGAGATCTGCATCGATCTCCGCGTGCTGCGCGCGGCGCTCGAGCAGAAGACCGCGGCGCTCGATCCGGGTCTGGCGCAAGGCCCGCTCGAACGGCTGCACGGGCTCGAGACCGAGTTGGCGCGCCGCGGCATCATGCGCGCCGACACGCCGTCCGAGTCCCTGCCCACCGACATCCACAAGGCGGCCGGCTAGAGCGGTACCCGATCGAGCGCGATCTGATACCGCTCTGGATTCTTCGATGGTCGCATTCTCTACGGCGAACCGGATTCCACTTCGCCGGACAATGCTCCAAGCCGCCGCCGTCCAGCACCGAGGAACGATCCGATGATTCTCCGTGCTCCCATACAGAAGGCCTCGAGCCGCTACGTCGCGCCGCGCAAATCGACGCCGGCGCCGAGCCGCATCCCCGCCGAAGACACGCGGCCCGAGCCCGAGCCCGAGCCCGAGCCCGCCGCGGACGACCGCTGATCCGCGCCCGGCGCGGCGTCGCGGCCTAGTCGAACACCAGGATCTGGCGGACGACCGCGCCCGCGGCGAGCGCGTCGAAGCCCTCGTTCAGGCGATCGAGCGTCACCCGGTTCGATTTCAGCCGGTCGACCGGCAGCCGTCCCTGGCGGAACAGCTCGATATAGCGCGGCACGTCGCGCGACGGCACGGCGCTGCCCATGAAGCTGCCCTTGACGGTGCGCTCCTCGAGCACCGCATGCGCGGTCGACACCGTCCAGTTCACCGCGCGTCCGGGCAGGCTCGTCGTCGTCGTTGTGCCGCCGCAGCGCGTGATGCGGTAGGCGAGATCGAGCGTCTCGGCAAGGCCGGCGGTCTCGAAGGCGTAGTCGACGCCGCGATTGGTCGCCTTCATGATCGTGCGCACGAGGTCCTTCTCGCGCGCATCGAAGGTGTCGGTGGCGCCGAGCGACTTCGCGAGCGCGAGCTTGTCGGCGACGACGTCGATCGCAACGATCTGGCGGGCGCCGGCGAGCGTCGCGCCGAGGAGCATGTTGAGCCCGACGCCGCCGAGCCCGACGATCGCGACCGAGGCGCCGGCCGGCACCTTCGCGGTGTTGATGACCGCACCGACGCCGGTGACGACCGCGCAGCCGAACAGCGCCGCCTCCTCGAACGGGACCGCCTTGTCGATCCGGACCAGCGAGCCGCGCGAGACGACCGCGCGCTCGGCGAAGCACGACGCGCCCATCGCGTGGTTCATCTCGGCGCCGTCGGCCCGGAGCCGCCTGGTGCCGGCGAGGAGCGTGCCCGTCATGTTCGAACGCCGCCCCTGCTCGCAGAGCGCCGGCCGCGCCTCGCGGCAGAAGCCGCAAGAGCCACAGCTCGCGACGAACAGCATGACCACGTGATCGCCGACCGCGAGGTCGACCACGCCGGGACCGAGCGCCTCCACCACGCCGGATGCCTCGTGACCCATGACCAGCGGCAAGGGCAGCGGCACGTCGCCCGTGATCACCGAGAGATCGGAATGGCAGAGCCCGGCCGCCTTGATCGCGACCAGGACCTCGCCGGGGCCGGGCGGGTCGAGCTCGATCTCCTCGACCGTGAGCGGGCGGCTCTCCGCGTAGGGTCGCTTCAACCCGCTTTGACGCAGGACGGCGGCCTTCACTTTCATGGTCTGCTCCGGGCTCTCGATCGACGCGCCTACCTAGCGCGGATGCGCGGCCGGCTCAATCGGGCTTTTCGCACCGCAGCAAGAACCCGCGCGCCGGGAGCACCGGGGGTCTTGGCGCCGGGCCGCGGCCGCCTTACGCTCGCCCGACCAGCGAAAGAGGACGCGCGATGAAGATCGGCCCGATGTTCGAACGCCACGCCGAGGTGCACCCGGACAAGACCGCGATCATCCTCGGCCCCGACAGCATCAGCTTCGGCGGGCTCGAAAAGGCCGCCAACCGCGTCGCCAACGGGCTCCGCGCCCGCGGGCTCAGGCAGGGCGACCGGGTCGTCATCTATGCCGGCAACACGCTCGCGCTGATCGAATCGATCCTCGGCACCTGGAAGGCGGGCGGCGTGGTCGTTCCCGTCACCACCTGGATCGTCGGCCGCGAGGTCGCGTTCATGGTCGGCGACTGCAAGCCCTTCGCGATCATCCACGGCCCCGAGCAGACCGCCGCCGTGCGCGAGGCGACCGCCGAGTTGCCGCGGGCGCTTCGCATCGTGATCGGCGGCGCGGGCGAGGATGGCGCCATCACCTTCGGCCAGCTCGTCGACGGCCAGAAGGAGACCGCGGTCCGCATCGACCCCGAGCCCGACGACGCGATGATCGCCTATACGTCGGGCACCACCGGCCGGCCCAAGGGCGCGGTGACAACGCACGCGAACCTCACCGTCATGTCGCTCTCGACCGCCGCGTTGTGGGAGACGCGTTGCGACGAGATCTACATGGTGACGACGCCGATCGCGCACCGGACCGGGCTGGCGCGGCTGATGTCGTGCGCCGTCCTCGGCGCGACCGTCGTCATGCTGCCTCGCTTCGATGCCGCCGCCGCCGTCGCGGCGATCGAGCGCCATGGCGTCAACATCCTGGGCGGCGTGCCGACGGTCGCGCGCATCCTTCTCGACTATCTCGAGAAGTCCGACCACCAATGCCCGACGCTCCGCCTCCTGATGGCGACCGGCGAGGCGTTCCCGATCGCGCTCAAGGAACGGATGGCGCGGCGCCTGCCGCATGTCGGGCTGATCAGCTTCTACGCGCTCACCGAGGCGGGCTGCCCGGCCGCGCTCTTCCCGCACGAGCAGAAGGCGAAGCCGGGCTCGACCGGGCGCGTCACGCCGGGCTTCGAGATCCGCCTCCTCGATCCCGAGGGCAAGGACGTGCCGGCGGGCGAGATGGGAGAGATCGCGGTCCGCTGCGGCACGCGCGGCCGTTTCGGCGTCATCAAGGAGTATCACAACCGGCCCGACGCCAACGCCTCGAGCTTCGACGGCGACTGGTTCAAGACCGGCGACGTCGGCCGCTTCGACGACGAGGGCTATCTCTATCTCGTCGACCGCGCCAAGGACATGATCATCTCGGGCGGGCTCAACATCTATTCGCGCGAGGTCGAGCAGACGATCGAATCGCATCCCGGCGTCGCCGAGGTCGCGGTGGTCGGCGCGCCCGATGCGCAGTTCGGCGAATCCGTCATCGCCTATGTCGTCCGCCGCGACGGCGCCAGCCTCGACGCCGCCGGCGTCATCGAGCACTGCCGCGCCAACCTCGCCTCCTACAAGAAGCCGAAGCACGTCTTCTTCATGGAGAAGCTGCCGCGCAACGCGAGCGGCAAGGTGCTCAAGCCCGAGCTCAGGAAGCAGGCGATCGCCGAGGTCGCCGCCGAGGCGCACGCCTGATCTAGGGGCGCCGCGCCTCGATCCGCATCGGGACGAGCGACGCCGCCGCAAGGAGGACGAGCGCCGCGGCGAGGCCGTAGAGACGGCTCGCATCCATCGCCGGCCCGGCGATCAAGGGACCGATCATGACGCCGAGCGTGTAGGCCGAGATCGCGAGCGCGGTCGCGGTCACGACGTCGGAGCCGCGGAACACGATGCCGACCCGGATCATCACCAGCGTGTAGAGCGCGCCGCCGACCGCGCCCCAGACGACCGCGACCGGCCACATCAGCCACGGCCACGCCGGCGCGGCGAGGAGCACCGCCCCGCTCGCGGCGAGGATCGCGGCGGCGGCGACGAGGAGGCGGATCACCGGCACGCGATCGGCGATCCAGCCGGCCGGATATTGCGCGAGGAGGCTCCCTGTCGCGATCGCGCCCGGCACCGCGGTCGCCGCCGCGCCGCCGAGACCGATCCCGAGCGCGTGCACGGCGCCGAGCGCGTTGATGCCGGTCTCGAAAATGCCGCCGAGCATCGCGCCGGCGACGAGCGCGGGGCTGGTCGCGACGACCGTGCGCCAGCGGAGGAGCGAGGCCGTCCCGGACACGGCGGGCACGTGGCGCGCCCGGATCAGGAGGACGGGAATCCACGACAGCGCCATCAGCGCGAGCGCGACCGGTGCGGCCGCCGCGATGTCGAGGGCGAAGGCCGCCGAGACGAACGGCCCGACCGCGACCGCGGCGCCGATCAGGGTCTGGTAGAGCCCGGTGATGCGCCCGAGCCGATCGGCCGGCGCGTGCTCGGCGATCAGGCTCTCGGCGACGCCCCAGAGGAGCGCCGCCGACACCCCGATCAGGAGATGCATCGCGCACCACCAGAGATAGCCGTCGTCGATGAGGATGCCGGCGATCCCGGCCGACCACAGCACCATGCCGGCGCGGTGCACGGCGATGGTGCCGTAGCGCGCGCGGAGCCGCGGCGCGATCGGCGACAGGACGAAGACGCCGGCGAAGACGAGGAGCCCGACGAATCCGACCGCGGTCGCCGTATGGCCGCGCGAATCGAGCGCCACCGCGATCAGCGGCATCAGCATGCCATAGGGTACGATGCCGAGCACGGACGAGGCGGCGTAGCGCCAGACGATCGACATGTCCGGCGCGCGGGCGGTTTCGGTAGCGGTCATGATCCTTCGGATCTACAGCGGTATCCGATCGAGCGCGATCGGATGCCGCTCTGGATTCCCCGATGGTCGCATTCTCTACGGCGAACCGGATTCCACTTCGCCGGATAATGCTCTCGGCGATCGGCGGCCCGATTGCGAGACGCCCGAAGGGACCGGCAGACGAGGGCGCCGGACCGTTTCTCGTCCGCCCCGAGCCTGCACCGTCGTCGTCCGCGCGAGGGACGACCGGGCGCGCCTCACGCGGCGCGGCTGGCGGCGAGTTGCTTGCGTACGCGCTCGCGCGGCAAATGGCGGACATGGCCGCCGCTGACGCCGTCCGGGATCGCGGCCGCGAACGCCGCCGCCTCGAGATATTTCTCGAGATCGACGCCGGTCGCCACGCCCATGCGGTGGAAGAGATAGACGAGGTCCTCGACCGCGACATTGCCGGTCGCGCCCGGCGCGAACGGGCAGCCGCCGAGGCCCGCGACCGAGCCTTCGAAGACGCGGATGCCGGCCTCGTAGGACGCGAGCACGTTGGCGATCGCGAGGCCCGCGGTGTCGTGGCAGTGGAACGCGAAGCGCGCGCGCGTGCCGTAGCGCTTCAGGCACTCGCCGGCGAGCCCGCGCACGTGCGGGGCGAGCGCCATGCCGGTGGTGTCGGCGAGCACGATCTCGAGGTGATCGCGGATCGACAGCACATAGTCGAGATGGCCGAGCACGTCGGCCTCGTTAACGCGGCCCTCATAGGGGCAGTCGAACGCGGTCGAGAGCGCGACGCGGACGCGGAGCCGTCGGTCGCGGTCGAGCTCCTCGAGGAGCCGCCTGAGATCGTCCATCGATTCGCGGATCGACCGGCGCACGTTCGACCGGTTGTGCGATTCCGACATCGAGACGACCCAGATGATCTCGTCGATCCCGGCCGCGATCGCGTCCTCGGCGCCGCGCATATTGGGAACGAGCGCCATCATGCGCACCCCCGGCATCGGGCCGAGCGCCCGGATCACGTCGGCGGTGTCGCGCATCTGCGGCACGTGGCGGTGGCTCACGAACGAGCCGACCTCGAGCCGCTTGATGCCCGCGGCGACGATCGCCTTGATCAGCGCCACCTTGGTCTCGGTCGGCACGAAGCTTGGGATCGACTGGAGCCCGTCGCGCGGGCCGACGTCGATGATCTCGACCGTGGTCATATCACGCCCTCCCCGGCGAGCGCGGCGAGTGCCCGCGCATCGATGCCGCACAGCCTGCCGTAGACCTCCGCATTATGCGCGCCGACATCGGGTCCGGCCCAGGCGATATCGCCGCGCTCGCCGCGGTCGTCGAAGCGCGGCACGATGCCGGGATGGACGACGCGGCCGAAGGCCGGATCGTCGACGTCACGGATCATGCCGCGCGCCTTGTAATGCGGGTCGGCGGCGATATCGGCGATGGTGTAGATGCGGCTGACCGGCACCTCGGCCGCCTCGAGGAGGCGCTCGGCCTCGGCGGCGTCGAACCGCGCCGCCCAGCCGCCGATCAGCGCGTTGAGCGCCGCGACGTGCTTGAGCCGGGACCGGTTGTGGGCGAAGCGCTCGTCCTTCGGCAGATCGGGCATGCCCATCGCCGCCGCGAGCCGGGCGAACAGGTTGTCGGCGTTGGCCGCGATGCAGAGCCATTGGCCGTCGCGGCAGCGATAGGTGTCGGTCGGCGCCGCGGTCGGCACGCCCGAGCCCGCGGGCTGGCGCACGATGCCGAGCGCGGCGTACTCGGTGAGGCTGCCCTCGAGGAGGCTGAACACCGCCTCGTAGAGCGCGATGTCGAGGACGCGGCCGCGCCCCGTGCCGCGCACGTCGCGCTCGTAGACCGCGGCGAGGATGCCGGCCATCGCGTAGATGCCGGCGAGGCTGTCGCCGATCGAGACGCCGACGCGGACCGAGGGCAGCTCCGGCCGGTCGGGATGGGCGGTGAGAAAGCGGATGCCGCCGAGCGCCTCGCCGACGACGCCGAACGCGACCTTGTCGCGATAGGGCCCGTCCTGGCCGAAACCCGAGATGCGGGCGAGGATGCAGCGCGGGTTGATCGCCTGGATGCGGTCGAAGCCGAGGCCGATCCGCTCCATCATGCCGGGGCGGAAATTCTCGACGATCACGTCGGCCCAGGCGACGAGCGCCTCCAGCATCGGCCGCGCCTTGTCGTGGCGGAGATCGAGCGTCACGCACTTCTTGTTGCGGCCATGGCACGACCACCAGAGCGCGCGGCCGTTCTGCGTGTTGCCCCAGGTGCGGATCGGGTCGCCGACCTTGGGCGGCTCGACCTTGATCACCTCGGCGCCCTGGTCGGCCATGAGCCGGGTGCAGAACGGGCCGGCGATGAAATGGCCGAGCTCGAGCACCTTGAGGCCGCGGAGCGGTCCCGGCGCAGCGGGCGCGGCGGGCGCGGCGTCGTTCGGTTCGCGCATGGTCGGGTCCTGCAACCGCGATCGGGCTGCAGGATTGCCGGAATCGCCCGCCCCCTCAACCCGAATGATCGCGGCCTCTTCGACGCGGGCGATCAGCGCCCGGATGTCGGCTTCGGTAACCTCTGTCGGACCGCTGCGTCCGACCGCCGCCGATGCCGCGGCGGCCTGGGCGACCGGCTCGGGCAGGGCGCGCCTCGCCCGCCTCGCTCATCAGCTCGTCGTCGAGCGCGTCATCGGCCTCGGGAGGCGCCGCCGCCCCGACGCGCGCGGCCTCGAGCTCGGCGGTCAGCTCGACCAGCGCACGCGCGGCGGTCGCCGCGCGATAGAGCCCGGCATTCGCCGCCTTGCCGTCGACCCCGTCGGCGAGCGCGATCAGCCGGTCGAGGAGCGCGGTGAGCGTCATCGCGGTATCCTCGAGCGGCACCAGGCGCGCGCGGTAATAGCCGAGCTCCTCCTCCTGCGCCTGGAAGCGCGTCTCGAGATCGCCGAGCGCGCGTATCAGGGTCTCGTTCTGCGCCCGCCGCGCCTCGTGCGCGGCGACGAGCCGCCCGGTCGTATCGCCGACACGGGCCTTGAGGGAGGTGAGTTCGCTCATCGGGGGCCTCCGTTTCTTTGGTGGCCCCAGTCGAGCGCGGCAGCGGTTTAAGATTCGTTAACGGC
>VGEU01000133.1 GCA_016869145.1 Alphaproteobacteria bacterium | reverse complement strand
CGCCCGCGGTCCTCGAGGATGTCGGCGAGGACCACGCGCGCGCCGGCGCCGCAGGCGGCGGCGGCGAAGGCGTGTCCGAGCCCGCGCGCCGCGCCGGTCACGACGATCCGCTTGCCCGCGAGCGCGCCGGTCATGCGTTCACCCGCCTCTCCCCGGACGCTTCGCGCCCACCCCCACCCGCGAGGGGAGGGGGTTTCTGTTCTCGGCCCGCCCGCGACGGGAGGGGGTCTCTGTTCTCGCCCCTCCCTCGACGGGAGGGGCGGGCGGCGCGACGCGCCGCCGGGGAGGGTGCCCGGGGGAGGGTGCCGGTGCTCCGAGCCGCCGATCGGTCTCCGACACGATCGTCTGGAGCACACCATCGAGATTGCCCAACACGTCGTCGTTCCAGAATCGCAGGACCGCGAAATCGTTGTCCGCGAACCAGCGATCGCGCGCCGCATCGCGTGCCGCCCCTCGATCGGTCGCGTGCTGTCCGCCATCGAGCTCGACAACGAGCCGCGCGCGGAAGCAGACGAAATCGGCGATCCACGGTCCGATCGGAACCTGGCGTCGGAACCGCACGCCATCGTTCTGCTTGCGCCGGAGCCGGTGCCACAGCCGAAGCTCCGCATCGGTCATCCCGACGCGGAGCGCGCGGGCACGCTCGAGGTGCACATCGGGCATTACGTCGCGCTCCCTACCGCGGAGGTCATGGCTCCCCCTCTCCCGGACGCTTCGCGTCCACCCCCACCCGCGAGGGGAGGGGGTTTCTGTTCTCGGCCCGCCCGCGACCGGAGGGGGTCTCTGTTCTCGCCCCTCCCTCGACGGGAGGGGGCTCTGTTCTCGCCCCTCCCCCGACGGGAGGGGCGGGCGGCGTCGCGGGCCGCCGGGACGGGTGAGGGCTCGCGCACCCTCCTACTCCGCGGCGACGCGCGGGGCGTCGATGCCGGCGGCGGCGAGGGAGGCGATCTGCTCGCGTGCGCGGTCCTCCATCAGCCGGCGCACGCGGGCGAGCCCGGTGTCGTGCTGGTAGAGGTTCTCGCGCGAGCGCGCATCGCGCGGCATGTCCTCGAGGATGATCCGATCCTGCTCGAGCACCGCCCAGTGGAGGCCCTCGAGCTTCGTCTTGTAGAGGAAGCGCCACAGATCGCGCTGCCAGCCCTCGACCTCGCGGATGCGCCAGAAATAGACCTGGCACGACCGGGCGTCGATCGGCGTCACCCAGCCATTGATCCAGAACAGGCCGCCCGGCCCGGCATTCTTGCGGTAGGGCAGGTTGAGCCGCATCCAGTGCGTGCCGGTGTCGCCGAACTCGACCCAGTCGAAGTTGACGCCGTGCTGGCCGACCTTTTCGAACACGAAGCCGCCCTCGGTGGTGCGGATGCGGAACTTCGCCTCCTTGTCGCCCTGCGCCATCGAGTGCGACACGGCGTGAAGATAGCTGCCGTGCATCGGGTCCATGACGTTGTCGATGGCGTAGCGGTAGTTGACGTTCCAGCGCGCGGTGCACAGGAAGCCGTCGAAGCGCGGATCGGTCATCTGCTCGGGAAGCCGGAGCTCGACCGTCTCGGGATGGAGCGCATCGCCGAAATAGGCGAAGATGCCGCCCTTCACCTCGATGCTCGGATAGACGCGGACCGCCTGCCGGCCCTCGAGCGGGCAGGCATCGACCGCCGGCACGTCGACGACGACACCCCGCCCGTCGACCTGGACGCCGTGATACCAGCACGCGATGCGGTCGCCGAGATTGCGCCCCAAAGAGAGCCGCGCGCCGCGATGCGGGCAGCGGTCCTCCATCACGTGGACGACACCCTCGTGGTCGCGCCAGAGGACGAGCCGGTCGCCGAGGCGCGTCACCGGCACCGGCTTGTCGGCGACCTGCCAGCTCGCCGCGATCGGGTACCAGAGATTGCGCAGACCGAGATCGAGCAGCCGGTCAATGCTTTCGTTCGGATCCTGGTTCATGGCGGGAACCCTTCCAGTTCAGACGGTTTCGAGGCTGCGGGACGGCATGTAGTGGAGCACCCATCGCTCGAGCGCGATCACCGCGACATAGGCGATGATGCCGATGACGGTCAGCAGGATGATGGTGACGAACACCATCGCGGTGTTGGCCTGGCCCTCGCCGAAGACGAGGAGATAGCCGAGCCCGGTATTGCCGCCGACGAGCTCGCCGACGACAACGCCGATCACCGCGAGCGTGGCGCCGATGCGGAGCCCGGAGAACAAGGGCGGCATCGAGGCCGGGAACTCGATCCGCCAGAACACCTGCGCGCGCGTCGCGGTGAAGGCGCGCGCGAGGTTGACGAGATCGGGATCGACGGACCTGAGCGCGCCGAGGACGTTGACCATCACCGGGAAGAACACGATCAGCACCGCGACCAGGATCTTGGGATAGACCGTGTAGCCGAACCACATGATGAACAGCGGCGCGAACGCGACCTTGGGCGCGATCTGGAGCGCGAGGATATAGGGCGACAGGACGAACTCGGCGCGCGGCGACATGCCGAGGAGATAGCCGACCACCATGCCGAGGAGGGCGCCGAGCGCGAAGCCGACGAGGACGGTTGCGGTGGTGACGAGCGTGTGGTGGATCAGCCGGTCCTTCGCCAGCATGCGGACGAACTCGTCCCACACCGCAGACGCCGGCGGGATGATGAACGCCGGCACCTCGAAGAGCGCCGGCACCCATTCCCACACCGCGAGGAACACGACCAGGAGCGCGAGGCTGCCGCCTGCGCTCCCGGTGATCCTGTCCTCGCGCCGCGCCGCCATCGCGCGTCCTTGCGCCCGCGGCCCGGTCAGTTCACGAACTGGTTGGTGAACAGATCGGCGACCGGGGTCTTGGCGCGCACGATGCCCTGCTCGACATAGAAGTCCTGGAGCTTCGCGAGGCGGGCCTCGTCCATCGCGCCGAGCTTGGCCTGGCCGGGATAGACGATCTCGGCGTATTTGCCGAGGATCGTCGCCATCTCGGCCTCCTTGCCCTTGTGCTGCGGCACGGCGGCGACGTATTCGATCGCGGCGGCCTTCGGGTCCTTCATGATCTCGCCGACGGCGCGGATCGTCGCCTGCACGAAGCCGCGGATCGCGGCCGGGCGCTTGGCGATGGTCTCGTCGGCGGCGATGATCGCCTGGGCCATCGACGGGAAGTACTGGCCGGACGGATACCAGCGGATCGCCACGCCCTCGCGCTCGGCCTGGACCGCCCATTCCGGGACCGCCGCCATCGCGGGCGCGGTGCCGGCGACGAACAGCTTGACGACGCCCGCCGGGCCGCCGGCCTGGGCGTCGACGTCGGCCTTGCCGAGCCCGACGGAGGCGAGCACGCCGAGGAGCGCGTAATAGGTCGTGTCCTGGTAGCCGGTGACCGAGATCACGCGGCCCTTGAGGTCCTTCGGCCCCTGGATCGGCGAATCGGCACGCACGATGAGCTGCATCAGCGAGCCGCCGCCGAGGAGCGCCACCGATCGCACCGGCACGCCGTTCGGGCGCACGATGATCGAGGTGTCGCCGATGCCGCCGCCGAGATCGGCATTGCCGGCGCCGACCTGCTTGGCGACGTCAGCGCCGCCCTTGCCGATCACGAACTCGACGTCGAGCCCGGCCGCCTTGTAGTAGCCCTTGTGCATCGCGAGCACCCAGGGCGCGAAGGCGGGCAGGAACTGCGGCGCCGGGAACAGATAGGTGATCTTTTCCTGCGCGCGCGCCGTGGGCACGAGAGCGAGGACGAGCGCGGCCGCCGCGAGCGCGAGGCGGACGAGGATAGGCGCGGGCTTCGACATGGGACCTCCTCGGTGTCGGGGCGGTTGATCAGACTTCGGCGTGGACGACGTCGAGCAGCGCCATCAGCCGCGCCACGTAGTCGCCGAGGGCGGGCTGGCGGCGGCGCTCGAGCGGGCGGTCGCGGTCGGGGAGCGCGATCGGGATCTCCTCGATGATGCGCCCGGGGCGTCGGCTCATCACGAGGACGCGGTCGGACAGCGTCACCGCCTCGACTAGATCGTGGGTGATGAAGAACGCGGTCTTCCGCGTGTCGCGGAGCGTCTGGGCGAGGTCCTGCTGCAGCACCATCTTGGTCTGCGCATCGAGGGCGGAGAACGGCTCGTCGAGGAGGAGGACCGAGGGATCGACGGCGAGCGTGCGGGCGAGGGCGGCGCGCTGGCGCATGCCGCCCGAGAGCTGGTGCGGGTAGCGGTCGGCGCAATCGGCGAGATGCATGCGGGCGAGGAGCGCGGCGGCGCGCGGGCGCCGCTCGGCCGCCGCGACGCCATGGATCTCGAGCCCGAACTCGACATTCTCGCGGATCGAGCGCCACGGCAGGAGGAGATCCTTCTGCAGCATGAACGCGACCTGGCGGTTTGGGCCGGTCACGCGCACCCGGTCGACATAGGCCTCGCCCTCCGACGGCGGGTAGAGCCCGGCGGCGATGTTGAGGAGGGTCGACTTGCCGCAGCCCGACGGGCCGATCAGCGACACCACCTCGCCGTCGCCGACCGCGAGGCTCACCGCTTCGACCGCCGTGACGGTCGCCTCGGCGCGCCCGAAGCGGCGCGTGACGGCGCGGAACTCCAGTCTCGCGGTCGCCGCGCTCACGCGCCGAGCCGGCGCATCACCGCCTGGAGCGAATCGGGCGTCCAGGCCTTGCCGTCGGGGGCGCAGACGCCGTCCGCTTTGAGCCCGGCGATGATCGCCGCGAGCTCGTGATGGCCGGCCCCGAGCACCCGGTCGAGCGCGTCCGCGAGCGCCGCCTCGTAGTCGGTCGGCTCCGCGGCGCGGGTCTGCCACGGCACGTTGCCCGCCGCATCGGTCTGTCGCCCCGGAATAATACCCCCGTGCGTTTTTGTTTCCGCCATGAAACAGCGTTTAATGGATGGCGTCAGGGTAACGGCGGGAAGACATCACGTCAATATGTGGCCGGACGGCAACAGGCGCGACCCGGGAAGGGCGGCGCGAGCGATGCGCCTTCACCTCGCCGGGAGCGGCTGTTAGATTGGCCGACGCTCGTTCACCAATCGGTCAAGCAAGGGTCGGCCGCCCGCGTGCGGTGGGGCCCGATCGCGTCCCCCGGTCCGACGACCCGCAACCCAGAGACCCGCGTGGCTGGCAAGATCATCGAGAGCCCCGACGGCCTGGTCGACCCGGACGTTCCGGTCCGGCATGCGGCCATGGAAGCGGCGGACGCGCACGTGACCGCGGTCACCAAGGCCTCGGGGAGCTCGTTCTACTGGGCGATGCGCATCCTGCCGGCCGAGCGCCGCCAGGCGATGTTCGCGATCTATGCCTTCTGCCGCGAGGTCGACGACATCGCCGACGGCGAGGCGCCGGCGGCGGAGAAGGGGGCGCGGCTCGCCGCCTGGCGGGCCGAGATCGACGGGCTCTACCGCCCCGACCCGCACCCGGTCTCGCTGACCGGCCAGGCGCTGGTCGGCCCGATCCGCGCCTTCGGGCTCGCGCGCGAGGACTTCCTCGCCGTCATCGACGGCATGGAGATGGACGTCGCGACGTTCATCCGGGCGCCCGCGCTCGCCGAGCTCGAGACCTATTGCAACCGGGTCGCGGGCGCGGTCGGGCTCCTCTCGATCCGCGCCTTCGGGGCGGGCGAGCCGGCGGCGCGCGAGTTCGCGCTGGCGCTCGGGCGGGCGCTGCAGCTGACCAACATCCTCCGCGATCTCCGCGCCGACGCGGCGATGGGCCGGCTCTATCTGCCGCGCGAGTACCTGCACCGCCACGGCATCACCTCCGACACCCCGGACGAGGTGATGGCCCACCCCGCCTTGCCCGCGGTCTGCCGCGACCTCGCCCTCTTGGCGCGGGCCAACTACGAGGCCGCCGAGGCGGCGCATGGGCGCTGCCGACGGGGGCCGCTCCGCGCTGCGGTCGTCATGATGAAGAACTACCGGCTGATCCTCGACCGGCTGAGCGAGACCGGCTGGCGCGACCTCGACGCGCCGGTCCGGGTGTCGAAGCCGACCCGGCTCTGGATCGTGCTCCGCCACGGCCTCCTCCCCGGCCTCGGTTAACCACGACCGATCCAACCCGTTGCAAGTTCACACTGAATCGGCCATCTAGGGTAAGTGTCTCCGGCCGCCCCGGCGGCCACCTCGGAACGGAAATGGACATCTCGCCGCTCAAGCCCGTCAACCGCACCGACCCGCGCAGCGCGCCCGAGGCACGACGGCCCGGCGGCTCGACCCCGATCTCGGTGTCGGCGCTCGACCGCGTCATCGCCCAGGTGCGCGACGGGCTCAAGGATCTCCAGGCCGAGGACGGCCACTGGGTGTTCGAGCTCGAGGCCGATTCGACCATCCCGGCCGAGTACATCATGCTCGAGCACTTCCTCGACGACATCGACCCGGTGCTCGAGGACAAGCTCGCCGTCTATCTGCGCGGCACCCAGGGCGAGCACGGCGGCTGGGCGCTCTATCACGGCGGCCCGTTCAACCTGAGCGCCACCGTGAAAGCCTATTTCGGGCTCAAGCTCGCCGGCGAGGACGTTGCGGCGCCGCACATGGCGCGCGCGCGCGAGGCGATCCTCGCCCATGGCGGCGCGGCGAAGGCCAATGTCCTCACGCGCATCGGGCTCGCGCTGTTCGGCCAGGTGCCGTGGCGCGCGGTGCCGGCGATGCCGATCGAGATGATGCTGCTGCCGCCGTGGTTCCCGTTCCACCTGTCGAAGGTGTCGTACTGGACGCGGACGGTCCTGGTGCCGCTCCTCGTCCTCTACGCGCACAAGCCGAAGGCGCGCAACCCGCGCGGGATCGACATCGCCGAGCTCTTCGTGACGCCGCCGCTCGAGGAGCGCCATTATCTCGTCAACCCGACCGGCGCGCGGCTCGGCGACTTCTTCCTCCTCCTCGACCGCGCGGTGCGCGCGGCCGAGCCGTTCTTTCCCAAGCGCCGGCGCGAGCGCGCGATCAAGGCGGCGACGGATTTCGTCACCGAGCGGCTCAACGGCGAGGACGGTCTCGGCGGCATCTTCCCGGCGATGGCGAACACGCTGATGGCGTTCGACACGCTCGGCTATGCGCGCGACGACCCCGACTATCTGACCGTGCAGCGCTCGGTCAGGAAGCTCGTCGTCGACGGCGAGGACAGCACCTATGTGCAGCCCTGCCTGTCGCCGATCTGGGACACCGGCCTCGCGCTGCAGGCGCTGCTCGAGGCCGGCGAGCCGAACGAGTCGCCCGCCGTCCGGGGCGCGATCGACTGGCTTCTCGCACGCCAGATCCTCGAGGTGAAGGGCGACTGGGCGGACAAGCGACCGGGTCTCAGGCCGGGCGGCTGGGCGTTCCAGTACTGGAACGACTACTACCCCGACACCGACGACACCGCGCTGGTCGCGATGGCGCTGCAGCGCGCCGGCGATCCGCGCTGCGACGAGGCGATCGCGCGCGCGACCGAGTGGATCCTCGGCATGCAGTCGGCGAACGGCGGCTGGGGCGCGTTCGATGCCGACAACACGCATTTCAATCTGAACCACATCCCGTTCGCCGATCACGGTGCGCTCCTCGACCCGCCGACCTCGGACGTGACCGCGCGCTGCCTCGGTCTCCTGATCCAGGCCGGGCTCGGCCGCGACCATCAGGCAGTCGCGCGCGCGATCGAGTTCCTCAAGGCCGAACAGGAGCCGGACGGATCGTGGTTCGGCCGCTGGGGCACGAACTACATCTACGGCACCTGGTCGGTGCTGTCGGCGCTGAACGGCGCCGGCGAGGATCTCGAGGCGCCCTATATCCGCAAGGCCGCGGCCTGGCTCAAGGCGCGCCAGCACGCCGACGGCGGCTGGGGCGAGGACTGCGCGAGCTACTGGCCGGAGCACCGCGACGATCCGGCCAAGGCCGCGACGCCGTCGCAGACGGCGTGGGCGCTGCTCGCGCTGATGGCGGCGGGCGAGGTGCGGAGCGACACGGTCGCGCGCGGGATCGACTGGCTCCTCAAGGCGCCGCGCACGGGGGCGGCCTGGCACGAGGCGCTCTACAACGCGGTCGGCTTCCCGCGCGTCTTCTATCTCCGCTATCACGGCTACGCGACCTACTTCCCGCTATGGGCACTCGCGCGCTACCGCAATCTGCGCGCCGGCAACCGGCCCACCACGCCGTTCGGGATCTGATCTTCGCCGCGCGCGGAGGCGTCCGCCCCCGGATGCGCCGCGTCCGCCGCCTGCCGCGCGGCGAGGGATCCGGCTCCCGCCGCGCGCCCCTGACTTGGGAAATGCCCGCGCCGGAAATGCCCTCGATTGATCCCGCGACACGCGGCGGCCGCGCGCGGAGGCTCGCGCGATGACGCGGATCGGCATCGTGACCGGGCTCCAGAGCGAGGCGGCGCTGATCGCGCCCGAGGCGGACGACGATGCGGCCGTCATCTGTCTCGGGCCGGGGCCGCGCGCGGCGGCCGATGGCGCGCGGGCGCTGATCGCCGATGGCGCCGGCGCGCTGGTCTCGTTCGGTACCGCGGGCGGGCTCGATCCCGCGCTCGCGACCGGCACGATCGTGATCGGCGAGGCCGTCGTCATTCCCGATGGCACGCGGCTCGCGGCCCATCCCGAGTGGGTGGCACGCGCCGAAGGCGCGCTCGCGCCGCTCGGCGGCATCCGCCGCGGCGCCGTCTACGGTTCGGCCGCGGTGATCGGCCTGGTGCGCAAGAAGAAGCGCATCTTCACCGCGACCGGCGCCCTCGCGCTCGACATGGAGAGCCACGCCGTCGCCCGTGTCGCCGAGGCGGCGGGCCTTCCCTTCCTCGCGGTTCGTGTCGTCCTCGACCCGGCATCGCGTGCGATCCCGTCGGCCGCCGCCGCCGGCATGGCGCCCGACGGCACGACGCGCGGGG
>VGEU01000132.1 GCA_016869145.1 Alphaproteobacteria bacterium | reverse complement strand
CGCGGCCGGCAGCCGCGCCGCGGCCGCCGGCGGCGCGCCGTCGACATCGAGCACCACGACGCCGCCGCGATCGGCGAGCGCGAGAAGCGGATTGCGCTTGACCGCGTTCTCGTTGCCGAACGGCCGCGGCATCGGCTGGCAGCCGGCGGCGATGACGGCGAGAAGCGCGAGCCCGCTATACCAGCGCACAGGTCACCAGGAGCCCGATCAGGCAGAAACCGACGAAGAGGACGAGATGCGGCACGGCTCAGCCGAGCGCGATCGCCGAGACGAGCCGGCCATAGTCGCGCTCGCCCGCGAGGCAGGTGCGGCGGTAGCTGAAGAAGCGGTCCGGCTCGGCGCAGGTGTCGGCGCCGGACACCGCGACGGCGGCGAGCCCGAGACGGTCGAGCCGGCGTCCGACATAGCCCGCGAGATCGAACTGGAAGCGGCCGGCGCGCCGTCCTTCGGCGAAGAACGCCCGATTGGCCGCATCCGCGGCGAGGAAGGGTGCGGGAAATTCCGGCCCGACCTCGTAGGATTGCTGCGCGATGCAAGGTCCGACGGCGGCGCGGATGCGGGCGCGCGCGGCGCCGAGCCGCTCCATCGTTGCAACCGTCGCCTCAATCACGCCCGCGAGCGCGCCGCGCCAGCCCGCGTGCGCGGCCCCGATCACGCGCGCCTGCGGATCGGCGAACAGGACCGGCGCGCAGTCGGCGGTCAGGATGCCGAGCGCGATGCCCGGCCGGTCGGTCACCATCGCATCGACCTTGGGGCCGGCGCCGGTCGCCCACGGCGCCGCGACGACGGCGACATCGATGCCGTGAACCTGGTGGCCGGTGACGAGCGCGTCGTCGGCGACGCCGAGGCGGCGCGCGGCGCGGGCGCGGTTCTCCGCCACGTGGTCACGTCGGTCGCCCGAGCCGTAGCCGCAGTTGAGCGCGGCGTAGAGGCCCTCGCTCACGCCGCCCGCGCGGGTGAAGAACGCGTGCGCGACGGCATCGTCGTCGAGAACCTCGAGCCTCAGCACGTCCACTCCTCGCCCGGCTGGAAACCGGCCGGGATCGTCGCCTCGGGATGGATGATGCACAGCACCTTGAACAAGGTGCCCATTCCGGTCGCGTCGATCAAGCGGGCGCCCGCCGCGAGCACGTCGGCGGCCCGGGCGCGGTCGGCGGCGGCGAGCCGCGCGAGACGGACCTCGATCCCGAGCCGGCGGAGAAAGCTCCGCTGGCCGATCGGCCCGAACACGCGCGCCCCGGCCGCGACGGCGGCGTGCGCGAGGGCCGCGAAATCGACATGCGCGCTGAGATCGGCGAGGCCGGGCGCCTCGAGGACGGCGTGGAAGCGGTGCGCGCGGACGGCCTGGAGCGATTCGCCCGCCGCATGACGCGCCGGACCGTAGTCGATCGCGAGGAGCGCGCCACCCGTCCGCGCGATGCGGCCTGCGATCGCGGAAGCGAGCGTGCGCGCCGCCGCCGAGATCTCGACCACCGCGCCCTCGCGCGCCTCGGTGGCCGCGGCCGGCGGCGCGGCCGCGATCTCGATGAGCGCGAGCGCGCCGGTCTTGCCGTCGATCGCGACCGCCCGCCGCGTCCAGCCCTCGCCGCGGCGGACATACTGGTCGACCGGCAGCGCGTCGAAGAACTCGTTCGCGATCACGACCGCGAAACCCTCGGGCACCTCGTCGAAACGGGCATGCCAGGCGGGGGCGAACGCGCCGAGCCGGGTGCGCTGCAGGGCCGCGAGCGCGGCGTCGGTCTCGACGAGATGGAGCGCGATCGCGGCCTCGAAGCCGGGCACCGCGGCGGTGGCGCGGAGCGCATCCGCCATCAGCGTGCCGCGCCCGGGACCGAGCTCGACGAGGCGGACCGGCGCCGGCCGGCCGGCGTCTTGCCAGAGGACCGCCGCCCACAGCCCGATCAGCTCGCCGAACGCCTGCGAGATCTCGGGCGCGGTCACGAAGTCGCCCGCCGCGCCGATCGGATCGCGCACCCGGTAATAGCCGTGCGCCGGATCGCCGAGCGCGCGGCGCATGAAATCGGAGAGCGGCATCGGGCCGTCGGCCGCGATCGCCCTGCGGATCGCCGCCTCGAGCGCGCTCACGCCTTCTTCCGCGCCGTCGCGACGAGCCAGACCCCGAGCGCGAGCAGCGGCAGCGACAGGAGCTGGCCCATCGTCGTGCCGGCGACGAGAAAGCCGAGATGGGCGTCGGGCTCGCGGAAGAACTCGACCGCGATGCGCGCGATGGCATAGCCGGCGAGAAAGAGGCCGCCGACGAGGCCGTGGCGGTCGAGCGCGTCCTTGCGCTTGATCGCGTAATGGATGACGAGGAAGAGGATGAGGCCCTCGAGCGCCGCCTCGTAGAGCTGGCTCGGATGGCGCGGCAGCGGGCCGCCGCCCGGAAACACCATCGCCCACGGCACGTCCGTCGTCCGGCCATAGAGCTCGGCGTTGATGAAGTTCGCGATACGCCCGAGCAAGAGGCCGATCGGCGTCGCCGCCGCGACCAGATCGCCGACCGCGCGCCACGGCAGATCGCGTCTGCGGGCGATCGCGATGAAGGCGACGAACACCCCGATCAGTCCGCCGTGGAACGCCATGCCGCCCTTCCAGAGCTGGAGGATCTCGGCCGGGTTCTCGACGAAGTAGCCGGGCTTGTAGAACAGGACATAGCCGAGCCGTCCGCCGAGCACGATCCCGAGCGTCGCCCACACGACGAGGTCATCGATGTCCTTCGCCGTCACCGGCGTCGCGTGCGCGCGGCAGAGATGCAGCATGTAGCGCCAGCCGAGCACGATGCCGGCGATATAGGCGAGCGCGTACCAGCGGATCGCGATCGGCCCGATCGCGATCGCGACCGGATCGATGACGGGATAGACGAGTGTCAGCATCCGCGCGCGCCGGTCACGCGTAGGGGTCGGCGGCAGCGAGGAATCCGCGCACATAGCGTGCGACGCCGTCCTCGAGGGGCGTGAAGGCGCGCGTGTATCCGGCCCGCCGCAGCCGGCCCATCGTCGCCTCGGTGCGGTACTGGTACTGGGCGCGGAGCGTCGCCGGCATATCGACATAGTCGATCGCCGGTGCGCGCCCGAGTGCTCCGAACACCGCGGCGGCGAGATCGGCGAAGCTCCGTGCCGTGCCGGTGCCGAGATTGAACAGCCCGCTCACGTGCCGGTTCTCGACCAGCCACACCATCGCCTCGACGCAGTCGCCGACCCAGATGAAATCGCGAAGCTGGCCGCCGTCGGCGTAGTCGGGCCGGTGCGAGCGGAACAGGACGGCGCGCCCGGTCGCCTCGATCTCGCGGAAGTTCTTGAGGACGACGCTGATCTGGCCGTCCTTGTGATACTCGTTCGGGCCGTAGACGTTGAAGAACTTGAGCCCCACCCATTGCGGCGGCAGCTCCGCGCCGGTGGCGGCGAGCCGGGCGATGCGGCGGTCGAACAAATGCTTGCTCCAGCCATAGAGATTGAGCGGCCGGAGGCGGGCGAGCGCGGCGGGCGCGCCGTCGTCGTCGAACCCGGCGCGACCGTCGCCATAGGTCGCGGCCGAGGAGGCGTAGATCAGCCGCACGCGGTTTCGCGTGCACCAGTCGAGGAGCGCGAGCGAGAGGCGGAAATTCGCCGCGATCACCGCATCGCCGTCGGTCTCGGTCGTGGTCGAGATCGCACCGAGGTGAAAGACCAGCGAGAGCTTATCGGCGTTGCGCTCGAGGAACGCGAACAATTCCTCCGGCGGCACGATATCGGCGAGTTCGCGCTTGGCGATGTTGCGCCATTTCCGGTCGCGCCCGAGGCGGTCGACGACGACGATGTCGCCGGCTTCGCGCGCTTCGAGGGCGGCCACCAGGTTGGAGCCGATGAAGCCGGCGCCGCCGGTCACGACGATCATGAATTGTTCCGGATTAAGCCCGCGCCGTTTATAGGTGCGGGCGACACTCGCCGCAAGGCGATCGCGCCCTTATATCGGAGGTGGAACGAGGAGACCGATCATGCAGACACGGGATCGATTCTTCGACGACGCGGCGCGCCTCGGCAGCGGCGTCGTCGGCCTGATCGCCGGCCTCAGGCGCGAGGTCGACACGCTGGTGCGCGGCCAGATCGACCGCATCGCGGCCGAGATGGACCTCGTCCCGCGCGAGGAGTTCGAAGCCGTCCGCGCCATGGCGGTCAAGGCGCGCGAGGCCGAGGAGGCGATGGCGGAACGCATCGAGCGCCTCGAGGCGCGCCTCGCGGTGCTCGAGGGGCGGGCGTCGTCCACAGGCTGACGGCCCTCCGGCGCAAGCTTTCCTTGCGTGCGTCGCCCGGTTCTGGCACCCTACATCTTGTTGGGGGTGGACGCGTTTGTGCCACCTTTTGTGCCCGGAGCGGGACAATCGGCCCGACCGGCGCCGTGGGAGGACCGAGGCATGTCGGGGATGGCCGAGCCCTTGAACCAGGCCTTGTTCAACCCGCTCGACGTCATGGAACAGATCGCGAACGCTCACGACTGGCTGTTCGACCGCCCCAACAACCAGGAGATGGCGGTCGAGATCAGCGGCCGCTGGTGCGACTACCGCGTCTATGTCACCTGGCATGACGAGCTGCGCGCGCTCCAGTTCGCCTGCGCCTTCGACACGCGTCTGCCCGAGACCGAGCGCGTGCGGATGAACGAGCTCCTCGCCTTGATCAACGAGAAGATCTCGATCGGCCACTTCGACCTGTCGTCGGGCGAGGGGCTGCCGATCTATCGCCACGCCATCCCGATGCGCGGCGTGCCGGGAGCGAGCGTCGAGCAGGTCGAGGACATGGTCGACATCGCGCTCGCGGAATGCGACCGTTTCTACCCTGCGTTCCAGCTGGTCGCCTGGGGCGGGCGGGCGCCCGGCGAGGCGATGACCGCGGTGATGCTGGAGCCGGTCGGCGAGGCCTGACCGGCCGGCATCGACCCTGCGACCGGACCCCGGGGACGCTTAACCAGCGAAGGGAGACCCCGGTGACCAGCCATATCCTCGTCGGCTGCGGCAAGATGGGCGGCGCGCTGCTCTCGGGCTGGATCGAGCGCGGCACGCCGGCCTCGGCCGTCACCGTCGTCGAACCCGATAGGGCCGCGGCGGAAGCGGTGCGCGAGCGCTATCGCGTCGCGGTGGTCGCCGACCCGTCGGCGCTCGCGCCGACGCTCGCGCCCGAGGTCGTGATCTTCGCGGTCAAGCCGCAGAACCTCGCCGCCGTCGCGCCGGCCTATCGGCGCTTCGCCGCCGGCGCGCTCGCGGTCTCGATCGCCGCCGGCAAGCCGATCCGCTTCTTCGCCGACGCGCTCGGGCCGGAGGCCGCGATCGTCCGCACCATGCCCAACACGCCGGCCGCGGTGCATCGCGGCATCACCGTCGCCTGCGCCAACGCGCGGACGAGCCGGGCGCAGCGCGCGCTCTGCCAGTCGCTCCTCGAGGCGGTCGGCGAGGTCGCCTGGGTCGAGGACGAGGCATTGATCGATGCCGTGACCGCGGTCTCGGGCAGCGGCCCGGCCTATGTCTTTCTCCTCATCGAGTGCCTGGCCGAGGCGGGCGTCAAGGCGGGGCTGCCGCGCGATCTCGCCGAGCGCCTCGCGCGCGCGACGGTGAGCGGCTCGGGCGAGCTCGCGCACCGTGCGCCCGAGACCCCGGCGGTCTTGCGCAAGAATGTGACGAGCCCGGGCGGCACGACCGAGGCCGCGCTCCGCGTCCTGATGGCGGCGGACGGGCTCGAGCCGTTGATGATCCGCGCCGTCGAGGCCGCGACGAGACGCTCGCGCGAGCTCGCGGGCTGAGGGCAGCGGTGGCGGATCGGCGCACCAACATCCGGAGCGGCACCGCCTGGGAGACGGCCGTCGGCTATAGCCGCGCGGTCCGCATCGGCCGGCAGATCGCGGTCGCGGGCACGACCGCGACGGATGCCGCCGGGCGCATCGTCGCCCCGGGTGATGCCTACGCGCAGACCCGCCAGGCGATCGCCAATATCGAAGCCGCCCTCGCCGCCGCCGGCGCCTCGCTGCAGGACGTCGTCCGCACCCGCCTCTACGTCACCGACATCGCACAGTGGGAGGCGGTCGGACGCGCGCACGCCGAGGCGTTCGGCGCGATTGCGCCCGCCGCGACCATGGTCGAGGTCCGCCGCCTGATCGACCCCGCGATGGTGGTCGAGATCGAGGCCGACGCGGTGTTGGGCGACGATCGCCCCGGGGACTGGATCGAGGACGCCCTCAGATAGGGGCGGTCCGCGTCATCAGCCGGCGCAGCCGACCGAGCGCGCGATGCTCGAGCTGGCGGATGCGCTCCTTGGAGATGCCGAGCTCGGCGCCGAGCGCATCGCGCGTGGTCTTGCGCTCGGCGAGGAAGCGCCGTTCGATGATCATCCGCTCGCGCGCCGGCAGGAGCGCGAGCGCGCGCGGCAGGAGCCGCCGTTCCTGGCGCGCCGCGGCGGCGTCCTCGGGCGTCGGCGTGGCATCGACCAGGCGCTCAATCGGCGCCGGCCCGCGGCCGGGCTCGCGCGTCGCGTCGAGCGACTGGTCGCGGCGGGCCATGCGGCGGGCGAGCTGCACGACGTCCGCGATCGAGACGTTGAAGCGCTGCGCGAGCTCGCGCGCGTGATCGGCGCTCACCGGCTCGCCGTCCTCGGGTTTCCGGCGCCGGCCGACCAGGCGGAAGAACAGGGTCTTCTGCGTCGCCGTCGTGCCGATGCGCACCAGCGAGGCGGTGCGGACGATATGGTCCTGGATCGCGGCGCGGATCCACCACGCCGCATAGGTCGACAGCCGGACGTCGCGCTCGGGGTTGAAACGCTTGAGCGCCTCGAGGAGGCCGACCACGCCTTCCTGCACGAGATCGCCGAAGGGCTGGCCGAAACGGCGATAGCGCCACGCGATGTGCCGCACCGCGCGCATGTGGCTCACCACGATGAGCGACAAGGCGCCGCGATCGCCGCGCCCGACGGCGGCGACCAGACGCCGCTCCTCCTCGCGCGACAGAAGCGGCACGTCGGCCGACGTACGGGTCGACGCCTGGGTCGACGCCTGGGTCGACCCTGGGACCGACGCACGCCGGTGCCGGTGGAACGCGAGCGGCAGGCTCGGGAGGCTTGGCATGCGGACAGATTCCCATAGCCGCCCCTCCGGTTCAACCGGCAGCGCCTTGCCGCGCCGCGTCGGGTGCTATACATCGAGACAGATCCGTGTGTGGCCTGGGAGCTTGCGATGGCGAAACGTCCGCGTCTTTCCCGACCCGCCGCGCCCGCCTCCGGTCCCGACGCGATCGTTCATGCCGCGCTCGCGCTCGCCGCGCGCCGGCCGTGGCGCCAGGTGACCATGGCCGAGATCGCGGCCGAGGCGGGGGTCGGCCTCGCCGAGCTCCACGCCGCGCACCCGAGCAAGGCCGACATCCTCGCCGCCTTCATGCGCCGCATCGACGCCCAGGTGCTCGCGGGCACCGACGCCGATGCCGCCGGCGAGCCGGTGCACGACCGGCTGATGGATGTCGTCCTCCGCCGCCTCGACGCGCTCAAGCCCTACAAGGAGGGCATCCGCTCGATCCTCCGCGACGGCGGCGGCGATCCGGAGGCCGCGCTCTGCGGCGCCGTCCAGTCGCTGCGCTCGATGGCCTGGATGCTGGAAGCCGCCGGCATCGCGACCGGCGGGCTCGCCGGGCTGATCCGGGTCAAGGGACTGGCCGCCATCTATGCCGGGACGCTGTGGACCTGGTTCCGCGACGACAGCGAGGACGCGGCCCGGACCATGGCCTATCTCGACCGACGGTTGAATCAGGGCGCACGCGTTCTCGCAGCGTTATCGCGTTGTCCGGGCCAGGGCGCCCGGACCCGGTCGGCCGCGTAGGGTTTTCGTCGCATCGCAATAAACCTTGCTGCATCGCAGCGAAATGCCTTGACGCCACGCCCGGCAGCGCCTACGTTTGCGGTCATTGTGCACCGCAACATGGGATGGCCAAGATGACCACCGCGAAGCAGACCCCGCTCCCCGAGCTCGACATCGCAAAGGCGTGGAGCACCTTCAAGATGCCCGGTTTCGATGTCGAGGCCATCGTCGCCTATCAGAAGCGCACCCTCGAGATGCTGACCGAGACCAACCGTCTCCTGGTCGAGGGCAGCCAGGCCGTGGCCAAGCGCCAGGCCGAAATGGTCAATGCCAGCCTCGAGCGCACCGTCAAGGCGGCCCAGGACGTGGTCGCGGCGCCGAAGCCGGCCGAAAAGGCCGCCCAGCAGGTCGCGTTCGCGCAGGACGCGCTCCAGCTCGGTCTCTCGAACGTCCGCGAGCTCGGCGAGATGATCGCCCGCACCGCGACGGCGACCGCCGAGCTGTGCGGCCGCCGCTACACCGAGAGCTTCGATGAGGCGCAGAAGCTGTTTCCGAACGGCCTCAACGGCGTCCGGTAGCCGATTCCACGGTCACTGCTTCCCCCGGTAACCGATTTCAGTGTGGCGTGGTGGTTGGGGCGCCCCGGGAGACCCCCGGGGCGGTCCCGTTTCCGGCCACCGGCGACGCCACGATGATCGGGCCCCGATCGGGCCCTGATCGGACCACGATCGGGCCATGCTGGGTTCCGTCACCATCGACGACTTCGCCCGCCTCGATATCCGGGCCGGCACCGTCCAGAGCGCGGCACCGTTTCCCGAGGCGCGGAAGCCCGCGATCCGGCTCGAGATCGATTTCGGCCCCGGCATCGGGGTGAAATCCTCCTCCGCGCAGCTGACCGACCACTACACGCCCGCGGATCTGGTCGGCCGCCAGGTCCTCGCAGTCGTCAACCTGCCGCCGCGGCGGATCGGCCGGTTCGTGTCCGAGGTGCTGGTGCTCGGTCTCCCCGACGCATCCGGCGCCGTCCGCCTCATCGCCGCCGATGGCCCGGTGCCCGACGGCGCCCGCCTCTACTGAGCCGGCCGCCGCGCTCGCCGCCCGGGGCCGCCCGGGGCCGCCCGGGGCTCACGCCGGCAGCCGC
>VGEU01000131.1 GCA_016869145.1 Alphaproteobacteria bacterium | reverse complement strand
GCTCGCCGAGCTCCTGCTCGACGCCGGCGCGACCACGGACGAGACCGTGCGCGCGCTCGCCGCGCTGGTCGCCCACGTCAATCCACGCCGCCTCGTACCCGGGCAGACCATCGCAACGAGCTTCCGCGCGCCGCCCGAGGGCGGCCGGCCGGCGCTCCAGGCCGTCTCGATCCCGGTTTCGCCGACCCAGTTCGCCGCCGCCGAGCGCGAGGCGGACGGCCGGTTTGCGGCGACGCTGTTGCCGCGCCCAGCCGTCATGCGCCCCACGGCCGAGACCGTCGCGGCCGCGCTCGACGAGACCGCCGCCGACAACCGCACGCTCCGCATCACCCTCGACCGGATGATGTCGCTGTTCGGTCTCCTGACCGCGGTCGGCGCCGCGCCGCACGAGGCGAAGCGCGTGGTGGAGGTGTTGTCGACCGGGCGCGACGTCTACCGCCTCGCCGCGGGCGAGACGGTCGCGCTCCGTTTCGCCGACGAGACCGACACGACGACCCGCCGGGTCGATGCGGTGTCGGTCCCGCTGGACGACCGTCACTTCCTGATGGCGATGCGCGATGCGGCCGGCGAGTTCGCGGCGCTGTGGCTGCCGCGCCCGGCCCAGGCCAAGCCGGTCCCCGACGGCACCCCGACGATGCCCGCGGCCGCCGCCGGGGAGACCGTTGGCCCGAGCCAAGCCGACCTCGTCGCGCTGGCGCCGATCTGGACCGATCCGGACGCCGAGGCGGCGCCGGCCCGTCCGGCCGCCGGCGCGCTCGATCCGGCCGAACGCATGGTCCGCGTCGCGCGCGGCGACACGCTGACCGATCTCCTGGTCGGCGCCGGCGTCGCGGTCGGCGAGGCCCAGGACGCGATCGGCGCGCTACGCGCCCTTTTCAACCCGAAGGACATCGCGCCGGGCCACATCGTGTCGATCCGCCTCGCCCCGGCCGCCGCCGACGCGCCGCCGCGTCTCGACCGTTTCACGCTGTCGATCGGCGGGCTCCACGACTTCGCGGTCGCCCGCCACGACGCCGGCTTCAAAGCCGAGGCGATCCAGAAGCCCGTCACGGTCGAGCTCCACCGCGCGGCTGGACGCATCACCTCGAGCCTGTGGGAGGCCGGCGCCGAGGCGGGCGTGCCGCCCGCGGTGCTGATGGAGCTGATCAAGGCGTTCTCGTGGGACCTCGACTTTCAGCGCGACGTCCAGCATGGCGACGCGTTCGAGATCGTGTTCGAGCGCCGCGCCGCGATCGACGGCAGCGTGCGCAACGGCAGCCGCCTCCTCGCCGGCGCGCTGACGCTCGGCGGCAAGCTGCGCTGGCTCTACCGCTTCGAGTTCGCCGACGGCCGCAGCGAATTCTTCGACCGCGACGGCCGCAGCGCGCGCAAGGCGTTCCTCCGCACCCCGATCGACGGCGCCCGCCTCTCCTCGGCGTTCGGGATACGCCGCCACCCGATCCTCGGCTACAGCAAGATGCACCGCGGCATCGATTTCGCGGCGCCGACCGGCACGCCGATCTACGCCGCCGGCAACGGCGTCGTCGAGTTCGTCGGCTTCAAGAGCGGCTATGGCCGCTACATCGCGCTCCGCCACAACCGCGACTACGCGACCGCCTACGCGCATATGAGCGCGTTCGGGCGGGGCGTCCATGTCGGCGCCACGGTTCGCCAGGGCCAGGTGATCGGCTATGTCGGCGCCTCGGGCATGGCGACCGGGCCGCACCTCCACTACGAGGTGCTGGTCAAGGGCGAGCAGGTGAACCCGGTTTCGGTCGCCGCGGCGATCGAGAACAAGCTCGACGGCGGCGAACTCCGGACCTTCCTCGCCGCGCGCGATGCGCTCGACCGGCGCGTCGCCGCGCTCACCCCGACGATGCGCATCGCCCAGCGCTGAGCCCGGTCACGCGGCGGCGGCGCGCGCCTCCTCGATCGCGAGCGCGCCGTCTCCGCCGATCCCGATCCGCACCGTCGTACCGTCGGCGATCCGGCCCGCGAGGATGCGCGAGGCGAGTGGGTTCTGCAGCGTACGCTGGATGACCCGCTTCAAGGGCCGTGCGCCGTAGACCGGATCATAGCCCTCGCGCGCGAGCCACTGGCGCGCCGCATCGGCGATCTCGAGCGTGATCTTGCGCTCGCCCAGCATCGCCCGCAGCCGGTCGAGCTGGATGTCGACGATCGCCCCCATCTGGTCGCGCGTAAGCCGGTGGAACAGGATGATCTCGTCGAGCCGGTTGAGGAACTCGGGCCGGAACGCCGCCCGCACGACCTCCATCACCGGCGCGCGCACCGCGTCGGTGTCCTGGCCGTCCGCTTGCGCGGCGAGGATGTCGGCGCCGAGATTCGACGTCAGCACGATCAGCGTGTTGCGGAAGTCGACCGTGCGTCCCTGGCCGTCGGTGAGGCGGCCGTCGTCGAGCACCTGGAGGAGGATGTTGAAGACATCGGGGTGCGCCTTCTCGACCTCGTCGAACAGGATCACCTGGTAAGGCCGGCGGCGAACCGCCTCGGTCAGCGCGCCGCCCTCCTCGTAGCCGACATAGCCGGGCGGCGCCCCGATCAGCCGCGCCACTGCGTGCTTCTCCATGTACTCCGACATGTCGATCCGGATCAGCGCCGTCTCGTCGTCGAACAGGAACGCCGCGACCGCCTTGGTGAGCTCGGTCTTGCCGACGCCGGTCGGTCCGAGGAACAGGAACGAGCCGAGCGGCCGGTTCGGGTCCTGGAGCCCGGCGCGGGCGCGCCGCACCGCCTCGCTGATCGCGGCGACCGCGTCCGCCTGGCCGACGACGCGCCGGCCGAGTGACACCTCCATCTGGAGGAGCTTCTCGCGTTCGCCCTCGAGCATCTTGTCGACCGGGACGCCGGTCCAGCGCGACACGACGGCGGCGATATCCTGGTCGGTGACCTCCTCCTTGAGCATGCGGTTCTGCTCGAGCGCCTCGGCCGCCTTCAGCTCGCGCTCGAGACCTGGGATGATTCCGTAGGCGATCTCGCCCGCGCGCCCGAGATCGCCCTTGCGCTGGGCGATGGCGAGGTCGTTGCGTGCGTGCTCGAGGTTCTCCTTTATCTTCTGCGCGCCGGCGATCTTGTCCTTCTCGGCCTTCCACTGCTGGGTGAGCCGGGCCGATTCGGCCTCGAGCCCGGCGATCTCCGCCTCGATGCGCGTCAGCCGCTCGCGCGCGGCCGCGTCCGTCTCGCGTTTCAGGGCCTCGCGCTCGATCTTGAGCTGGATGATCCGCCGGTCGAGCTCGTCGATCTCCTCCGGCTTCGAATCGATCTCCATGCGGAGCCGCGAGGCCGCCTCGTCGACGAGATCGATCGCCTTGTCGGGCAGGAACCGGTCGGTGATGTAGCGGTTGGAGAGCGTCGCCGCCGCGACGATCGCGCCGTCGGTGATCCGGACGCCATGGTGGAGCTCGTATTTCTCCTTGAGGCCGCGCAGGATCGAGATCGTGTCGGCGACATTGGGCTCGGCGACGAAGACCGGCTGGAACCGGCGCGCCAGCGCCGCGTCCTTCTCGATCCGCTTGCGATACTCATCGAGCGTGGTCGCGCCGATGCAATGAAGCTCGCCCCGCGCGAGCGCGGGCTTCAGCATGTTGGAGGCATCCATCGCGCCCTCGGCCGCGCCGGCGCCGACCAGCGTGTGGAGCTCGTCGATGAAGAGAAGCACCTCGCCCTCGGCGGCGGTGATCTCCTGGAGGACGGCCTTGAGCCGCTCCTCGAACTCGCCGCGGAACTTCGAGCCGGCGACGAGCGCGCCGAGGTCGAGCGCCATCAGCCGCTTGTTGCGGAGCGACTCGGGCACGTCGCCGTTGACGATGCGCTGCGCGAGGCCCTCGACGATCGCGGTCTTGCCGACGCCGGGCTCGCCGATCAGGACCGGGTTGTTCTTGGTGCGGCGCGACAGCACCTGGATGGTGCGCCGGATCTCCTCGTCGCGGCCGATCACCGGGTCGATCTTGCCGTCGCGGGCCGCGGCGGTGAGATCGCGCGCGTATTTCTTGAGCGCGTCATAGCCCGATTCGGCCGACGCCGTGTCGGCGGTCCGGCCCTTGCGGAGATCGTTGATCGCCGCGTTGAGCGCCTGCGCGGTCACGCCGGCATCGGCGAGGATGCGGGCGGCGGGCGAGCCGGATGCGAGCGCGAAGGCGAGGAGGAGCCGCTCGACGGTGACGAATTTATCGCCGGCCTTCTCGGCGATCTGGGTCGCGGCATCGAACAGCCGGGCCGTCTCGGGCGCGAGGAAGATCTGGCCGGCGCCCGCCCCCTCGACGCGCGGGATCTTGGCCAGCTCGGCCTCGACGCCCTTGAGTGCGCGCGCAGGATCGCCGCCGGCGGCGCGGATCAGGTCGGCCGCGAGATCGTCCTTGTCGTCGAGAAGGACCTTGAGAAGGTGTTCCGGCGCGAGGCGCTGGTGATTGCTGCGGAGCGCGAGCGTCTGGGCCGCCTGAAGGAACCCGCGCACGCGCTCGCTGAAGGCTTCGAAGTCCATGCGAAGCAACTCCGTGACCTGGTTTTGCCTGCGCGTCCCTCTCGTGAGGCGACGCTGGGCCGGACCCGAACTCGGCGTCCGACCCCTATATGGTCACGCGAGAAGCTTGCTCAAGTGTCGACGCCCGGCCGACGGCCGGCCCGTCCTGGGCCATTTCGCCGCGGCGGGGACGTTCAGGGGATGTTGGGCTCGGGTTTCGGCGCCGGCTTGATCACCGGCTGTTCGGTGCCCGGCTGCTGCGGCTGCGGCGCCATGATGTCCGGCTGCTCGTCGTCCATGTCGTCGCGGTCGGGCCGGCCGTTGAAGCCGCCAAACTGGTGCGGGTCGCGCGCCTCGAACGGGTCGCCGATCGCGTTCTGCATGCGGAGGCCGAGCGCGTTCAGCATGCGGAGATAGTGCTCGGCGTGCTGAAAATAGTTCTCGGCCATGATCCGGTCGCCGGCCGAGGAGGCGTCCCTCGCCAGCGCCAGATATTTCTCCACCACCTGCTGCGCGCTGCCCCGAACCTTCACGTCCGGCCCGTTGCTTTCGAAGGTCTGCGAGCGAACCGACGAATGCTTGCGGCCGTTCCCCCGGCCTCTCAGCCGCCGGGGATTGGAACCTGGTCTCATGGCACCTTGGTTTTTGGTTGCTGATGTCCTTGCCCCCGACCCTGCCCGGCGCGACCTCGGTGACAATCGACAACGGCGATTGTCCTGGCCGGAGCAGTCGGGTCCTTCGCGTCTTACCTTGTCCGGTGACGGGTGGCGATCGCGATCGCCGGAGTCAACCTAGTCGGACGCCCGGAGCTTTCCAACTCTTTTTTATACCCGGTTAACCCGCCCGCGGCGGCCGCGGACCGACCACGGCACCGCGCGTCCTTCCGGCGAGATCGCGAAGTATTTCAAAGACCTCGAGCCCGGCTTCGCGGACGATGGCGGCGACGGCGACGGCCTGGTCGGCGCCGTGCTCGAGTGCGGCGAATCCGCCCGGGCCGAGGAGCCGGCCGAGGTCGGGGACGAGGGCGCGATAGGCCGCGAGGCCGTCCGCGCCGCCATCGAGCGCGGCGCGCGGCTCGAAGCGCGCGACCTCGGGCGCCAGCGCATCGATCTCGCCCCGGCGGATATAGGGCGGGTTGGCGACCACGATGTCGAACGGACCGGCGAGCGCGCGCGCCCAGTCGCCCCGGACGAAGCGGCAACGTCGATCAAGCCCGAGGCGGCGCGCGTTCTCCGCCGCGATCGCGACCGCGCGCGGCGCCCGGTCGACGCCGACGCCGATCGCCTCGGGAAACTCGCTCAAGAGCGCGAGCAGGAGACAGCCCGAGCCGGTCCCGAGATCGAGGATGCGCCACGCCCGGCCGCGATCGGGGGCGCGCGCGAGCACCGCCTCGACCACGGTCTCGCTGTCGGGGCGGGGGATCAGGACGCCGTCGGCGACGCCGAGCTCGAGGCTCCAGAATTCGCGCCGGCCGAGGATATAGGCCATCGGCTCGCGCGCGAGACGGCGGGCGAGGAGCGCCGCGAGCGCGGTCCCGGCGGCGCCGTCGAGAGGGCGCGCCGGGTCGCGGACGAGGGCGGCGGCGTCGAGCCCGAGCGCATGGCCGACGAGAAGCCGTGCCTCGCGCGGCGCCGCGTCGATCCCGGCCGCGGCGAGCCGGGCGGTTGCGGTGGCGAGCGCGCCCGCGACCGTCGCGGGCGGGATCACGCCAGCTCGGCGAGACGGCTCGCCTGGTCCTCGGCGATCAGCGCCTCGACGATCTCGTCGAGCGCCTCGCCCTCGAGAACGCGGTCGAGCTTGTGGAGCGTCAGATTGATGCGGTGGTCGGACACCCGGCCCTGCGGGAAGTTGTAGGTCCGGATGCGTTCCGAGCGATCGCCGGACCCGACCTGGGTCTTGCGCGCGGCGGCGCGCTCGGCGTCGCGCGCGGCGCGCTCGGCCTCGTAGAGACGCGCGCGGAGTATCTTCATCGCCTTGGCGCGGTTCTTGTGCTGCGACTTCTCGTCCTGCTGCGCAACGACGATGCCGGTCGGGACATGGGTGATGCGGACCGCGCTGTCGGTGGTATTGACGGACTGGCCGCCCGGCCCGGACGAGCGGTAGACATCGATGCGGAGGTCCTTCTCCTCGATGTGGACGTCGACCTCCTCCGCCTCAGGCAGCACCGCGACCGTCGCCGCCGAGGTGTGGATGCGCCCGCTCGCCTCGGTCTCCGGCACGCGCTGGACGCGGTGCACGCCCGATTCGAACTTGAGGCGCGCGAACACACCCTTGCCCGCGATCTCGGCGGTCGCCTCCTTGAAACCGCCGAGACCGGTGTCGGAGATGCTCATCACCTCGAACCGCCAGCCGCGCCGCTCGGCGTAGCGCTGGTACATGCGAAAGAGATCGGCGGCGAACAGCGCCGCCTCCTCGCCGCCGGTGCCGGCGCGCACCTCGAGGATGGCGTTCTTCTCGTCCGCCGCGTCCTTCGGCAAAAGGAGCGCGAGGAGCTGGCGCTCGAGCGCAGGCAGCTTCTCCTTGACTGCGGCGCGCTCCTCCTGGGCGAGCGCCCGCATCTCGGCATCGGTCTCGGCATCGGCGATCAGGACGTCGGCCTCGGCGAGGGCGGCTTCGGCCTTCCTGAGCTCGCGAATGCGATCGACGACGGGCGCGAGCTCGGCATATTCCTTCGCGAGCCGCACATAGGTCTGCGCGTCGGCACCGTCGCCGCCGGCCATCGCGGCGGCGATCTCGGCGTGGCGCGCGAGCACGAGGTCGAGCTTCTGATCGAGGTTCACGGCTTCAACAGATGGGCGGCGAGATCGGCGAGCGCGACCCGCGCCTGGGTGCCGCTGTCGAGATCGCGCACCGTCGCCGCGCCGGCGGCGATCTCGTCGTCGCCGAGGATGACCGCATGGGCGGCGTTGACGCGGTTGGCCTGCTTCATCCGGCGCGCCAGATTGCCGCGATAGCCGAGATCGACGCGAAGCCCCGCCGCGCGGAGCCGGGCTGCGATGCGGAGCGCCTCGCGCTCGGCCGCTTCGCCGACCGGGACGACCGCGACCGGCCGCCGCGCGGGCGGGGTGTCCGCGACCAGCATCGCGAGCCGCTCGATGCCGGCCGCCCAGCCGACACCTGGGATCGCCGGCCCGCCCATCTGCTGGACGAGCCCGTCATAGCGGCCGCCGGCGAGCACCGTCCCTTGCGCGCCGAGCGCCTCGGTCGTGAACTCGAACGCGGTGTGGCAGTAGTAGTCGAGCCCGCGCACGATATGCGGATTGACCCGGTAGGCGATGCCGAGCGCATCGAGCCCGGCGCGGACGGCGGCGAAGAACTCGGCCGATTCGGGATCGAGGCTGTCGACCAGGACCGGCGCGCCGGCGACGATCTGGCGATCGCGCGGGTCCTTGGAATCGAGGACGCGGAGCGGGTTGCGCTCGAGGCGGACGCGGCTGTCGTCGGAAAGCGCCGCGCGATGGTCGCCGAGATAGGTGACGAGCCTTGTGCGATAGGCGGCGCGGCTCGCGGCGTTGCCGAGGCTGTTGATCTCGAGCGTGCAGCGCGCGCCGATGCCGAGCGCATCGAGGGTCGCGGCGCCGAGCCCGATCACCTCGACGTCGCCGAGCGGCTCGCCGACGCCGATCAGCTCGACACCGATCTGGTGGAACTGGCGCTGGCGGCCCTTCTGCGGCCGCTCGTAGCGGAACATCGGGCCGGCGTAGAAATATTTGAGCGGCACGTGCTGCGCGAGCCCGCCCGAGATCACGGCGCGGACGACGCCGGCGGTGCCCTCGGGCCTGAGCGTGATGTCGTCGCCGCCCTTGTCGGTGAAGCTGTACATCTCCTTGGTGACGATGTCGGACGTGTCGCCGAGCGTGCGCTTGAACACCTCGGAGAACTCGAAGATCGGCGTCGCGATCTCGTCATAGCCGGCGCGCTCGGCGCTCTGCCGCCCGGTCTCGACGACGTGACGGAACCGCCGCGTGTCGTCGGGCAGGAGGTCGTGCGTGCCGCGCACGGGTTGCAGGGTCGCCACGGTGTCGGGTCCGTCGGGTCGAGGTTGAAGGCCGGTAGTTATAGCGCCGCGGCCGGCGGCCGGGGAGGGCCGCGGTCCGACGCGGTCCGGAACGGGGGCGAGAGCGGTCTCCGATCACGCGCGATCGGATGCCGGTCGGGATATCTCGCTGGTCGCATTCTCGACGGCGAACCGGCCCCCACGTCACCGGATCAAGCTCTAACGGCCGGCCAGGAGCCGTTCGGCGTCGAGCGCGACGTTGCGGACGACCTTGCCCGAGCCGCCGAGCGGCGGCAGCGACTGGCCGTCGACCACCAGCTCGAGCCCGCCGGCATTGCCGGTGGTCATCGTGACGCCGTCGGTCTGCACGCGATAGCTGTCACCGGCCGCGATGACGCGCGACAGGATCACCGCTGCCTCGCGCGAACGGAGCTCGACCCAGCTGTCGGCGCGGGCCCGGAGCACGACACGGCCCAACGCCTCGGCCGGGCGCGCCGCGGCCGCGGCGGTGCCGACGGCG
>VGEU01000130.1 GCA_016869145.1 Alphaproteobacteria bacterium | reverse complement strand
TGTTCTTCGACTTCGACAGCGCGCGCCTGACCGATCAGGCCCGGAACATCATCCGTCAGGCGGCCGATGCGGCGCGGCGTGACGGCTATGCCCGGATCGACCTGACCGGCCACGCCGACCGCTCGGGCTCCGATCGCTACAACCTCCGCCTGTCGCAGCGTCGCGCCGACGCTGTGAAGGCCGAGCTGCAGCGCCTCGGCATCCGTCCGAACGAAATCCAGACCGCGGCCCGCGGCGAGTCGCAGCCGCTGGTCCAGACCGCGGATGGCGTGCGTGAGCCGCATAACCGCCGGGTCGAGATCGTCATCGTCGACCGTCGGTAACAGCGGACGTAACGAACGAACGAGCCGGGCCGCCCGCAGGGGCGGCCCGGTTTCTTTTTGGCGGCTTCATTTTGGCGGCCGCACCGCCTGTCGGGCTGCCGACGCGCACGCTCGGGCCGCGCGATAGACGGATCGCCATGCCGGGCCCCGCGCCGGCGCGCGTCCGGTGGTCACCCCGTGATGGTCACCCCATGGGCCCAAGAAAGAAAAACGCCGCGCCCGGGGGCGCGGCGGCGGAACGGGCGGCGTCGCGGCGGACGCCCGGCGACGCGGGGCTACGCGGCAGCTACATGCGCTGCGCGGTGCAGAGCTTCTCCTCGACCCGCACGGTCGCATAGCGCTGGCGGGTAAAGGTCTCGATCTCGTCGTCGTGGAAGCTCGCGGTCTCGCGCAGCATCTTGAGCGATTCGGCGCAGAACGCATCGCGGTTCCTGATGCTGTCCTGCGAGGATTCGTTGGCGAGCTCGGTGACGAAGCGGTTGAGGATGCGCTCCGAGCCGGCGCCGTGGAGCCGGCGGAACTGCGCATCGAGCGCACGGCCGTTGCGCGACAGGACGCCCTGGAACTTCTGGACGAAGGCGTTGTACTCGGACCGCGCGTCACAGGTGAGCGCGGCGACCATCAGCTGGGTCTGCAAGGCGCGGAACTGGAACGGCAGCTTGTCCATCGTCGGGCTGCACGTGGCGGCATGACCGATCGTCGTGGCCGCGGCGGCGATCGTCGCGCCGAGGAGCGCCGACCTGAGCCCGCGCCCGGCGGCCGCGACCAGAGGCCGGAGTGAGTTGCTCGCCTTCGCCATCCGTCGCATGCCGCGCTCCCCGTGGTGAGGTCCCTACATACAATGAGTCGCGCGAAATCGTAAACGATTCCCGTCACCACGGATGTCCGGATCGGCGGCAGTTGCGCTCGGCCGCCGCCTCGAGGAGCGCGCCCATCGCGCCCATCGCGTGGCCGGCCCCGGTCGATCCGGCGCCGCGCGCGAGACCACGCGCGAGACCACGCGCGAGACCACGCGCAAGACGGGGGGCGGGACCACGGGCACAGGGCAGACGCGCGGGCGCAACGCGCCCACGGCGGGATGGCGCCGGTCAGCGCCGGCGCGCGTAGATGTGGTAGCGGTTGTATTCCTCGATCAGATAGTAGTTCCGCCATTCGGTCTCAAAGGCCGGATGGCGGTTGAAATAGTCGAGGAAGCTGAACGCGCCGGAATCCTCGCACCACGTGATGCCGCCGTCGACGTCGACGATCACCACGTCGGGCTTGAGGTTGATCAGGCTCTTCGGGATCGCATCGAACACGAAGCGCTCGCCGGCCTCCATGTCCGCCGGCGCGTGGTAGCGGTTCTCGGTCCCGTCGCAGTCGCGATAGACGCCCTGGATCGTCCACATCGTCATGAACGGCATCGCCATCGTCGCGCGGGCGTAGTTGACCATCGGATAATGCGGGTAGATGCCCGGTGACAGCACCAGCACGCGCCCGCCCTTGGCGTGTTTCTTGACGATCTTGACGAGCTGGGCGACCGGGCTCGCGCGGTACTCAAGCTGCTTCCGGAACGGGTCGTCGCCGAGCGCGAAGAGATAGAGGACGACCGCCATAAGAACGACCGAGATCGTCGCGGTGCGCGTCTCGGCGCCGGGCGTGCCGCGCGGCAGATAGCGCTCGAGCGTCTCGGCGACGACGAGGCCGAACAGCACCATGGTGCCGACCATCGCCGGGATCGCGTGATACGGCCAGCCCTTGCCCTGGGCGAGATCGCTCACGATGCCGCCGAGCGCGAACATCAGGATCGCCGGCGCGATGCCGGTCCGGTCGTAGCGGAACGCCGGCCAGGCGAGCAGCACGAGCGCGGCGATCGTCGCGTTGGTGTGCGAGGAAAGCGCGACCGCGAGCGGCCCGCCGTCGCCGAGCCCGAGATAGTACTCGAGCGCGAGCGGCATGACGGTGCGGAGGTAGTCGGGCGTGACGAGGAGGATGAACAGGACGTGCGCGCCGAAGCCGGCCGCGATCATCCACGGCACCGGGTCGGCGATGGTCCGTCGGAACCCGCGCGCGCACAGGAGATAGAGCTCGATCAGAACGGGAATCGCGGCAAAATGCGGCTTCATCGCGAAGCCCAGCACGGCGAGCCCGGCATAGAACGCGGCATGGCCGGGCCGTATCGCGATGCCCTTCGCGCGCGCTCCCGCGGCGAGCACATAGGGCATCGCGAGGATGATCATCAGGTGCTCGCGCTGCCCGAACTCGTCCGACGGCACGATCGTCACGCCGAACAGGATCAGCCCGATCAGGAGCGTCCGCGTCAGCGGCCGGTCCTCGGGCACGATCGACGCGATCAGGCCCTGGCAGAGCCACGTCGTGCCGGCGATGATGAGCGCGAACCAGACCACCAGCGCGGTCGGCGTCGCGAGCCCCGTCACATAGCTCAGGAGCACCGGAACCGCGTAATGGAGGAAGGTGAGCGGGGTGTTGATGTCGATCAGATCGACATAGAGCCGCTCGCCCTCGAGCCAGCGCCGCGAGAAATCGAGCACCGCCGCCGCATCGTGGTTGATGGGCGGGAACAAATGCCCGATAAGCCACAGGAACGGCACGACGAAGACCGCCGCGTGCAGAATGCGGAGGCTCGCCGGCTGGGTCGGCGCGACGGCACGCGTAACCGAGGTTATGGACGGCTCGACCGATGAATCCATGGGTTCTGCGAGGTGGCGGCCGCCCGGCGCCCGACCGTGCGGGAAGACGTGAAACTCCCGAACTCTGTTCGCGAGCGTCGCCCGCGCCGATTGTTGGCGCCAGGCCGCGACCGGCCTCGACGCGCATCCTCCATAGCAAAAGTGGCCGCAATGCGGAAGGCTCGGGGCGTCACCGGGGCCGTTTCGCCGTCCGGCCGTAAAACCGTTAACGTTAACGACCGATGAAAGCGGCCGAATACGACCGGATGAGCGCGCTCGAGGAGCGCATGTGGTGGTATCGCGGACTGCACCGGCTGGTCGCGGACCGGCTCGCCCGCGGCCCCGGCGCGGCCGGCCTGGTCCTCGACGCGGGCTGCGGCACCGGCGGGCTCCTGCGCGCGATGGCGCGGGCGGGCATCGGCCGGAGCCGTGTCGGGATCGACTATTCGGAAGCCGGGCTCCGCCTCCTCAGGGCCAAGACCGACGCCCCGGTCGCCCGCGCCTCGATCGCGTCGCTGCCGTTCGCCGATCGGTCCTTCGCCGCGATCGCGAGCCTCGACGTCCTCTGCCACCGCGACGTCGACGAGGCCCGCGCGCTCGCCGAGCTCTATCGCTGCCTCGCCGACGGCGGGGTCCTGATCCTCAATCTGCCGGCCTTCGAATGGATGAAGTCGGCCCACGACGAGCGCGTGCACAACGCCCGCCGCTATACCGCCGCCGGGTTGCGCGCGCTCCTTTTCGGTGCCGGTTTCGCCGAAATTCGGACATTTTACTGGAACAGCCTGTTGTTCCCGCTGATGGTGCTGCGGCGTAAGCTCGTGGCGCGCGGAGAGGCCGAGAGCGATGTCTTCGCCTATCCCGCGCCGGTCGAGGCGGCCTTCCGGACGATCCTCGCGATCGAACGGGGCCTCCTCGCGACGGGCCTCCGCTTCCCGGCCGGCGGCTCGGTGATGGCGGTGGCGACCAGACATGGATAGACCCCTTTCGCTTTCGATCGTGGTGCCCGTCTACAAGGGCGAGAAGACCGTCGGCGCGCTGGTCGAGGCGCTGTCGGCGCTCGCGGTGCCGGGCGGGCACGAGATCGTCCTCGTCAACGACGGAAGCCCGGACGGCAGCCTCGCGGCCTGCCGCGAAGCAGCCGATCGCGCGCCGGTGCCGGTCACCGTCGTCAACCACGCGCGGAACTACGGCGAGCACAACGCGGTGATGACCGGGCTTCGCCACACGCGCGGCCAATACGTCATCACCATGGACGACGATCTGCAGAACCCGCCGTCGGAGGTCGTCCGCCTGTGGCGGCACGCGCGCGACAACGGCCGGCAGGTCGTCTACACGCGCTACGCCGAGAAGGAGCATGCGTGGTGGCGCAATCTCGGCAGCACGTTCACCAATCGCTGCGCCGACATGCTCCTGTCGAAACCGCGCGGGCTCTATCTGTCGAGCTTCCGCTGCATGAGCGGCTTCGTCGTCGATGCGATCCTCCGCTACCAGGGCCCGTTTCCCTATGTCGACGGGCTGATCATGCAGGTGACGCAGGACATCGATTCGATCGTGGTGCAGCATCTGCCGCGGGCGGAAGGGCGCAGCAACTACACGCTCCGCCGGCTGATCGCGCTGTGGTCGAACATGTTCCTCGGCTTCTCGGTGGCGCCGCTGCGGTTCAGCATCCTGATCGGGCTCGTGATGGCGGGCCTCGGCGTCCTCGGCGCGCTCGTCGCCATCGTCGAGGCGATCGCGGGCGAGCCGCCCGCCGGCTGGGCGTCCCTGATGGTCGTCGTTCTCGTGCTCGCGGGCGTGCAACTCATCATGATCGGCGCGGTCGGCGAGTATGTCGGCCGCGTGTTCCTGTCGATCAACAACAAGCCGCAGGGCACCGTCTTCGACGTCTATCGCGGGCCCGCTTTCGCCCGTCACGAGGCGAGCCGCCTCGACCACGACACGCCCCAGGCGCACCACGGCTGACGGCATGGGATACGGGTGGGCCTATGCCGCGCTCGCCGCGGCGATCCTCGTCGGCATCGGCGGCCAGATCCTCCTGAAATACGGCGCCGACGCGGGCGGCGGCATCGCCGCGCAATTGCTGCGGCCGGCGACGCTCGCGGGGCTCGTCCTCTACGCCGTCGCCGCGCTCCTCTATATCGTCGCGCTGCGTCGGATCCCGGTCTCGATCGCGTTCCCGAGCGTCGCCCTGAGCTACGCGCTCATGGCGGTGATCGCGCACGTCCTGTGGCAGGAGCCGTTCGGCTGGCCGCAGATCGCGGGGCTCGTCCTGATCACGGGCGGCGTCGCCCTGATCCACCAGTCCTAGCCGAGCGCGTCGCGGAGCGCGGCCGCGACGTAGTCCGCATCGTCGTCGGTGAGCTCGGGAAAGAGCGGCAGGCTGAGGACGCGACCGGCGAGCGCGTCGGTCACCGGAAGCCCGTCCGGCTGGACCGCGATGCGGCCCTCATAGGCGGGCTGGCGGTGCACCGGCACGGGATAGTGGACATTGGTGCCGACGCCGCGATCCTTGAGCCTCGCGCGGAGATCCTCGCGGGCGTCGGTCTCGACGACATAGAGGTGGTAGACGTGCTCGGCGCCGGCGCGGACGCGCGGACGGACGAGCTTCAGCCCGGCGAGCGCCGCGTCGTAGCGCCGCGCGATCGCGCGCCGGCGCGCATTGCCGGCGGCGAGATGGCCGAGCTTCACGCGGAGAAGCGCCGCCTGCAACTCGTCGAGCCGCGAGTTCACGCCGGTCTCGTCGCTCACATAGCGCCGCCGCCAGCCATATTCGCGGAGCGCCTTGCAGCGGTCGGCGAGGCGCGCGTCGTCGGTGGTGATGATGCCGCCGTCGCCGAGCGCGCCGAGATTCTTGGTCGGGTAGAGGCTGAACGCGGCGATGTCGCCGAAGGTGCCGACCTGGCGGCCGTCGAGCGTGGCGCCGTGCGCCTGGGCGCAGTCCTCGACGACGGCCGCGCCGTGGCGGCGGGCGAGCGCCATGATCTCGCCCATCGCGGCCGGCTGGCCGTAGAGATGGACCGGGATCACCGCCCTGACCGGCACCGGCGGCCGCTCGAGCGCGCGCGCGAGACCGGCCGGGTCCATCGTGCACGTGCCGGGCTCGACGTCGACCAGGACCGGCGTCGCGCCCGCCATCTCGATCGCGGCGACGGTCGCGCCCGCGGTATGGGAGACCGTGACGACGCCGTCGCCGCGACCGACGCCGAGGGCGCGAAGCGCGATCGCGAGCGCATCGGTGCCGCTGCCGACGCCGATGCCGGCGCGCGCGCCGACGAAGGCGGCGAACTCGGTCTCGAAGGCCGCGACCTCGGCGCCGAGGATGTACCAGCCGCTTTCGAGGACGCGGCGCGCGGCGGCGTCGAGTGCGTCCTTGTGGGCGCGGTAGCCGGCCTTGAGGTCGGCCTGCGGGATCGATCGGATGGTCATCGCGAGCCTAGAGATAGCGGTCGATGTTCTGGCGGTAGAACGCGAGCGTGGCGGCGAGACCGTCGCCCAGCCGGGTGCGCGCCTGCCAGCCCGTGGTGGTGCGGAAGGCCGTGTCCTCGGCGTAGTAGTCGCCGATGTCGATCTTCTTGCGCTCGGGCGGGAACGCCTTGATCTCGTAGCGGCCGCCACCCGCGACCTCGACGAGGAGCTCGGCGAGATCATGGAGCGAAATCACCCGGTCGCCGGCGAGATTGTAGAAGCGGCCGTCGACCGCATCCGTCGTCGCCGCGGCGAGCAGCGCATCGACGCAGTCCTCGACATAGGAGAAATCGCGGAGCTGCTGGCCGCCCCACACCTCGAACGGCTCGTCCCGCACCACGGCCTTGATCCAGACGCCGAGGAAGGTCTGGCGCGCATCCTTGACGCGCATGCGCGGGCCGAACGTGTTGGTCAGGCGCAGTGCCGTCGCCTTGAGGCCGTGCACGTTGTTGTAGAGGATGTGGTACCACTCGCCCGCCATCTTGTTGATGCCGTTGACGTCGGCGGGGCGGAGGATGTGCTTCTCGTCGACCGGCAGATAGTCGGGCCTGCCGTAGATCTGGCGCGTCGAGGCGAACACGATCTTGATGCCCGGCGCGTGGCGCCGGCAGGTCTCGAGCATGTTGAGCTGCGCGGCGCAGTTGATCTCGAGATCGGCGACCGGATCGCGCATCGAATCGAGATGGCTGGTCTGGCCGGCAAGGTTGAACAGGAGCTCGCGGTCGCGCACCAGATGGCGAAACGCGTGCACGTCGCGCACGTCCGAGATGTTGACCCTGGCGCGGTCCTCGATCCCCGCCACGTTGAACAGGTTGCCGCCGTATTCGGGGATCAGGCTGTCGACCAGCACGACGTCGGCGCCGAGCTCGACCAGCCGGCGCGCGAGGTTCGAGCCGATGAAGCCGAGCCCGCCGGTGACCAGCACCCGACGGCCGCGGAGACTCTCGAAATCGACGGTCATGCTTCGCCTTCCCTGCGCGGCGGCCGCGAGCGGCCCGCCGAGGTGGTCAGTGGACCCCACAACTATGGTCTCCCGACGGCACAATGCCGACAGGGTTGCGGCAAAACAGGCCCGATCCGCTGCGCGAATTGCCAAATGATTCGTGAAATTTAATCCATATTAACCAACACTTTACCACCTAAAGTGTTCAATCATGCATAGATAAAATCAAAGGTTGTAGTGAGAAAAGCGACACGCCGGGCGGCGCAGGGCGCGAACTGGCTGATCGGCATCGGTGCCTCGGCCGGTGGCCTCGAGGCGCTCCGTGAGTTCGTCCGGGCGCTCGAGCCGAACGGGCGCATCGCCTATGTCGTCGCGCAGCATCTGTCGTCGACCCATCCGAGCATCCTGCAGGAGCTTCTCGCGCGCGAGACCCGGCTCAACGTCCGCGAGCTCGGTGGTCCGGTGCGCCCGGCCGCCGACATGATCTACGTGACGCCGCCCAACCGTCACGTCGAGTTCCGCGACAACAAGCTCCATGTCGAGACGCCCGATCACCGCGTCGGCCCGTCGCCCGCGGTCAACCGGCTGTTCACCTCGCTCGCGCTCGAGCTCGAGGATCACACCGCCGGCGTGATCCTGTCCGGCACCGGGTCCGACGGCGCGCTCGGCGTGCGCGCGATCAAGGCCGCCGGCGGCATCACCTTCGCCCAGGACGAGGGTGCGCGCTACGCCGGCATGCCGCGCGCGGCCATCGACACCGGGTGCGTCGATCTGGTCCTGCCGCCGCAGGAGATCGCCCGTCGCATCGCCACCATGATCGTCCGGGGCGACGGCGTGATCGCCGACGTCGTCCCGACGGTGCAACCGGCCTATGAGGAGATCATCACCCTCCTCCGACGCGAGACCGGCATCGACTTCGGCGACTACCGCGCCGCCACCCTTCAGCGCCGCATCGCGCGGCGGATCGCGATCGGTCACGACGCCTCGATCGAGGACTACCGCACACGCCTCGTACAATCGCCCGAGGAGGTGCGCCTCCTCGCCCGCGACGTCCTGATCGTCGTCACCTCGTTCTTTCGCGACGCGGCGGCGTTCAACCGCCTCACCCAGGCGATGGCGCGCCTCGTGCGCGCCGATGACGAGCCCGAGCTCCGCATCTGGGTCCCCGCCTGCGCCACCGGCGAGGAGGCCTATTCGATCGCCTTTATCGCGCTCGATGCGATCCGCGAGGCGGGCGTGCACAAGCGGTTGCGGCTGTTCGCGAGCGACGTCGACCAGGGCTCGCTGACGATCGCGCGCCAGGGTCGCTATCCGCTGGTCGCGATTCCGAAGGTGCCGCCCGCGATCGCCGAACGCTATATCCGGATCAACGGCGAGGAGGCCGCGATCGCCGACGAGGTGCGCGAGCACCTCACCTTCGCGCGTCACAACGTGATCCAGGACCCGCCCTTCTCGCGGCTCGATCTAGTGAGCTGCCGCAACCTCTTCATCTATTTCGACAACGAGCTGCAGCGGCGCGTGCTCGACCGGTTCCACTACGCTCTCCGGTCGAACGGCGTGCTGTTCCTCGGCCGGTCAGAAACGATCGGCGACCGCACCGATCTGTTCCACACCATCGACCGCGGTTCCCGGCTGTTCCGGCGCAAGAGCGGGCGCCGCGTCGTCGCGCTCACCGCGCCACGCC
>VGEU01000129.1 GCA_016869145.1 Alphaproteobacteria bacterium | reverse complement strand
GGGCCAGGCCGAGGCGCTCGGCGCAACCGCGCGCAAGGCGGTCGGCTCGATCGACGAGGCGGCGGGCGCGATGCAGCGCGCCAGCGGCGACACGGTCGGCGCGACCGACCGTCTGGTCGCCCGCGTGCGCGAGGCGGGCGACATCATGCGCGGCGAATCCGAGGAGCTCGACGCCGCGGCGTCCCGCGCGACGGCGAAGATCGACGCGATCGCGGTCACCGCGCGGCAGCGGCGCGACGAGATCATCGCGACGACCGAGGCGCTCCAGGTCCAGGCGGTCGCCAGGATCGAGGAGATCGGCGCCCGCGCGCAGGAGAAGGCGGGCCACCTCGCGACCACCGCCGACCGCATGGTCGAGATGGTGTCCGACCGTCTCTTCCGTCTCGACGAGGATCTGTCGCAGCGCACCGAGCAGGTCGCGGCCGCCTCCGACCGCCTGACCCGGATCGCCGCCGAGCGCATCGAGGAGGTCTCGGGCAGGGTCTACGAGGCCTCGCAGCAGTTCACCGTCACGGCCGGCAGTCTCGTCGACCAGGCGGCGGCGCGGCTCGGCCGCTTGAGCGCGCAGATGCGCGAGCGGTCGGCCGAGGCAACCAAGGCCGCCGACGCGATGACCGCGCACACCGCGGTCAGGATGGACGAGCTCGGCGCCCAGCTCCGCGACCGGACGCAGGAATTCGTCGCCGTCGCCGGGCGCGCGGCGGAAGAGGCGGGCGGACGCATCGAGAGCGTCGGCGCCGCCGTGCGCCGCCAGTCCGATCTCGTCAACGAGGTGCTCGACCAATCGGTCGCCCACGTCCAGGCCAAGATGACCGAGGTCGACGGCCGGCTCCGCCAGCACGCCCAGGCGCTCGAGCGTCAGGTCGACGATTCGGTCGTGCGCGCGGCGGCGCGGCTCGAGGAGCTCAACGGCTCGATGCAGCGCCAGTCCGGCCGCATGGCCGACATGGCAGCGCGCGCCGCCCAGCACATGGCCGCCAAGGTCGACGAGGTCGCGGCGACGCTCAGGACCCACGCCGAGGTTCTCGAGACCGCATCCGACGACGCGACGCGCATGGTGATGGCGCGCGCCGACGGCATCGGCGCGGTGTTCCGCAACCAGATCGCCGAGGTCGATCAGGCGGCGCAGGCGGCGGTCCTGCGCGCGCAGGAGGCGGCCGAGGAGGTGCGCAACGCGCTCCGCGGTTCGGCCGCGGCGGCGACATCGGTCACCGACGAGGCGGCGCGCGAGGTGGTGCGGCGCGCCGAGGAGACGGTCGAATCGGTGCGCGAGCAGTCGCGCCATCTCGCGGCGGCGGCCGACCGCGCGGTCGAGGACGTCGCGCGCCGGCTCGCCGACATTGACCGCGCGCTCGGCGAGCGGACCGGCGAGATCAACGCCATGTCGAACCAGGCGGTCGCCCATGTCGTCGCCAAGGTCGAGGAGGTCGGTGCCGCGCTCCGCCGCCAGACGGACGCGCTCGCCGCCGAGACCGAGCAGGCGGTCGCGCAGGGCGTCACGCGGTTCAACCTCATGGGCGCGACGCTCCGGAAGCAGACCCATGATCTCGTCGAGGCGACCGGCCAGGCGGCGCAGCGCGTCGTCGAGGTCGGCGGCGCGTTGCAGAAGCAGGCCGACGGCCTCGGCTCGGCGGTCGGACGCGCCGAGGAACGCGTCATCACGATCGGGGATTCGTTCGCGCGCCAGTCGAGCGATCTCCTCGCCGCCTCGGAGCAGGCGGCATCCCGCGCCGAGCACGTGCGCGATCTCCTGAAGCGTCAACAGACCGATTTCGAGCGCGTCGCGACCGTCCTCGCCCAGCGCGCGCGCGATCTCGAAGACGCGACAGGCGCGCCGTTCGAGCGGCTGAGCGCGACGGCCGCGGCCGTGACGAGCCGCGCCGAATCGCTCGGCGCTATCCTCCGCGAGCAGTCGAGCGGGCTCGCCGCCTTCTCCGAGGATGCGGTCGGCCGTCTGCGCGGCGCGGTCGAGGCGCTGCAACAGGGCGCGGCCGCGATCGGCGACACGGCGGCCAAGGCGGCGGGCGAGATCGGCACGGTCGTCGCCGCGCTCAAGGACGAATCGAACGGTCTCGGCACCGCCTCGAGCGTCGCCGAGGAACGCGTCCGCGGCACCCAGCGCCTGTTCCGCGACCAGGCCGACGAGCTCGCCCGCGCCTCCGAGCAGGCGCAGGCCCAGGTCTCGCGCTTCGGCGAGATCCTGCGCAAGCACGCCGGCGAGCTCGATACCGCGCTCGCCCAGGTCACCGACCGCGCCGGCGGGATCGGCGCCACGTTCCGCGACCAGGCCAAGGCGCTCGTCGATGCCGCGAACGAGGCCGAGTCCCAGGCCCGCGTCATCCGCGAGAATGCCTTCAACGCCCGCCGCGACGCGTTCCTGCGTGCCTCCAAGTTCATCGTCGAGGATCTCCAGTCGACCTCGATCGACATCAGCCGGATGATGGACCACCAGAAGGCGCAGAAGCTGTGGCCCAAGTTCACCAAGGGCGACCGCGGCATCTTCGTGCGCGGCATCCTCGCCGACGACGAATCGCGGGCGCGCAAGGTGATCGGCGAGCGGTTCGAGAAGGACGAGAACTTCCGCAAATACGCCAACCGCTATCTCGACCACTTCGAGAAGCTCCTCAACGAGGCGAACGAGAGCGACCCGGACAATCTCCTGAGCTCGACCTTCCTGTCGGCCGACGTGGGCAAGCTCTATATCCTCCTCGCGAAGTCGATCGGCCGGCTCAACTGAGCGCGCTTCCCCGCCCGGCGCCGTCGCGCCGGGCTTGACCGCACCCGCCGCGGGCGCGACAACCGCGCCTTGCGGCGCGCGTCCCCGAGGCTTCGGGCCGCGCTTGCCGCAGTTCGGAGACCAGCGGGGGGTGTCGTGGCGGCGTTGTTCCTGACCGTCTTCATCGACATGGTCGGGTTCGGGATCGTCATCCCGCTCTTGCCGTTCTATGCCCAGCGCTACGGCGCGAGCCCGGACGAGGTGACACTGCTGGTCACCGCTTATACGCTGACCCAGTTCGTGTTCGCGCCGTTCTGGGGCCGGGTGAGCGACCGCTACGGGCGGCGCTCGGTCCTTCTCGTGACGCTCGCCGGCACCGCGGTCGCCTATGTCTGGACCGGGCTCGCCGAATCGCTCGTGATGCTGTTCGTCGCGCGCGCCTTCGCCGGCGCGAGCGCGGCCAACGTCGCGGTCGCGCACGCCTATGTCGCCGATATCGCCCCGCCCGAGCATCGCGCCCGCGAGATGGGCAAGATCGGCGCCGCCTTCGGCCTCGGCTTCGTCATCGGCCCGGCGATCGGGGGTCTCCTCGCCGCGCCCGACGCCGCGGGCGTCGACTACATGACGCCGTTCCTGGTCGCGGCCGGGTTCTCGGTCGTCGCCTGGGTGCTCGCCCTCATCCAGCTGAAGGAGACGGTCACCGGCGCGATGCGCGAGGCGGCGGCGCAGCACGCGACCCGCGGCCGGCTCGCCAGCCTCGCCGAGAGCCTGTCGCGCCCGTGGCTCGGCCGGCTGATCGTCCTCATGTTCATGACGCCGTTCGTCTTTTCGGGCGTCGAATCGACCTTCGCGCTGTGGTCGGAGCGGGCGCTCGCGTGGGGGCCGGTCGAGAACGGCTATGTCTATTCCTACATGGGGGTGATCGCCGTTCTCACCCAGGGCGCCGTCGTCGGCCGGCTGGTGCGTCGCGTCGGCGAGGTGCGCGCGATCCAGATCGGGGCGCTCGCGGTGCTCGTGGGCTCGGTGGCGCTCCCGTTCTCGCTCGCGCTCGCGCCGCTCCTCGTCTCGCTCGGGCTGATCGTGTTCGGGGTCTGCGTGACCGGGCCCTCGCTCAACAGCCTGATCTCGCGGTTCGCCGCCGCGCACGAGCGGGGCGCCATCCTCGGCATCGCCCAGTCGTCCTCGGGGCTCGCGCGCATCCTGGGGCCGGGAATCAACGGCTATGCCTTCGCCGGTCTCGGGCGCGATGCGCCCTATTATCTCGGCGGGCTGGTCATGATCGCCATGCTGGTGATCGGCCGGCGGCTCGCGGGCCTGCCGCGCGGCGATGAAGCCGCCGCCCGGAGTCCTTGACGACCGCGCCGCCGATGGCCTAAAAGCGCGGGCTTCCGGGTCCTCACACCCGGCCCCCTCAGTCCAGGGAACCGTCGCCATGACCAGGCGTTGCACCATCACCGGCAAGGGCCCCCTCGTCGGCAACAACGTGAGCCACGCCAACAACCGCTCCAAGCGCCGGTACCTGCCGAACCTGCAGGAGACCGCGCTGATGTCGGACGCGCTCGGCGCGCCGGTCCGCATCCGGCTGACGACCAGCGCGATCCGCACCATCGAGCACAACGGCGGGCTCGACGCCTATCTCCTCAAGATGTCGGATGCGCGGCTGCCGGAGGAGGCACGGAAGCTGAAGCGCCGCATCCTCCGGGCCAAGGCCAAGAGCGCGGCGGCCTGATCCCGCCGGACGCGAAAACGCGGGGCGCTAGACGAGGCCGAGACGGCGTTCGGGCTGGGCCTTCTTGGCCGGCCGCTGCGGCTCGCGGGCGGCGGCCCTCGGTGCGCGCTTGGGCTCCTCGTCGAACAGCTCGGCGAGCTTCTCCATGACCGTGCCGCCGAGCTGCTCGGCGTCCATGATGGTGACCGCGCGACGGTAGTAGCGGGTCACGTCGTGGCCGATGCCGATCGCGATCAGCTCGACCGGCGAGCGGGTCTCGATCCAGTCGATCGCCTCGCGCAAATGGCGCTCGAGATAGTTGCCAGGGTTGACCGACAGGGTCGAATCGTCGACCGGCGCGCCGTCTGAGATCACCATCAGGATGCGCCGCTGCTCCTGGCGCCCGAGGAGGCGAGTGTGCGCCCAGAGGAGGGCCTCGCCGTCGATGTTCTCCTTGAGGAGGCCCTCGCGCAGCATCAGCCCGAGGCTCTTGCGCGCGCGCCGCCACGGCGCGTCGGCGGGCTTGTAGACGATGTGGCGGAGATCGTTGAGCCGGCCCGGCGCCGGCGGCTTGCCGGCCGCGAGCCACTTCTCGCGCGACTGGCCGCCCTTCCAGGCGCGCGTCGTGAAGCCGAGGATCTCGACCTTGACCGCGCAGCGCTCGAGGGTGCGGGCGAGGATGTCGGCGCTCATCGCCGCGACCGTGATCGGGCGCCCGCGCATCGAGCCGGAATTGTCGATCAGGAGCGTCACCACCGTGTCGCGGAAGTCGGTGTCCTTCTCCTTCTTGAACGACAGGGGGTAGAGCGGATTGACGACCACGCGCGACAGCCGTCCGGTGTCGAGGAGGCCCTCCTCGAGATCGAACTGCCAGGCGCGCGACTGCTTGGCGAGGAGGCGCCGTTGCAGGCGGTTGGCGAGCTTGCCGACGACGGCCTGGAGATGGGCGAGCTGCTGGTCGAGATGGTGGCGGAGCCGGGTCAGCTCCTCCGGCTCGCAGAGCTCGGTCGCATCGACGATCTCGTCATACTCGCCGGTATAGATCTGGTAGGTCTTCTCGCGGCTCTCGTCGGAGAGCGGCCCCTGCTGGCGCCGCCGGCGGCTCGACGGATCGGTGCCCTCCTCGCCGGAGCCGGGCGACATCTCCTCCTCGGCGTCGCTCTTGGTCGCCTGCTCGCCCTCGTCGGCCTCGGTCTCGTCCGAATCCTCGCCCGAGGCGCCGGTCGCCTCGGCCGAGGTGCCGTCCGATTCGGACTGGTCGGATTCGGTCTGGTCGGCGGACTCGTCGTCGGATTCCTCGCCTTCGGATTCCTGGGCCTCCGGCGTCCCCGGCTCCTCGTCGAGGAGATCGAGGTGGAACAGGAGCCGGTTGAGCGCGTTGGCGTAGGCGGCCTGGTCGGTGATGTTCTTCTCGAGATCGCCGAAATCGTCGCCGATCCGCTTGTCGATGATCGGCTTCCACAGATCGACGAGGCGCTGGGCGTGCTTGGGAAGCTCCATCTCCATCAGCTTCTGGCGCGCGATGAGCCCGAGCACGTCGGGCAGCATCGTCTCCTCGCGGCCCTCGACGCGGTCGTAGCCGCGGGTCAGGCAGCGCTCACGGAACGCGGCGGCAAGGTTGTTCGCGACGCCGGCCATGCGCCGCGCGCCTATCGCCTCGACCCGCACCTGCTCGAGCGCCTCGAACACCGCGCGCGCGGTCTCGCCCGGCGGCACGCGGCTCGCGTGCACCTTGTCGTCGTGGTGCTTGAGGCGGAGCGCCATCGCGTCAGCCTCGCCGCGGAGCTGCGCGACCTCCTCGGCGGTCATCTCGCGCGACGGCACCGGAAGCCGCGCCTGCGCATCGACCAGCCGCGCCTCGGCGCTGTAGCTGACGGTGATGTCGTTCCGGTCCGCGATGGCGCGCATCGCGGCGGCGGTCACGCGCCGGAAGGCGTCGGCGGGGCTATCCGGCGTCGCCATCGCCGGGTCAGCGCCGCGCGCCGGTGACGGTCGCTTCGGGGAGGTCCTCCTTGAAGCACCGCTGGTAGTACTCGGCGACCGTCGGCCGCTCGAGCTCGTCGCACTTGTTGAGGAACGTCATCCGGAACGCGCGTCCGACGTCGTCGAAGATCTTCGCGTTCTGCGCCCAGGTGATCACCGTGCGCGGCGACATGACGGTCGAGATGTCGCCGGCCATGAACCCGGACCGGGTGAGATCGGCGACCGAGACCATGGCGTTGATCGCCTTGCGTCCGGCGTCGTTGTCGTAATCGGGCGTCTTGGCGAGCACGATGCCGACCTCGACGTCGTGCGGCAGATAGTTGAGCGTCGCGACCAGGTTCCAGCGGTCGAGCTGGCCCTGGTTGATCTGCTGCGTGCCGTGATAGAGCCCGGTCGTGTCGCCGAGGCCGATCGTGTTGGCGGTCGCGAACAGGCGGAAGGCTTTGTGCGGGCGGATGACCCGGCTCTGGTCGAGGAGGGTCATGCGGCCGTCGACCTCGAGCACGCGCTGGATGACGAACATCACGTCCGGGCGGCCGGCGTCGTATTCGTCGAAGACCAGCGCGACCGCGTTCTGCAGCGCCCACGGCAGGATGCCCTCGCGGAACTCGGTCACCTGCTTGCCGTCGCGGATGACGATCGCGTCCTTGCCGATGAGGTCGATGCGGCTGATGTGGCTGTCGAGATTGACGCGCACGCACGGCCAGTTGAGCCGCGCCGCGACCTGCTCGATATGGGTCGACTTGCCGGTGCCGTGATAGCCCTGGATCAGGAGGCGCCGGTTGTGCGCGAACCCCACCAGGATCGCCATCGTGGTGTCGTGGTCGAACTTGTAGGTCTCGTCAACATCGGGGACGTGCTCGCTCGGCACGCTGAAGGCCGGCACCATCATGTCGGAATCGAGCCCGAACATCTGGCGGACCGAGACCTCGATATCCGGCGCGTCGAGCGAATGGGCGCGGTGCAAGTGGCTGGCTTCCTGGACAGACATGGACGTGCGTTCCTTGCGGGCGAGGGCGGTTGAGAACTCAGCCGAGCTGGGCGTTCTTGAGGGTCGTGTAGGCCCGGTTGATCAGTTTCAGTTTCTCCTCGGCGGACTTGTCGCCGCCGTTGGCGTCGGGGTGGAGGCGCTTGACGAGCTCGAGATAGCGCGCCTTGACGCGGGCGCGCGTCACCGGCGGGCTCAGCTCGAGCACGGCCAGCGCTCTCTCCTCGGGGGTCACCGCGCGGCTCCGCCGCCGGTCGTCCTCGGCCGCGGCACCGGCGCGCGCGGTGCCCTCGGCCCATTCTTCACCAAACACGTTGAACGCATCGGAAAACCACATCCGCTCGGGACGCATCGTAGGGCCGCGGCCGGTTCCGAGCGGCCAGGTCGGACGCCACCATGTCGTATCCGCCCGGATGTGCCGCTCGATGTCGGCCTCGTTCATCCCGGCATAGTAGTTCCACGCGGCGTTGTATTCCCGAACGTGGGGCAGGCAAAACCAATAATAGTCCTTCAGCGCGTTCCGGGCGCGCGGGGCCGGATACCTGCCGATCGCGGTACAACCCGGCATGTCGCACGGTCGCAAGCCGCCTTCCTCGGCAGCCGCATCGTGCGCGGGCCCTGGGGAACGTCGCCTTTTCACCGCCGCAGTATGGACAGCGCCCCCGGGCGTGACAAGACCTGCACCCGGCCTGCGCGACAGCGTCGCGGCACCCTTGACCACGCCGCTCGGATGCGACACATCCGTGCCAAGCGCACGACCCACGCGGGAGACCAGGGTGACCGTCCGTTCGTCGATCGAGTCGAAGCTTTCGGCGCGTTTCGCGCCCGTCGCGCTCACCATTGTCGATGAATCGCATCTCCATGCCGGCCATGTCGGGGCGCGGGCGGAGGGCGAGACGCATTTCCGTGTCGAGATCGTCGCCGCTTCGTTCGCCGGGCGCTCGCGGCTCGAACGCCAGCGCCTGGTCTATGCGGCGCTCGCCGACGAGCTCGCCGGCCCGGTCCATGCGCTCAGCGTCCGCGCGCTGACGCCCACTGAGGCCGCCGCCGCATCCTGATCCGCCGACCGGCTGGCCGACCGTCCGGCCGCCGCTCGACGCGGTTGCCGCGCGTTAACACCTCATATACCTTTAAGGATGTATAAGTTTATCGATACACTCGTTATACGTATATCATTGACGCGTACCGATTTTCATTCCGGTAACCAATGCGCGGAAGGTCCCCCATGGTTTCGAGCCTTATCAGCAGGAATATCACGGTCTCCGGTCATCGGACGAGCATGCGGCTCGAGCCGGAGATGTGGGATGCGCTGGCCGAAGTCTGCCGGCGCGAGGGTGCGTCGCTGCACGATGTCTGCCCGCGGTCGACGCGCGGCGCCGGCAGTCGAGCCTGACCGCGGCGCTCAGGGTGTTCATCATCTCCTATTTCCGGTCGGGCGTCGTCCGTAAGCTCGTCGTGAAGGCGCGCCGCCGCACGACGAAGAAGACCCGCAAGGCCGCCTGAGGGCGGTCGCCAGAGCGAAGCTCAAAGCCGGCAGGGCGCCACACTGAACTTGGAGAACGGCGGCCACTAGGCCGCCGTTTTCCATTCCGGGACCTTGGAGACCGGCGGCCACCGGGCCGCTGTCTGACATTCCGGGCCCGGCGATCGGGCCCCCGCCATCCCTTAACGTCTTGTTAGAGCGGTATCCGGTCAGGTTGCAGCATATCTGGCGTGACGGAAGAAGTTTCGGCATTCGAGTTCGGTGAAGGTGCCGACCAAGCGTCCGATCTGCTGCCACAGTCGTCGTCGGGTCCGCGGTGCC
>VGEU01000128.1 GCA_016869145.1 Alphaproteobacteria bacterium | reverse complement strand
AGGGCGGCAGCGTCGGCGGTTCAGGCAAGGGCGGGCGCGGCGAGCCGGTGCGCGCCGAGCGTGCTCGCGAGCGCGATCGCCGCGATCAGGCTCGCCGGGTTGGCGCGCCCGGTGCCGGCGATGTCGTAGGCGGTGCCGTGGTCGGGCGAGGTTCGGACGAAGGGAAGGCCGAGCGTGACGTTGACGCCCGAATCGAAGTCGATCGTCTTGAGCGGGATCAGCGCCTGGTCGTGATACATGCAGAGGACCGCGTCGTAGCCGGCGCGCGCGCGGGCATGGAACAGCGTATCGGCGGGTGCCGGTCCATGCGCCGCGATGCCTTCGGCGCGGAGCTGTGCGACCGCGGGCGCGACGATCTCGATCTCCTCGCGCCCGAGATGGCCGTCCTCGCCCGCATGCGGGTTGAGCCCGGCGACGGCGATGACCGGAAGCGGGATCGCGAAATCGCGCATGAGTGCCGCCGCCGTGACGCGCCCGCAATGGATGATCGAAGCCGTCGTCAGCGCGCCGACCGCCTCGCGGAGCGCAAGGTGGATGGTGACCGGCACGACGCGGAGCGCGGGCGAGGCGAGCATCATCACCGGCGCGGTGCGGAGCCCGGCCCGATCGGCGAGATACTCGGTGTGGCCGGGATGACGGAAGCCCGCCGCGTAGAGGACCGCCTTGTTGATCGGGTTGGTGACCATCGCGGCGATCTTGCCCGTCCGCGCGAGGTCGATCGCGCGGTCGATCGCCTCGATGACCGCGGGCGCGTTCCGGGGGTCGGGTCGTCCCGGCTCGACGGCCGCGGCGAGAGAGACGGGAAGAACCGGCAGGCCGCGCGGAAACACCCGCGCGACATCGCTCACCTCGGTGATCGGTGCGACCGGCACCGCGAGGCCGATCCGGCGCGCGATCGCCTCGAGCCGCGCCGGGTCGTCGAGCATCGCGAACGGCGGCGTCGCGCCATCGCGCCGCGTCCAGGCCATCAGCGCGATCTCGCCGCCGATCCCGGCGGGATCGCCCATGGTGACCACGAGCGGGCGCGTCGCGGTCACGACCGGACGTCGACCACGGAGGCGAGCCGAAGATCGCGCATGTAGCGCCGCGCGGCGAGATCGAGCCGCTGGCGGGTGAGCTGGTTGACGACTTCCTCGCGGTCGGGCGCGCGCCCGCCCGCGGCGTCACGGCCGCACACCATCAGGATCGCGACGCCGTCGCCGACCGCGATCGGCTCGCTCGGCCGGCCGATTTCGAGATTGGCGACTGCGCCGCGCACCTCGGCCGAGAGCTCGGCGACGCGGAACGTGCCAAGCTCGGGCGGCCGGGGCGAGTTCACCTCGCGCACCACCGTCGGCACGTCGTCGCAGCGCGTGAGCCGGCCCCTCACCGCGCGGAGCCGCTCGGCCGCCGCCCGCGGATCGCCCGCCGCCGGCAGGAACACCTGGCGCAACGTCACCTGCGCGTTCCGCGCATCGCTACCACCGGCGATGCGCCGGGCCGCGAGCTGGATGATCTGATAGCCCGATTGGGTGCGGAACGGGCCCGCGATCTCGTTGATGCCCATGCGGTCGATCGACGCCCGCACGGCCTCGGGGAGCTCGGCCTGCGCCACCCAGCCAACGTCGCCGCCGGTGGCCGCGGTCGCGCTCTGAGAGAACTGGCGGGCCATCACCTCGAAGCGCGCGCCGCCGCGGAGATCGGCGACGAGCCGCTGCGCGGCGTGCGCGGTCGCGTCCTCGTTCTGCGGCGCATCGACCGTGAACAGGATCTCGGCGATGCGGTACTCGGGCTGGCCCTGGCGCTCCCTGAGGCGATCGAGGATCTCCTCGACCTCGTCGTTGCCGACGGTGATGCGCGGGCGGAGCCGCTGGCCGACCAGCTTGCTCCAGGCGATCGAGGCGCGGAGCTGCTGGTCGAGCGTGTCGTGCGGGATCGTGTTCTGGGAGAGATAGCGGTTGAGCTCGCCGACCGGCATCCGGTTCTGCTGCTCGATCGAGCGGATCGCGTCCTCGACCTCCTTGTCGGCGACCGCGACGTTGCGGCGCTTCGCCTCCTGAAGCTGGAGCCGCTCGTCGACCAGCGAGCGGAGCACGTCGGGGGCGAGCCGGCGATAAGTCTCGGGTCCGTCGGTGAGGCCGCTCGTCGCGATGATGAGCCGCATTCGCGCCTCGAGGTCGAAGACCGAGATGACCTCGTCGTTGACGATGGCGGCGATGCGCTGCAGCTCCTGGGCGCGCGGGCCGAGCGCGGCGAGACCGGCGCACAGCGCGACGACGGCGACGAGACGCTTCAGGTTCAAGCCAACGGCTCCGATGACGGGCGGTTTCCCGCGCTGCTCTGCACTATACGCCACGGCCAGGCGACGCAGCCAGATCTGGCCAAATCCCGGCCGATCCGGGCAGACCCCGGGTCAGGACGCGCTGCCGCCGATCCCGAACGAGCCCAGCGTCTTCAGGACAACGCGGGCGACGACGGCGTTGCGGGGCTCGAGGTCGCGGTCGCTGGTGAACGTCCGCGTCCAATCGAGGGCGAAGATGAAACAGTCGTCCTGGTAGGTCAACCGCGCGCCGTGGCGGATCGGGCGGTCGTTCGACAGATCGCGCCGCGTGCGCCCCTGGATCGCCCAGTTCGGCGTGAGCTGGCTCGCGGCGGCGAGCAGAACCTCCTCGCGCTCCTGGGTGAACTCGGGATCGGCGACCGCCTTGTCGAGGAAGACATAGTCGGCGGTGACATTGAACGACGGCGGGCCGAGCCGCAGCGCGACCTCGTTCCGCCGCGGCGTGAGGTCGTCCTTGTCGAGCCGGAACCTGAGGAAGGCGGCGACATGGCGTCCGGTCGAGATATCGATGCGCCCAATGATGTCCGAGAGCTGGTCCTCGAGCCCCGAGGCCACCGGAAAGTCGTCCGTCTCGGTGAAACGATAGCTCTGGCCGATGAACGCGGTCGTCGCGATACCCGATCCGTCGTACCAGCCGGCGCGCATGCCGTAATAGGCGCGCGGCCCCGGCGCGACGCGATCGTTGCCGCGGAACGGGTTGGCGCTCGTGATATTGAGATCGTCGAGATCGAAGGCGAGGCTGTCCTCGTTCGGGATGCGGTTCGGGTTGCCGAAATTGGGTGCCGCGATCAGACCGCCCACCGGCTCGATCATCTGCGTCGCGCCTGCGCCGCTCCGCACGAGCGGCAGCCGCCAGTCGGCGCCGACATGGGGGAACACGCGCCCGGCGAGGCCCGAATAGGTCGTGCCGTCGCCGCGTTTCACGTCGTCGACGAAATAGGCGTCGCTCTGTATGCCGGCGCTGATCGTGATGATCTCGCCGTTGCGGCTGGTGAACGGCCGCTGCCAGTCGGCACGCGCCGACACGCGGCGTGAATCGGTGCCGGTCGTCCGCGTCAGGAGGAGCATGTTGGCGTCGGCCGACCAGCGGCCGCCATCGCGGTCGGGCTGTCCGGAATAGCTGTAGGCGAGATAGGGGAAGACGAACGGGATCTGGCCCTGCTCGTCCTCGCGCCGCAGCCCCTGGAAGTAGTAGGCGTTGGCTACCGCGTAGTTGCGGCCTCGGAATCCCTCGATATAGCCGCGGTTGACGAGCGTCTGCTCGGAGCCGAAGCGGTAGCGCCGGCGGAACGTGTCGTCCGAGGCGACCGAGAGGTTGAGCCCGCCGCGCCAGGTGTCGTCGATGTCGTAGCGGACGATGCCTTCGATGTGGCCGCGCACCTCGTCGGCGCCGCCGTCGCCGGTCGCGTAGGTGAAGCTCCCGGTCATGTCGAGGATGCCGTTGGCGAAACGCTCGCGGTACTGCGTGGCGAGAAGCGCGTTCTCCTTCGACGTCACCATCGGCGTGACCGTGACGTCGCGCTGCGGCGACAGCGTGTAGTAGTAGGGGAGCCGCACCCAGGCGCCGAGCAGCGTGTCGTTGCCGAAGGTCGGCGTCAGGAACCCGCTCTTGCGCTTCACGCTCGGGTCGGGGTGCTCGAAATAGGGGATGTAGAGCACCGGTACGCCGAAGAACTCGACCTGGGCGTCGGTGTACTGAACCGTCTTGTCGATCGAATCCTGGACGACGCGGTCGGCCTTCACCTGCCAGATCGGGGCCCGCTCGGGGTCGTCCTTGCACGGCTCGCACGGCGAATAGACGGCTTTCCGCATCTCGGTGACGGCACCGCCGATGCGCCAGCCGCCGACCGCGGCCACGCGCGCATTGTCGGACAGACGGATGCGGAGATTGTCGGCGACACCGTCCTTCAAGTCGCGGGTGATCTCGGCCGCATCGGCGAAGATCACATCGCCCGAAGGCTCGAGGATCGCGACATTGCCGGTCGCCGTCGCGATCTCGGTGCGCTCGTCATAGACGAGGTCGTCGGCGATCAGGACGCGATCGGCCTGCCAGACCTCGACCCGGCCGCTCGCCCGGATGCGTCCGCGCTGGCGGTCGGCATCGACACGGTCGGCGCGGAAATAGACCGGCTGGTCGTCGCGGACGCGGGACTGTGCGATGGTCGGGGCGGTGCCGGCGATCGCGACGGCGGCGAGCGCGAGGAGAAGGGCGGCGCCAAAGTGGGCCATCAGCCGTCCTCGAGATGGAACACGGCCGCGGCGCCGAGGAGGCAGGCGATCGTCGCCGGCGCCCAGGCGGCGAGCTCGACCGGCACGCGCGCCGAGGCACCGAGGGCGAACACCACGTCGGAGACGACGAAGATCGCGAACCCGATCAGGATGCCGCCGACCACCAGCATCGACGTACCGCCGCGCCGCGTCGGCCGGAGCGACATCGTGGCGGCGAGGAGTATCATGCCGCAGAAGAGGATCGGGTCGACGAGCCGCATGTTCCAGTAGACCTTGTGGCGGAGCGCCGGGAAGCCCGCCTTCTCGAGGACGTCGATGAATCCCGGCAGCGACCAGAACGAGAGCGTCTGCGGCGGCGCGAAGCTGTCGGAGAAGTTCTCGGGCGTAAGATCGGTCGGGATGCGGTGCTCGGCCACGCGCTGCGGCTGGCCGCCGGGCCGCGCGAGGCGGGCATCGGCGAGGAGCCACGATCCGCGCTCGAGCCGCGCCGCGCCGGCATCGATCCGCATCGCGAAGCGGTCCTGCCCCTCGAACACGAAAACGATCACGCGGCGGAGCTCGATCGCGTTCTGGGCGATCTCGGGCGCGTGGATGATGTAGTGGCCGGTGTCGGTGGACTGACGGAGCCAGAGCCCGGTCTCGGACAGATCGGCGAAGCTCGACTTGCCGCTGATGTAGCGCGATTCGAGGAACTCGAAACGCTGCAGCATGGCGGCGGCGAACGGGTTGAACACGGCGAGCGCGAGCACGCCGATCGCGAACGCGAGGCCGAGGACGGGCAGCATGAACTGCCAGGCCGATACGCCGGCGGCGCGTGCGACGACGAGCTCGTGGTTTCGGTTGAACCGCCAGAACGCGAGTATCGCCGCGAACAGGATCGCGAACGGGAACGTGCGCTGGAGGAGATCGGGAAGCCGGAGAAGCGACATCGTCACCACGATGTCGAAGGTCGCATCGGGCTTCGATGCGGTCCGCCGGATCAGCTCCATCAAGTCGAACAGCACGATCATCGTCGCCATCACGAGGATCACGCCGAGGAACCACTGGAGATATTGGCGGCCCATATAGCGGGCGAAGATGGGCGAAAGGCGCATCGGTACCTCAGCCCGCCCCGGCCGCGACGGCGCCCCGCCGCGGACGACGGAAGCCGCCCAGCACGTAGAGACCGGCGCCGACCGGCACGAGCGCGACCAGATACATGCCCCAGACCAGCGCGGGTTCGATGTTCGCCTGGTTGCGCACGGCGATGAACGCGGCCTCGACCACGACCGCCGCGACGACCGCGCCCGCGATCCGGATCGTCTGGCCACGCCGGTTGTGGTCGCCCGACAAGAGGAACGCGAGGGCGAGGATGCCGAGCGACAGGCAGAGGAGCGGCGTCGCGAGCCGGTAATGCGCCTCGGCGTACCAGCGCCGCACGGTCGAGTCCGACGATCCCGGCGGCGGGTCGAGAAGCTCGCGGATATAGAGCTCGGCCGCATTGCGCCCGCCGCCGCGCTGGCCGCTCGCCGACATCACGGCGATGTCGAAGGTGTAGCGCTCGAAGTGGAGCAGCGACAGTCGCCCGTCCGGCTCGACCTCGTGGCGGTTGCCGTTGAACATGACGACGCGCGGCCCGGTCGGGCCGAAGATCAAGGCGCCGCGCTCGGCCATCATCGTGATCGGTTTGGTCGCGGCGCGGCCGTCGTGGATGATGATGCCGAGGAGCTCGCCGTCGGCGGTCCGGCTCCGGACATAGACGGTGATGCCGTCGAGGAGGGTGTTGAAGACCCCTTCCTGGATCAGGACCCCCGAATATGACGACTTGATCGTGAACTGGAGATCCTTGAAGGCGCGATAGGAGGCCGGCACCAGCCAGGTCGTCAGCGCGAATGTCGCGACGGTGGTGATGCCGGCGAGCACCAGCGCCGGGCGCGCGAGCGCGAAATGGCTGATCCCGAGCGCCCGCATCACCACGAGCTCGGAATCGATGGTGAGCTTGTTGTAGATGAAGAGTATCGCCGTGAAGAGCGCGATCGGCAGCACGATCGCGACCATGGTGGGCAGGAGGAGCGTGGTGAAATAGAGGAACATCCACGCCGACAGGCCGCGGTTCACCACCATCTCGACATAGCGCAGCGACTGGCTGAGCCATACCACGCAGGCGAGCGAGACGGCGACGAGGACGAGCGTCAGGACGAGTTGCCGGAACAGATAACGGTCGAGGCGCATCGGGGCCGACTATAGGCGAACCGATGCGCCGACGACAGGCTTTGCGCCGTGGCAGCGGCCGGCCGATTCTGGCTTTCCGCTGGCTTTCCGCTGGCGCCGATGTCACGAGATTGGCACGATCGCTGCCTTCGCAGAGCCTCGCGCCACAGGAGCATCCGGCATGAAGATCTCGTTCGGTCCGCCCGCCATCCCGCGTTCGGGCGCCCTCGTCGTCGGCGTCCTTCAGGATCGCGTGCTGCAGCCCATGGCCGAGCGCGTCGACAAGGCGACCGGCGGATCGTTGAAGCGCGCGATGTCGGCCGGCCGCTTCAAGGGCGAGCGCGGGCAGTCGATCGTGGTCCTGACGCCGCACGGGATCGGGGCGAGCCGCGTTGTCCTCCTCGGCCTCGGCAAGCCCGACTCCTTCGATGCGCTCGCGGCGCAGAACGCCGGCGGCAAGGTGGTCGCCGATCTCGCGCATTCGGGCGAGAAGGCGGTCGCGATCGCGATCGATCCGCCGAAGGGCGCGAAGATCGGCGGCGCCGCGCTCGCCGCCGAGATCGCCTATGGCGCACGGCTCCGGAGCTATCGCTTCGACAAGTACCGGACGAAGGAGAAGCCGGACCAGAAGCCGAGCCTCGACGCCGTCACCGTGATGTGCGCCGGCGCGGCCGAGGCGGGGCGCGCCTATGCGCCGCGCGCGCGTGTCGCGGACGGTGTCTACTTCACCCGCGACCTCGTGAGCGAGCCCGCCAACGTCATCTATCCCGAGACCTTCGCCCGCGAGGCGCGCAAGCTCGCCCGCCTCGGCGTCAAGATCGATGTCCTCGATCGCCGCCAGATGGCGCGGCTCGGGATGGGCGCGCTCCTCGGCGTCGCCCAGGGCAGTGCGCACGAGGCGCGTCTGGTGGTGTTGCGCTGGAACGGGGCGCCGCGCGCCCGTGACAAGCGGCCGATCGCCTTCCTCGGCAAGGGCGTGACCTTCGATTCGGGCGGCCTCTCGATCAAGCCGGCGGGTGGCATGGAGGACATGAAGTGGGACATGGCCGGCGCCGGCGTCGTAGTCGGGCTGATGATGGCGCTTGCGGGGCGCAAAGCGAAGGTCAACGCGGTCGGCGTCTGCGGCCTGGTCGAGAACCTGCCGTCGGCGACCGCGCAACGGCCGGGCGATGTGGTGCGGACGATGTCGGGCCAGACGATTGAGGTGATCAACACCGACGCCGAAGGCCGGCTCGTCCTCGCCGATGCCATGTGGTACTGCCAGGAGCGCTACAACCCCAAGGTGCTGATCGATCTCGCGACGCTGACCGGCGCGATCATCATCGCGCTCGGCCACGAGCAGGCCGGCCTCTTCGCCAACGACGACGAGCTCGCCGCCCGGATGATCGCCGCGGGCCTCGCGACGGGCGAGCCGGTCTGGCGCATGCCGCTCGGCGAGGCCTATGACCGCGACATCAACTCCGACATCGCCGACATGAAGAATGTCGGGAGCGGACGCGGCGCCGGCTCGATCACCGCGGCGCAGCTCCTCGGCCGTTTCATCAAGCCGGGGGTCAAGTGGGCGCATCTCGACATCGCCGGCGTCACCTGGTCGAAGAAGGACACCCCGACCGTGCCCAAGGGCGGCACGGCGTTCGGGGTGCGGCTGCTCGATCGGCTCGTGGCCGAGCACTACGAGGGATGACGACCGGGGATGACGACTGGCAAGCAGGTGCCGACCGGGTAGTGCCGCGGTAGTGCCGATGGCGGAGGTCGGCTTCTACCATTTGACGCGGTCAGGTCTTGAGCGCGCTTTGCCGGCGCTCCTCGAGAAGGTCGTCGCCAGCGGCATGCGGGCGGTCGTCCGCGCCGCGTCGGAGGAGCGGGTCGAGGCCCTGAACGCGCTCCTCTGGACCTATGACCAGGATAGCTTCCTGCCGCACGGGTCGGCCCGCGACGGCGACGCGGCCGAGCAGCCGATCTGGCTCACCGCCGGCGACGACAACCCGAACGGCGCCACGGTGCTCGTCCTCACCGACGGGGTCGCGGCCGGCGATCTCGCCGGCTTCGCGCGCTGCCTCGATCTCTTCGACGGACGCGACGAGGTGGCGGTGGCCGCTGCCCGCGACCGCTGGCGTGCCTGCCGCGATGCCGGCCACGGGGTCCTCTACTGGCTGCAGAACGATCGCGGCGGCTGGGAGAAGCGTGCTTGACGGGGATTGCGGATCCCGTGTGACAGTATGGCCGCCACGCCTCAGCCGGCGGCCGCCGCCTCGAGCGCCTCCTCGGCCGCGAACCAGTCGGCCTCGGCCTCGGCGATGGCACGGCCGAGCGCGGATTGCTGCTTGAGGAGCTCGGTCACGCCGGCGCCGTTCCCGCTGTAGAGCGCGGGATCGGCGAGGCGCCCGTCGAGTGCCGCCTTCTCCGCGGTCAGCTTGTAGAGCCGCTCCTCGGCGGCGCGGGCCGCCCGCCTGAGCGGCGCCAGCGCGGCGCGCGCCTCGGCGGCTGCCCGG
>VGEU01000127.1 GCA_016869145.1 Alphaproteobacteria bacterium | reverse complement strand
GCCGCCCCGTGGCCCGCGCCCGCGCTCTCGCCCTCGCCCTCGGGCTCGCCGCCGCCGCCACGGCCCTCCCCGCGGCGGCGAGCGGCCCACGCCACGGACTCTCGGTCTTCGGCGATCTCAAGTATCCGGCCGGCTTCGCGCATTTTGACTATGTCAACCCGGACGCGCCGAAGGGCGGCGAGCTCCGTCTCTGGGGCCTCGATTCCTTCGACACGCTGAACCCGTTCCTCCTCAGGGGCGTCGCGCCGCAGGGCATCGCGCTCGTCTTCGACACGCTGATGGAGCGCGCCGCCGACGAGCCCGACGCGCTCTACGCGCAAGTCGCAGACAGCGTCGAGGTCGGCGCCGACCGCCGGACCGTCGCGTTCACCATCAACCCGGCCGCGCGTTTCCACGACGGCACGCCGGTGACCGCGGCCGACGTCGTCTTCACCTTCAACGCGCTGGTCGAGAAGGGCCATCCGCAGTATCGGATCCTCTATCGCGACGTCGCCGCGGCGGTCGCCGAGACCGCGATGCGCGTCCGCTTCGACTTCAAGCCCGGCGATCATCGCGATCTCCCGACCCGGCTCGCCGGGCTTCCGGTGCTGTCGGCCGCCTACTACGCGCGCGTCAAGTTCGACGAGACGACGCTGCAGCCGCCGATGGGCTCGGGCCCGTACCGGGTCGACAAGGTCGAGCCCGGCCGCTCGATCACCTATCGCCGCGATCCGAGCTACTGGGGCCGCGCGCTGCCCGTCAACCGCGGCCGCAACAATTTCGACCTCGTGCGCTGGGACTACTACCGCGACCGCGACGTCGCGCTCGAGGCGTTCTTCGCCGGCGCCTATGATTTCCGCGAGGAGTTCACCGCGCGCTCTTGGGCGACGCAGTACGACAAGCCGCCGGTGCAGCGCGGGCTGATCCAGCGCGATGCGCTCAAGGACGAGACGCCGTCGGGCGTGCAGGCGTTCTTCTTCAACCTCCGGCGCGACCGGTTCAAGGACCGCCGCGTGCGCCAGGCGCTCAACCTCGCCTTCGACTTCGAGTGGACCAACAAGACGATCTTCCACGACCTCTACGCCCGCACCAACTCGATGTTCGAGAACTCCGAGCTCGCCGCGACCGGATCGCCCTCGCCGGCCGAGCTCGCGCTCCTCGAGCCGTTCCGCGCCCAGGTGCCGCCCGAGGTGTTCGGACCGGCTTATGTCGCGCCGAAGACCGACGGCCGCGGCGCGATGCGCGATTCGCTCCGCGACGCGGTGCGCCTCCTCCGCGAGGCCGGCTGGACGACCAAGGACAACGCGCTCGTCAACGCCAAGGGCGAGCGCTTCACGATCGAGTTCCTGAACTTCGAGGCGAGCTTCAACCGCGTGATCGGCCCCTATGTCCGCAACCTCGAGCGGCTCGGCATCGCCGCGACCCAGCGCATCGTCGACGTCGCCAACTACAAGGTCCGGACCGACGGGTTCGATTTCGACGTGATCGTCCGCCGCTATGTCCAGCCGATCACGCCCGGGATCGAGCAGCGCAACTATTTCGGCAGCGAGTTCGCCGACGTCCCGGGCTCGCTCAACCTCGCCGGCCTCAAGGACCCCGCGGTCGATGCGCTGATCGAGCGCGTGATCGGCGCGCGCTCGCGCCCCGAGCTCGTCGCCGCCGTGCGTGCGCTCGACCGCGTCCTGATGTGGAACGCCTACAGCGTGCCGCAGTGGTTCAAGGGCACGCACCACATCGCCTTCTGGGACAAGTTCGAGCGGCCGCGGTCGAAGCCGCGCTACGATCTCGGCCTCGTCGATACCTGGTGGTTCGCGCCCGAGAAGGCCGCCCAGATCGCCGCCGGGAAGGCGCCGTCGCGGTAATGCTCGCCTATATCGTCCGCCGCGTCCTGCTCATGATCCCGACGCTGATCGGGATCATGCTGATCAACTTCGTCATTGTGCAGTTCGCGCCGGGCGGCCCGATCGAGCAGATCATCGCCCAGGTGACCGGCACCGACGCCGGCGCGACGGCGCGGATCGGCGGCGGCACGGGAAGCGAGGTCTCAGGCGGCCAGGGCCAGGCGGTCGGGCGCGCGACGACGGAGGCCGCCGGCGCGACGACGACCGCCTATCGCGGCGCGCAGGGCCTCGACCCCGAATTCATCAAGAGTCTCGAGAAGCAGTTCGGCTTCGACAAGCCGCTGCACGAGCGGTTCCTCCTGATGATGGGGAACTATCTCCGCTTCGATTTCGGCACCAGCTATTTCCGCGACGAGACCGTCGTCAACCTCGTCCTCGAGAAGATGCCGGTCTCGATCTCGCTCGGGCTGTGGACGACGCTGATCGTCTATCTGGTCTCGATCCCGCTCGGGATCCGCAAGGCGATCCGCGAAGGTTCGACCTTCGATGTGTGGACCTCGGGCATCATCATCGTCGGCTACGCGATCCCCGGCTTCATGTTTGCGGTCCTGCTCGTCGTCCTGTTCGCCGGCGGCAGCTTCCTCGCCTGGTTCCCGCTCCGCGGCATCGTGTCGGAGAACTGGGACGCGCTCTCGCTCGGCGGCCAGATCGTCGACTATCTCTGGCACATGGTGCTGCCCATCACCTCGCTCGTGATCGGCGGGTTCGCGACGCTGACGCTGCTCACCAAGAACTCGTTCCTCGACCAGATCAACATGCAATATGTCCTGACGGCGCGCGCCAAGGGGCTCACCGAGAACCGCATCCTCTACGGCCACGTGTTCCGGAACGCGATGCTGATCGTGATCGCGGGCTTTCCGGGCGCCTTCGTCGGCATCCTGTTCACCGGCGCGCTTCTGACCGAGGTGATCTTCTCGCTCGACGGGCTCGGTCTCCTCGGCTTCGAGGCGGTCGTCAAGCGCGACTATCCGATCATGTTCGCGAGCCTTTTTTTCTTCACGCTCCTCGGCCTCGTGATGAACCTGATCGGCGATCTCACCTACACCATCGTCGACCCGCGGATCGACTTCGAGGCGCGCGGTGTCTGAGCGGACGGCGCGCGTCCTCGGGCTCCGCATGACGCCGCTCGTCCGGCGCCGCTTCGCCAATTTCCGCGCCAACCGGCGCGGCTACTGGTCGTTCTGGGTGTTTCTCGTCCTGTTCGTCCTCAGCCTGTTCGCCGAGCTGATCGCGAACGACCGGCCGCTCGTCATCCATTACGACGGCAAGGTCCTGTTCCCGGTGGTCGCGACCTATCCCGAGACCGCCTTCGGCGGCGACTTCGACACCGAGCCCGACTATCGCGAGGCGTTCTTCCGCGAGCTGATCGACAAGAAGGGCGGCTGGATGCTGTGGCCGGCGATCCGCTACTCCTACCGCACCGTCAACCTCGCCCTCGACCGACCGGCGCCGGCGCCGCCGTCGGCGGAGAACCTCCTCGGCACCGACGATCAGGCGCGCGACGTCCTCGCCCGCGTCATCTACGGCTTCCGCATCTCGGTCCTGTTCGGGCTGACGCTGACGCTGTTCGGCTCGCTCGTCGGCATCGCCGCGGGCGCGGTGCAGGGCTATTTCGGCGGCTGGACCGATCTCCTGTTCCAGCGCTTCATCGAGATCTGGTCGGGGCTCCCGACCCTCTTCCTCCTGATCATCCTCGCCTCCGTGGTCGAGCCCAATTTCTGGTGGCTTCTCGGCATCATGCTGCTGTTCGGCTGGATGGCGCTGGTCGGCGTCGTCCGGGCCGAGTTCCTACGGGCGCGGAATTTCGACTATGTCCGCGCGGCGCGCGCGCTCGGGGTCTCCAACCCGACAATCATGTGGCGCCACGTGCTGCCCAACGCGATGGTAGCCACGCTCACCTTCCTCCCCTTCGTCCTCAACGGCTCGATCACGACGCTGACCTCGCTCGACTTCCTCGGTTTCGGGCTGCCGCCGGGATCGCCGTCGCTGGGCGAGCTTCTCGCGCAGGGCAAGTCGAACCTCCAGGCGCCGTGGCTCGGGCTCACCGCCTTCGCCGTGCTCGCGATCATGCTGAGCCTGCTCATCTTCGTCGGCGAGGCGGTGCGCGACGCCTTCGACCCGCGCAAGGCCTTCGCGTGAGCGCGCTCCTTTCCGTCCGCGACCTCTCGGTCTCGTTCGGCCACGGCGATTCCGCGGTCAAGGCGGTGCGCGGCGTCTCGTTCGAGATCGGCCGCGGCGAGACCGTGGCGCTGGTCGGCGAATCGGGGTCGGGCAAGTCGGTCACCGCGCTCTCGATCCTGCAGCTCCTCCCCTATCCGCGCGCGCATCATCCGACCGGCTCGATCCGCTTCGACGGCGACGAGCTCGTCGGCGCGCCGGAGCCGGTCTTGCGGCGCGTGCGCGGCGACCGCATCGCGATGGTGTTCCAGGAGCCGATGACCTCGCTCAACCCGCTCCACACGATCGAGCGCCAGATCGGCGAGATCCTCGCGATCCACAAGGGGCTCGACGCGGCGCTCGCCCGCGCCCGCACGCTCGAGCTTCTCCGCCTGGTGCGGCTGCCCGAGGCCGAGAGCCGGCTCGGCGCCTATCCGCACCAGCTCTCCGGCGGCCAGCGCCAGCGCGTCATGATCGCGATGGCGCTCGCCAACGACCCCGACATCCTGATCGCCGACGAGCCGACGACCGCGCTCGACGTGACGATCCAGGCGCAGATCCTGAAGCTCCTCGGGGAGCTCCAGGCGAGCCTCGGCATGTCGATGCTGCTGATCACCCACGACCTCGGCATCGTGCGCAAGATCGCCGACCGCGTCTGCGTGATGACCAAGGGCGAGATCGTCGAGCAGGGTCCGACGGCGGCGATCTTCGCCCGCCCCGAGCATCCTTATACCCGCCATCTCCTCGCCGCCGAGCCGAAGGGCGCGCCGGTCGTGCCCGAGGACGACGCGCCCGTCATCGTCGAGGCCGACGATCTCAAGGTGTGGTTCCCGATCAAGCGCGGCGTGCTCCGCCGCACGGTCGGCCACATCAAGGCGGTCGACGGCGTGAGCGTCCGGCTCCGCGCCGGGCACACCGTCGGCGTCGTCGGCGAATCGGGCTCGGGCAAGACGACGCTCGCGCTCGGCCTCCTCCGGCTCGAGCGGAGCGCGGGGCCGATCCGCTTCGACGGCAAGGACATCCAGGGCCTCGGCTGGCAGGCGCTCCGCCCGCTCCGGCGCGCGATGCAGATCGTGTTCCAGGACCCCTATTCGTCCTTGTCGCCGCGGCTCTCGATCGGCCAGATCATCGAGGAGGGGCTCCTCGTCCACGGCCTCGCCCCCGACGAGGACGCGCGCCGGGCCCTGATCGGCGCCGCCCTCGCCGAGGTCGGGCTCGATCCCGCGATGCAGGACCGCTACCCGCACGAGTTCTCCGGCGGCCAGCGCCAACGCATCGCGATCGCGCGCGCGCTCGTCCTCAAGCCGCGCTTCGTCGTCCTCGACGAGCCGACGAGTGCGCTCGACATGTCGGTGCAGGCACAGATCGTCGATCTCCTGCGCGCGCTGCAACGCCGGCACAATCTCGCTTATCTCTTCATCAGCCACGACCTTAAGGTCGTGCGCGCGCTCGCCGACCGCGTGATCGTGATGAAGGACGGGCGGGTGGTCGAGGAGGGGCCGGCGAGAGCGATCTTCGAGACGCCGCGCGAGGCCTATACGCGGGCGCTCATCGCCGCCGCCTTCGAGATCGAGGCGGTCGAGGGCGGCGCCGTCCGGACCTGACGGTCAGCCGGCGCGGAGGCGCTCGCGCGGCGGGATCGTCATCCCGGTCCGAGCCCCCGCCCGGCCGCGATCACGAGCCCGGCGAACTCGCCGGTATAGACCGCGCCCTTCACGGCCCGCTCGACCAGCACGTTGCGGCGCTCCGCCATGACAAAGAAAAAATGTGCTTGAGCGCGGCATTTTGACGACGGAGCGGAACGTACTCTACACCCCGAACACATAGGCCAAAGATGCCAACCCAAACAGCGACCACCCACAGATTTTTGCCGCCTTCGCCAAACGAAGATACAACGCGTCAGTGCTCGTAGCGGCATAATACCCCGCCACCGGGGCCAATAGCGCATACATGGCGCAGGTCATGGCGCCATACATGAGCCATGCGGAAGGACCGTTCAAAACGACGCCGCTGGGCCCACTCGTACGCTTGCCGGGAAGGAGCAGATCTCCCGTGTATAGGCCGATCGCTCCGATCGCGATGATGACCAGGGCGAAGAGCATATTCACAAAGCGCTCCGCTCCGGAAAGACGAACGGGTGTCGATTTCTTCATTGTGCGCGTCTCGGCGGCCTGATGTCCCGGCGACCTACCAACGTCTATCCAGACTGTATAAGCCTATGCTCCCCGCCTTCCAAGCTTCCGCGAGAGCGTGCTCGAAGGCCGGGTAGAGCCAATCAACCGCTCTTGCATCAAACGATCGGGCAGAGCCGCCCCGATCGAGGAGCTCCGGGATCGTGCGGATGTCGTCAACCGCGTGGCGGTGATGCGCGACGGCGGAATGCCCGACCCCGTGACCGCTGATGAGCTCGACCAGACCGGCGGCGCGCGGATCGTCCCGAGCACGACGGCAGCGCGCGCCACTGCATCGTCATCCCGATCCGAGCCCCCGACCGGCCGCGATCACGAGCCTGGCGAACTCGCTCAGATAGACCGCGCCCTTGACGGTCCGCTCGACCAGGACGTTCCGGCGGTCGGCGGCGTCCTTGCGGCGGCGGACGAAGCCGAGGGCGGCGAGCCGGTCGAGCGCGCGCGTGACGGCGGGCTTGGCGATTGCGAGATCGGCGGCGAGGCCGCGGACGGTGTGGGGCGGATCGCCGGTATAGATCGCGAGCAGGATCGCCATCTGGCGCGCCGAGAGATCGGGCGCGTCGCGCCGGACGCTCGCCGACAGCGCCTCGCGCCAGAGCGCGAGCGCCTGCTTCTGCGTCAGCCGCACCTAGCGCCGGCCCCCGAAGCGCGCGGCGATGAGTGCATAGAGCGCCCGCATCGTCATCGCCTCGCCGCCGACCGGCCGGCCCGGCTTCGCCGTGTCGTTCCAGGCGAACACGTCGAGATGGATCCACGGCGTGCCGGGGCTGACGAAGCTCTCCATGTAGAGCGCGGCGGTGATCGCGCCGGCGAAGGCACCCTCGGAGACGTTGTTGAGCTCGGCGACCTTGCTTTCGATCATCTTGCGGTAGGGCTTCCACAGCGGCATGCGCCAGAACGGGTCGTCCTCGGCCTCGCCGTGGCGGATGAGCTGGGCGGCGACCGCGTCGTCGTTGCAGAAGAGCGCCGGCAGATCGGGCCCGAGCGCGACGCGCGCGGCACCGGTCAGCGTCGCGCAGTCGACGATGAGCGCCGGCTTCTCGCTGTCGGCCTCGGCGAGCGCATCGCAGAGGATCAGCCGTCCCTCGGCGTCGGTGTTGCCGACCTCGACCGTGATGCCCTTGCGCGTGCGGATCACATCGAGCGGGCGGAGCGCATTGCCGGCGACGCTGTTCTCGACCGCCGGCAACAGGAGGCGGAGCCGGACGTCGAGCCCGGCGTCCATGATCATCTGGCCGAGCGCCAGGAGGATCGCCGCCCCGGCCATGTCCTTCTTCATCCGGAGCATGCCCGAGGCGGGCTTGAGATCGAGGCCGCCGGTGTCGAAGCAGACGCCCTTGCCGCAGAGCGTCACCTTGGGCGCATCGGCGCGGCCCCACACGATGTCGACGAGGCGCGGCGCCTTGGCCGCGGCGCGCCCGACGGCGTGGATGGTCGGGTAGTTGCGGTCGAGGAGCGCGTCGCCCTCGATCACCTCGGCGCGCGCGCCGTAGCGGGCGGCGATGCCGGTCGCGGCCTCGGCGAGCTCGGGCGGCCCCATGTCGGCGGCCGGCGTGTTGATGAGATCGCGCGCGAGGAATGTCGCCGCCGCGGTGCGCTCGACCCGGGCGCGGTCGGCGTCGTCCGGCCACACCAGCGTCGGGAAATTCTTGGCCGGCCCCTTGCGATAGCGGGTGAACTCGTAAGTGCCGAGCGCCCAGCCGATCGCGGCGCGGGTCGCCCGGTCGCGCTCCATCCGCGCATCGATCCAGTAGCGGCCGGGCGGCAGCCGGGCGGGGAGACCCGCATAGGCCCACGGCCCGTCGTGGTTCTCGAGCCCGACCAGGACCTGGGCGAGGCGGCCATCGCGGCCGCCGACCAGGCTGACGCTCCCCGGCTCGGCCTTGAAGTCCGACGTCGTGACCCAGGCCCGCATCTCTGGCGGCTGCGTCTCGAGCCATGCGGCGAAGACCGCCGTCTCGACCGGGATGATCGGGATGGTGTCGGCGTTCCGGCTGTCGACGAACCTGTAGCTCACGGCGGCTCCCGCTCCGTTCTGGCGCCGCCGCAGCATGACGCGGAAGCTGGCGGCTGAGAAGCCCGCCTTGTCGCGCCCGGAGCCGCATGTTACGGAGCGGCATGGACCGGCTGACGCTCGTCATCGGCAACAAGAACTACTCGTCCTGGTCGCTCCGGCCGTGGCTCGCGCTCGCGGTCGCCGGCATCCCGTTCGACGAGATCGTGATCCCGCTCTACCGCGACGACACCAAGGCCCTCCTCGCGCGCCACGCGCCGGCCGGCAAGGTGCCGGTCCTCCGAGACGGGGCGATCGTGGTCTGGGAATCGCTCGCCATCCTCGCTTATCTCGCCAAGCGTCATCCGGAGGCGGGGTTGTGGCCCGACCAGCGGGCGGCGCGGGCGCATGCGTTGGCGGCGAGCCACGAGATGCATGCCGGCTTCGCGGCACTCCGCCGTGCGATGCCGATGAACTGCCGCCGCCGCGCGCGACCGCTGGCCGCGATCGCGCCCGAGGTCGCCGCCGATATCGACCGCGTGACGGCGCTCTGGGGCGAATGCCGGCGCCGGTTCGGCGCGGGCGGCCCGTTCCTCCATGGCCGGTTTGGGATCGCCGATGCGATGTATGCGCCGGTCGTCACCCGGTTCGCGAGCTATGCCGTCGCGCTCGACCCGGTCGCCGCCGCCTATCGCGACGCGATCCTCGCGCTGCCGGCGATGCGGCGCTGGTATGAAGACGCCGCGGCCGAGCCGGACGTCGTCGCCGGCTTCGAGCTATAGGAAGACGGGCGCGTTATAGGGAGACGGGTGACTCTTAGGGAGAAGGGTCAGGCGACCCCGATCCGCGGCTGGCCTTCGACATGGGGGCCGAGCCGGCGGAGGATCTTGATTGAATCCTCGGCGAGCGCGATCGACTGCGACAGGAGCGACAGGATCTCGATGTTGTTCTGAAGGACCGCCCGCGCCTCGGGGCGCGTGTCGTCGAGGATCTTCTGGCAGCGCCGAACCATGTCGTTCTGGAC